>CAJXKB010000022.1 GCA_913055825.1 uncultured Bacteroidota bacterium
CTGAATATGTAAAAGGTTATCAAAATCAACAAGAAGTTAGTATTGATGCAATGAATAGCCCCGATGAACCCGTTGTAGTTATTGGATTAAATGAAAGAATTATAGACCCAGGTGAAATTGGAGGTGATGAGGTGCCAGTTATAAGTGACTGGAATTTACAAGCAACACAATCACAATCAGGCATAAAGCTACAATGGACATATACATATCCGACGGACCCTCAAAGTATTATAGGGTATAATATTTACAGAAAAGAAAATACATCCCCAGGTTTTACTTTACATCAAACAGTTCTTGGAATAAATAATATGGTGTATGATGATATTTCAGTTGAACCTAATAAGTATTATTCCTATTATGTAACTGCTTTCAACATAATTGGAGAGTCAAATCCTTCCAACATTGTATCCGCTCAAGCACCTAATAGACCTCAAGAAGTGACATCCCTTTCTGCTACTTTACATTCTTCTTCACTACTTGAATTGAATTGGGGAATTCCCTTAGATCAAAGTGTTGATTATGTGAGATTAGAAAAGCTTGTTGTTAATGTTAATAATGATTATGTTCAAGTTGGTGATTTTACTCCTGATATTTTATACTTTATGGATAATGATGTTGTTAAAGGTAAAAAAGTGATATATCGCTCTGCAATTTATACAGCAAATGCTCATTCCAATTATAAACATGATTTTGTTATGGTGCCATACAGAGATGTTTCCATCCCTACCAAAACATACGTAGAAAAGATTTCTTTTGATTGGGATTTTATCAATGATATTGAAGGGTGGCTATTGGGGGCTCCCGAATTTAGACTTGCGGTTGTATCGGGTAGTCCAAATCAAGGTGTAACAATCCAAGAAGGAATGCTGTTTGATTTCTGTTCAAGACATTCATGGAATTATTTTAATGGAAGAAATATATATAATTGGCAACCATCCAATTGGGATGAGGTATTAACAATGAAAGTTGTTGAATGGGATAACAGCCCAAATATTGATATAGATATTAATGCTATTTATAAAAAGAAGAATATTGATAGTACAGGTTTCGATGTTGATGGAAGTATTCCTGTTAGAATAGTAGATTTTCTTAACTCACATGATGAAGATATTGGTATAGGCTATTTAAGATATTACGACCCAGAGACAATGGAAGTTGAATTTTCTAATTATGGTTTTAAAATGGTAATATCAACCGTTGACAACAACCAGTCCTGTTATCCATAAAAATATAAAATGAAATCATCAATTTCATTGCTTAGAGATCTTATTTGAGAATAAAACTATAAGTATATGATTTTGATGATTTCATCTTTTTATTATAGAATAAATCCTTAATTTAATCAATGTCAAATGAAAAACAAATTATTATTACTACTACTGTTCATTCCTAACGTGTTTTATGCCCAGGATATATCTATCAGTACAAGTGTTGGGTTCGCAGGCTATGGCAACCCTGTTGATGGATATTATTTTTCTTTTGATGTAGGCGTGCCTATCATTAAAGGAATTGAAGTATCACCAAATTTTTCTTTTGTGTCCAATCTCAAAAACAAAAGAATTAAGTACTATTGGAATAGTATAGATGGAGAACAATACATAGAAAATAGTAAAAAAAAAGCATATAGTAATAAAATGGCCGGTTTATTTGAATTGGATCTCATCGTAAAACCGTTTGTTTACTTTAAGAATAAAAAGATTTCCTCCATAGATTTTGGCATGGGGGCCGGTTATGGATTCAGTGTATATTCTCATAATTACTATAACTACAGGTATATAAACGCTACCAATAAATTTATAGGGGTCATTTCCGAGAATGGAGTAAGACAATCTATGTCTGTGAGGTTGTATTATAATTATCATATCAAAAAATATTATATAGGAATTAGTGCCGGTGCACATGATTTCATTGAAGGAGAAGGTGTATCAACGATCGGGTTACAATTTGGCATAACGCCATAAGATGGTAGCGATTATGTTAATCGCTTCTAATAAGTAGGTGACAAGCAGTCTGGAACTACAAAATTGTCACGCTTTAGCGCGTACTGGTATAGATTATTGTTGTTTTTCTTTTGTCCATAATCCCCTTTCCGGGGCGTAGTTTGCTACTATGCCCTCATATAAAATCAATTTCAATTAATGATTCCATTTTGGCATCATTTCTTGCGCTGCTGTATTCGAAGCTTTCCAGCATCATGTTCTGTAAGTTGCTTGCTAAATCCATCTGTTCTAATAACTACCTGGAAGGTTAAGAAAAACAGGGGCTCTTGGTTTTTTATCTAATATGCTGCTCCCATATTTCAAATGTATGGAAAGTTTTGGGTATGTGGGTTTAGTGGTAAACTACACGCAGGGTAAGATCTTTTGATGTGCAGATAAAAATAGAACGGCCTAGTTAAAACCTACGCCTAGGCAGGGGTGGCTACGCACCGATTGAAGGCTATTTATTACCAATCGTATTTATTCGCTCTAGCTTAATTCTTTTATTTTAATTCTGGCATGTTCATTATTTGGATTTAGTTCAAGAGATTTTTTATAGTTTTCAATTGCTTTTTGAGTATCACCTAATGTTTCATAAGCTTCGCCCAAACTATCATAGGAATTAGATGATTTAGGGTAATTTTCTACATTCAAAATGAAAAATTCCAATGCATTGGATTTGTCTTTATTATTTCCACTTTGTAGCATTCTATAACCTATTTGGTTTACAAGAAACTCGGGAGGTCGAAAATCCCATGAAAGTCGCTCCGAAAGGGCATGAAAATGTTGCTTTAGTTGCTCAATGTCTTCCACATCACGATATGAAATTCCATAGCCTTCAAATATTGCAGAGATTCCATTATGAAAAGCAATGATTGGAACTGAACTATGGTCTTCATTTTCGAAGTATTCTAACTTTGCAGGTAATTCACCTTTGCATTTACTATTCAATGATTCATAGAATCGTACATGGCGATCACGGTTTCTGATATTCCTTTTTCCCCAATTGGCAGTGGCAATGTAAATGAATCGTTCAAATGAATGTTCAGTCATAGAATCTAACTTTTTGTCCATGGTTTCTGAATCCCATGTTCCAAAACTTGGGTCAACTGCAATAAATGAATTGAAAAGTGTCTTTTCTTTCATATATGCATGAGTGGCCAACAAACCTCCTAAAGAATGCCCAAAAAGGATTCGATAAGGCTCTGTTCTATACTTTTGATCCAACTCGGGAATAAGCTCATCCTCTAAAAAACTTAGGAAATTCTCTCCACCACCTGAATTATTTTGTCTTACTGTTATGATTTTGTCTGGTGTGTAATCTCGTCTTCTATCAACATTTATAACACCCACTACTATCATTTCTGGAATTTTACAGTTTCGGTATAAATTGGAACTCATATAGTTGACCATACCTGAAACCGATTTAAAGTGGACATTTCCATCAAGAACAATAAGTAATGGATAGCTCTTATAGGAAGACTTTTTATCATTGTAAGAATCAGGAAGAATAATCCAAAACTCTCTGTCTTCATTCAAAATATTGGAATGGAGTAGATGTTTAGTGCCGATTACAATTTGTTCGACATCTTGTGATTTTACTTGGTTAAACCCTATTAACAAAAGTAGTACTGCAATGATATTTTTATTCATTCTGTTTTTTTCTATATATGATTGGTAACTTCTTAAATCCGTACCAAAAATACTTCTTATTTTATTAAAAAGTCATGATAACAGTGGTTTAACCCCTTATTAATCGGACAAATTAGTTTTCGGTTTCCAAATATAACAATTTGCTACATAAAATTTCATTGGCAAGGGACTTCCCTTTCCCGGCGGTAATTGCAAACTACGCCCTCCCATAAAATCAATTCCCATTCATGATTCTATTTTGGCATCATTTCTTGCGCTGTTGTATAAAGTATCTTCCGCTTCTGCAACGGCTTGCCGGCAAAAAAAAGGAGATGCTCTTCTGAACACCTCCTTTAAACAGCTTACCATGAAAAAATGTTTCTTATTTTAATATGACGATCTTCTTTCTTGCTAATTGTTCATTGGTTTGAAACTGTACAAAATAAGTGCCTTGCGGAAGGTGGGCTAACGAAAGGGTGGTACTGTTCCATCCTTTGTGAAATTGGTTGATGGTTTCAAATACCTTTTTCCCCTGAATGCTATAGATAGAAATCTTCCCCGGGCCATCACTTTGTGCGACAAATTCTGTTTTTACAAAAGTTGACGCCGGGTTGGGATAGGTCACCAGTTGTGCATTTCCGTCATAATAAAAGTCAGGTCGAAATTCTACATGGGTATCATTGGTAGTCGTTTTTTGGTAGTAGTCGAAAACAATCGTAGCGGTATTGTGAATGCTTCTTCCTACAGGAATATCAGCCACCGGTTTGATTTTAAATTGTACATAACCATGACTTTGGGCTTCGTTGTGGACGCTGTCGATTAGGTTAATGTTTTCAAATTCCCAGCGCAAAATGTGATTGTCAATGGTGGTGAGATGTGCTGGATGACTGGTGATGATATGACACAGGGTCTTGATGTCGAGGTCATCGCTAAGGGTATCCCAAACCACGATGTTTTCTGCCGGATAGTTTCCTACATTTTGGAAACGTATTTTGTAGGTGAGGTATTGGTTCGGTTTGACTCGGGCACTTGGAAATACCTGCTTGTCGTTGGGGTCGACGGCACCCATTACCGTGTTTTCATCCGTCGCTGCATTATTAGCGTAATCCGCTTCGGTTGTTCCTGTACTGATATAGGCTGAGCAGGAAATAACGTCACCCACATTTGCCGGATCAGCAATCGAATCGACCAGGGTTAAGGTGGCCTCTTCCTGGGGGGCAATACGTGAAATGTACCAATAAAGTGTATCGCCATCGTAAAGATCCCATGAAGGGTTACTCGAAACAGGTATCATGCCTGTACCCAGTACAAACTTAATGGTGTCGCTCAAAGCGCTAGTTGTCCCCAGATTTTCGTAATGGATGGCATATTGATTGGTAAACCCTTTACGCAAAAGCGTTGTGCTGATATCAATGGTGAGGTCGGGGGATGCTGATGTAGCCTTAAATCCAAAATCGTTTCCCGAATAGCTTGCGCCAATTTGGTCAACAGATACCTGATATCCTTGAGCATCAGCAGGGGTCAGTTGGGTATAATAGGTAGAGGCTGTCGCTGCGATAGAATAGGTGCCTGTATTTAAATAGAAGGAGTAGTTTCCGTTTTCATCGGTATAAGTTGTTATTCCTAAAGGATTTAAATCAATCCGCACGTTACGGAGTAGGCTTTCGCCACTGTCGTACGATCCATTTTCATTGGCGTCCAGATAGGCTCGTCCTGAAATGTGTGCACCATTTTCTTCTACATAAGTAACGCAAGGGCCTGAAGTTACATCTATATTGGTGTAGATTTGTCGGTAACCTGACGGCCAGTCTATCACAATGCTGTCTGCCGTGGTTGCATCACCCAATCCGAAAATGGTTTGTAGCGAATTTTCACTACCTGAACCACCGCCACTTTGGCTGGTAATTTGTCGTGTTTGCCAGGTTTCTTGTCCGTTGATTGTTGCTTTTACCCTGATTCGCGCTCCAATGGCCGAATAGTTGGAATTGGTACCGATCAGCTTTATGCTGATATGGCTGGCACATTGTCCTTTGGTATTTTTATAGAAAAAGTTTTGTGTATTTTCGTGATTGGCAATAAAAACGTCGTAATCACCATCCTGATCGTAGTCGGAAATTGCGGTGGCAAAAGAATTTCCACCGGCATCGGTCAATACATTCTCAAGTTTGGTAAAGGTTTCGTCACCATTGTTTTTGTACATAAAATTGCTACCGTTTTGGTCGTTGGTAACGATGATATCCAAATCCCCGTCATTATCAAAATCAATCCAGGTAGATCCATGCGAATTTCCACCGTCATGGGTAATGTCGCCGGTGGTAACTTTTGTGAAAGTTCCGTCACCATTGTTTTTATAGAGGAAATTGTCCTGGTTTCCGGAGTTTGCTATAAAAAGGTCCAAAAAGCCATCGTTGTTGTAATCGCCCCAACTGCAACCCACCGAATTGGAGGGCGTACTCAATACATTTTCATCAACTTTTACAAATTGGCCGTTGCCGATGTTTTTATACAAGTAGTTTTTGTCTCCGTCGGTATTAGGAACGAAGAGGTCCACCAGCCCGTCGTTGTTGTAATCGCCCCATGCTGCACCAATGGAGTGGCCGGCATCGGTTACAATCGGGTTTCCTGTTACGCTGGTAAATGTACCATCGCCGTTGTTGTGGAAAAGGTGGTTGGTTTTGGTGGGGAAATATTCAGCTACAAATAGGTCCACATAGCCGTCGTTGTCGTAATCGGCCCAACTGGCACTGTGGCAATAGATGCCTTCGTTTACCACCACGCTGGAGGTAATCTTTGTAAAAGTTCCATTTCCATTGTTGTGATACAGGAAGTTGTGTGATCCGACGTTGTTGGCAACAAACAGGTCAATGTAACCGTCGTTGTCGTAATCAGCCCAAGCAGCTGCAAGGGAGCTGGCTTTATCGGTTGCAATATCACCGGTTGTTATGCGTGTGAAGGTGCCATCACCATTGTTATGATAGAGGTAGTTGGGCTCGGTTTTATCATAGGTGGTGACAAACAAGTCGTCATAGCCGTCGTTGTCATAATCAGCCCAGCTTGCTGCCCAGCTGTTAATGTTGTCGCCGGTAATGCCGGTTCCTGATACGGTATTGAATCCCACGCTGGGATCGTAGGCCAGTGTCAGGTTCGTCAGTGGCGCTCCGCATACCTGTTTCCCTCCAATGGAAATACTTAAATAATCACCATTGGTAAATCCGTCTTCAAGGGTCATGCTAAAATGTAGTTTTACCGTGTTATAGGTTGGATGTGAAATGCCCATTAGGCCATTTTTGGCGATGGTACTGTTAAGATTGTATAAATGATAGATATAATTGCTTCCCGAAGTTTCAGGGTCGGAAGTGGTTGTATAATTTGCAGTAGATGGATATAAAATTTCCGTAGTCCCTGTTTGGTAAGTCATTGTGTTACCAACCGGGGTGAGTGTTATATCAACGCTGTCAATGGTGGCAAAGTGAACATTGGTTAAGGTAAGATAAACCTCACAAGAGTTTCCGCAAGCATCTCCAACCATTTCACCTACCACAATGGCTTGCCATGAAGAGGGTTTTGGATCAACAAAAAGTCCTTTTGAATAGATGGTACCTGTAAAGGTTCCGAAAGAATCGGGATACCCCGAGCATTGGTATCCGGCATAGGCCGTGATGTAATCTTTGGAGCAGGATGAATAGTGGGCAACGACACTAAAATCACGGGTTTCTCCTGCACCGATATACCCAATGGGATAATAATCGCTGCTTAAGCTTAGGGTGTCATCGGTATCATCATCTATCAGGTAGTCAATGGTAATATTTCCCGAGGGGTTTTTTAAGTAAATCCATGCATTGTTGGCATCGGCGCTTGAAGAGGTGTTTTTAACCTTTAAGTCCCAGGTAACAGTTTTGTCGATACCGTCTACCACCGGCGTGTTGGAAGTAACGGATAATTCTGATGGTGTAAATTTGATCCGGTCCGGATTGCTGTCAACCCAGTCGGTTTCGCCACCACCCAGATAATCGGATTGTGCAAAAGTGAATTTCCAATCAATATCCTGATAGGCATCTGTCAACGCTTTGTTGGTGGGAACCAATGTAAGGTAGAGTGTCCCCTTGAATCCATCGTCAGAGTATGGGACGGTTCCCCCAAAGGCTTCGTAAAATTGCTCCAGGTTGTAGGTGTAATATGTGCCGTTTACGGATTCGGGATTAATATTGTACACATATTGTGCGGAGGTTTTGTCGGTATTTACGGTTCGAACAAATTTTACAGATGCCGATTTTACTTCGTAATACATGGGAATATGCACCTGCGCAATTTTTACGTGGGCCCAATTTCGGTACTCCGAGGGGAAAAAATTTCCACCTGCATATTTTTCTGCTAATCCGAAATAAAAATTTTGGGAAACCTGTTTTTCGCATGAAGTTACTTTGTACCAACTTGTGTACGCATTGGTAAAATAGGAGCCGGTGAGTGTGAAAACCCCATCAAACTGATCGGTGCTGTATTGATTGCTTGTGGATGTTGGATTGGCGATATCGCTGGTGTAAAATGAATTTTGCATGGTGTTGCTTTGGATGTCAGAGCCAATGTTCCCTGTTATTTTGTATTTTACAGTGAGCGTGACGGAATCATTATCTTCATAACTAAAACCGTTAAAGTTGCTGTTGTAAGCAGCCAGTGTGGCGGGGCTGATGTCGTATTGAATCGTTTTTTGACCATTAACAATTGAAGTGCTAAAGGGAACCGTATCACAGTTCAGATAGGTTGCACTACTGGCATCATAGACGGTGACAACCGCTTCGATATTTGTTAATTCGTAACCATTATCAATAATAGAGGTGGCATAAGCATGACTCCACGAGGGGTGGGTTTCTGAAGTGGATACAACCCCTTTATAGGCGCATTGCATGGTGTCACCGTACATAAACCTGTTGCGTTTGATTCTGGAATAATCAAGGCTTCCGGAAGCATCGGGCAAACCGTCTTGATCGTTATCGGGAAGGCCGAGGCTGGTGCGTTCCAAATCGAATTGATAAAAATTCATTCCTTCTCCACCGGTATTGCCACAATGCAGCGTGGTGTATACCGTGTCGTTTGATAAAAACGGAATTTCTGTTTCACAAGTGGTGTCGGTGATATAATAGAAACTATAGACTATGGGCAAATATCCCCCGTTGGCTCCGGTCATGCTGCAGTCGCCTGTAAGGCTCAGGTTGAAAATTGCATTTTTGATGGTGAAATTAGAGGGGTTGGGGAGCTCGTAGATGGCTGTAACGGTATTGTTTGAAGTGTTGTATGCCAGCGAATGAGCAGGCCATGCAACATTATGATAAAATTCCAGATTGGAATAAGCGATTCCTGCCGGAAGTTGGAAAACCACTTTGTATCGGGCTCCTGATCCTTCGGGTAAATCATTGTCGAATTGGTTTATGGTGAAATTGTATTCCTTTGTCTCTCCATTATTAATGTCAGTGGGTATTTCATCAAAAATACCAATGCTGGTCTTGTTTTCGTTTTGACCGGTTCCGGATTTTGAATAGGTATTTGAAGCACAGACATCAGCATAGGTTAACGAATAACCCCATCCTTTTACCAAATCACCCTCACTTACATTAATGTTACATTGGTAAGTGTCAAAATAGACTGTAATTGATGAACCGGCCGCTAAGTCGGGCAGGTCAAGAATAACCCTTCCAACGGGGTTGCTGCCGAGGCAACTGTAGCGGCCACTGTTGTCGGTAGCAAATGTTTGTGATGGCGTGATGGAGATTGTGGTCCCCCCGTCAATGGAATAGGTAATGTTGGTTTCGTCAATTCTTGAAAAAATGGTTTGGTCATAACCATTTCCCGATGATTTATAGAGGTCTAATTGAATGTTGTCGGCTCTGCCTGCTCCGTTGTTGGTCAGGGTAATGCTTTGTGTGGATGCGTCGCCCGAGCCAAAACAACTGCTAAGATCGGAGGTGGTGGATATCGAAATGGAGGGTGTTGCCAGACTGATGGTGGTGGAGGCGTTGCTGGTGGCGCTTTCGCGCTGACTGTCGCACCCCCATACCGTCGAAAATACGGAGGAGGTTGTACCGCTTTGACACCCTGCTGCCGTAATGGTTTCGGTGACGGTGATGGATTCATTTTGATCAAAATAATTATCTCCATTGCCAATTCCTGCAAAATCGGAAGCCCCAAATGAAATGGAATCGCCGGTAGCGTTTAATGTTCCTAAGTCTACTGACGTAATGGAAATGCCGGCATCGTGAATATCTTTGAGTAAGAAAGCACTGATGCGTCCATTTCCATTATTTGAAATGGTGATGGAACGTGTATAGGTCTCTCCCGAATGAATGGAATAGGAATTGGGTGAAATTCCGATGATGTTCAATACGCCGTAATAAAGGTTGTATGCTGATGAGGTGCCCGAACCGGAGGCGTTATTTGACGCAACATCCAATTGGTTTCGTAAGGTATTGCCGGCTAAAACATAATCGATGGCCGCCATTTTCGCTGAAATGTCGACAGTAAAACTAAGGGTACTGTCGGCGGGAAGAGAAAAGGCTGAAAAATACACCGATGACAAGTTGGTAATGTTGCTTTCGCTAACATGGTACGAGGTGCTTTCTGATAGGCTACCCGGGTTGTATTCGATACCCGTGGGAAGGGTTAGATGCATTTGAAGGATGTTTATGGTTGAACTTCCCGTATTGGTGACGTTGATGGTGATGGGTTCGCTTTGGTCGCATACCGTAAGGTTCGCCGGACTACCAATCCCAATTTCTAAGGTTTGGTTTTTTGCTGTCAGGCTGATGAAAAGAAGTCCAACAAATAAAATCAAAAAGTTTAGGTGGTTGGAGAGTAATGCTTTTGTTTTCATGGCGCTGTATTATTTTTTGTTCAAATTGTAATTGAAAAAAATATGCCATGTTTGTAAAAGTTTTTGTAACAATAGGTTATGTTTTTATTGTTCCAATCCATCGTTTCATTTTGAAACGTTTGTTTTAGGATGAAAGGCTGGGAGAATAAGTCAGAAGTTGTAGATTGTCCATGCCTGAATAGCGTTGACAAAGGGTTGGGGTTTCTATCTGACTCTTTTCTGTTACGATTTGCGGTGTACCTGCCGGTACCATTCAAATAATCCAACACTCAAAGCGTGGCTTACATTGAGTGAGGAAATGGGTCCTGGAATGGGGATAAAGACTTTCCTGCTGCACAGTTTTATGAGTTTTTCCTGGATTCCAAAGCGTTCGTTGCCTACAATAAAAACAACTTTATTGGGAAATGCTGTCGTGTAAATATCCTGAGCGTCTTCGGTGGTTTCAATGGCGATGACTTCATGATCAGGAGGAAGGATTTTTGGTAGTTTTTCGGTAGAAATCATTTCCCAGTCCACTTTTTCACTGGCACCGGAAGAAGTACGTTTTATTTTATAAGATCGAAATCCGGGGTCTTCGTCGTACACAAACCAGACTTTTGCTGCATTGATGTTTGCAGCCAGTCGCAGTATGGCCCCTACGTTCATGGGCGAAAGGATGCGGTCGGCTACGATAACGGGTCGGGCCAGGTGCTGCTCGCCACCGTGTTTTCTTTTTTCTGTGAAAAGTTTGTATGAGTTGTTGATGGCCATGTTGTTCCTGTTATTGAGGTTGTTTAAAGTTAAAAGTCATTGGTCCAAAGAAAAACACTAAAAATCAGACAATAAATACCTATCATCCCCTTTTGGAAGGGGTGAAGGGGTAGGTCAATTAAAAAAATATTTATTGTCTGATTTTTAGCTATATACATATCAAAAAACAATTTAACTTTAAACAGGTTTATTTTTTTGAGTTTGCCAACGATGGTGATTTTGTGAAATATTTTCCCTGCCAGGTATCGCGTTTTTCCATCTCTTTCTCAATTTTTACCTTGATCTGGTCATTGCGGATTTTCCCCCATCCGGGGCCGGCAAGATATCTGGGTGGTACTTCCCCTGCAAAACGTTCAATGATAAAATCAGGATTCAGCCTTTCGGTGTATCGAATGACGAAGTCGATATATTCCTCCAATGAAAACAACTGATAATCCTGTGGGTTTTTTTGAAAGTCGATGGCCATTGCTGTTCCTGTGATGATTTGTAACTGATGGAATTTGATGGTATCCAGCGGAAGCTGTGAAATTACGTCAACCGAATCCATCATCATTTGCCGGCTTTCGCCCGGTAAGCCGAAAATCATGTGTGCTCCGGTGTGGATGCCCCGTGCAGCAGTGGCTTTAATGGCTTCTTTCGATTGTGCAAAACTATGTTGACGGTTGACACGATCCAAAATCTCATCATGCATACTTTCGATGCCGTATTCAACGATGATGTAATATTTTTCAGAAAGTTTTTGCAGATAATCCAGTTTTTCGTCATCCACACAATCGGGGCGTGTGCCAATGACCAGGCCAATTACCCCTTCCTGTGCCAAAGCCTGTTCATACAAATCTTTTAAATGAGCCAGTGGGGCATAGGTGTTCGAATAAGCCTGAAAATAAACCAGATACTGACTTGCTCGCCGGTAACGGACTTTGTGAAATTCTATTCCTTCTTTTACCTGTTGTGCAACACTTTTCCGGGGAATGCAATAGGAGGGATTAAAAGCGTTGTTATTACAATAGGTGCAGCCTCCGCGTGCCAGTTTACCGTCGCGGTTGGGACAGGTGAAGCCTGCATCTACCGTGATCTTTTGAACACGTTGCCCGAATTGCTTTTTAAAATAATCGGAGTAGGAATTAAAGCGGCGCTTGCCTTCAAACGAGTGGTTCATGGCGCAAAAATAGGGAAATAAAAAAAGCGGAAGATATCTCCCGCTTTTTTGAATCTGATGTTTAATTATGAGGTTGTTGCTCTTTCAAGAAGCCTTAAAATCGAAAAGATAAAAAGCGCAGAAAGTAAGGTTAGTCCAACCAGCAGTCCGAAGAACTGCCAGAGTTCCCATTTGTCCCAAAACGGGCCAATCAGTCCGGCTGCCAGGTTGCCGATGGCGGTTGCTCCCAGCCATCCTCCTTGAGCCAATCCTTTGTATTGTGGCGGAGCCACTTTCGATACAAATGAAATTCCGATGGGGCTGAGGAAAAGCTCGGCAATGGTGAGCGTAAAATAGGTTCCAATCAACCAGAAAGGTGAGCGTAAAGTATCGGAAACACCTCCCTGTTGTGCCAAATCGTGTGGACTCATCAGTCCTTTAGAGGCAATCATCATTAAACTGAATCCCACGGCTGTGATAATCATCCCAATACCGATTTTTTTGGGTGAAGAGGGTTCTTTATCGCGCTTACGCAGATAACCAAAATATCCTACAATTACCGGGGTTAAAAACACAATAAAAATGGGGTTGAACTGCTGAAAGGTTTCAGGTGAAATGGGATTCCCTTCGGGTTGAAGCTGACCGATAGCGTAATATCCTATTACCATTGATGCAAAAGCAATTACCGCTCCCGATAGCCTCACTTTGGATGAGTTTCCTTTGCCCACTGCCATCACAATTCCCAAAATAGCCAGTAAGATGGGGAGAAAAGTGGATAAGTTAAATACAATGGCTGTGGCTTTGTTTACGGCGCCTACTGTATAGTCGCGTGCAAAAATCGTCAGCGTAAATCCGTTTTGATGGAACGCCATCCAAAAGAAAATTACTACCAAAAATACCAAACCCAGCGCCATGAGGCGGTCTTTGGTTTGTTTGGGTGTGAGTTCGATAACTTTTTCTGTTTGTTGTGCTTTCTTTTGTTTGTGGGTGATGTCGGCATGTTTGTAATATTTCCGGAAACCGATAAAGATAGCGAGAGAGAATATCATGCTAACGCCTGCCACAGCAAAACCGGAATTGTAAGCTTTGCTTAAAGCATCAATATAATGATGGGAGAAATCGGCCAGATTGGTAAAGGCACTTCCCATTTGGGCATGGGCAAATTTGCTTAACTCGGAAGTGTTTTCCAGCGTACCATTCAAATAACCGTGTGCCAGCGAAGGGATGGCTTTGTCATAGTCGA
Organism: uncultured Bacteroidota bacterium; assembly: GCA_913055825.1. GTDB lineage: Bacteria > Bacteroidota > Bacteroidia > Bacteroidales > F082 > Sulfidibacterium. The sequence continues at coordinate 13,605 of CAJXKB010000022.1, forward strand.
GGCCCTGCAATCCCAATACCCATTTACGCATGGCTTTGGCAGCACTTGGGGCAAAGAACGCCCCGATATTGATTCCCATGTAAAAGATATTGAAAGCCGAGTCGCGCAATTTGCTGTATTTGGCTTCATCGTAAAGGTTCCCCACCAATGCCTGGAGGTTTCCTTTGAAAAGTCCGGTTCCGAGTGAGATAACTGCCAGGGCGCCATAAATAAACCACTGGCCGGTTCCGGGAACGGCAAGCATCAGGTATCCGGCAAACATCACCAGGGTTCCCAGAATGATGGTTTTCCCATATCCTAAAACATTGTCGGCAATATAGCCGCCCAACAATGGCAGAAAATAAATCCCGAAGAGGAATCCGCCATAAACGTGTCCGGCTTCAGTAGCCGACCATCCGAATTTCGACTGGAGGTATAAAACAAAGATGGCCAACATGGTGTAGTAGCCGAAACGTTCCCCCATGTTGGCAAAAAATGCCACATATAATCCTTTTGGGTGTCCTTTAAACATACAATTGATTTTTGGTTAACATTTGTGAAATGAAAAAACAAAAATAAACAAAAATCGATGGAACACCCTTTTCTGCGGGTCGAAAGGCTTAAATAACCAATAAGGTACTAATGAGAACACTCAATAGAATGCTACCGTAAATAATACTCTTGCGTTTAATTTTATCAATCTCTTCTCTTAAATTTTTTAATTCCTTGATTTGTTCCTGTATTTGGATGGCTTCTATAATGCTGGTTTTTAGTTTGGGGAAATTTTTTTCATTTTTAATAATATAATCCTGCGCCCCCTTGTTCAATACTTCTATAGCAATATCAATGTCCTTGGCTGAGGTGAAAAAAATAACAGGGAGATCAGCTTGCCTGAGCTTGATGCGCTTTAATGCCTCCTGGGAATTGTTTTCAAACATGTTGTTTCCGATAAAGTAATCGAAAATCATCATGTCGGGTAAATTCTCTTCCTCAATGTCAGAAGGGTTTGAATAGATTTGGACCTTCCATTGGGTGTCACTTTCCAAATAGGCCTTAATGGTTTGGGCCATAAACAGGTCATCTTCGAGAAGTCCTATACGTATATTTTTGTTTTTCATTGTAGTAAACTATTATGGTTTCTAATAAATAATTGATTGGTTTTGGAGATGTCCAACAGTTGCTTTTTGATAGATTCTTTCTTCTTTTCACTCATTAGCCAAATTTTTAAGTTTAGCCACTCGCTCAGCAAACCTGACATGAGCGAAAGAATGATAAAGCTGTAAACGAGCATCATGCCGTCAAGGTGTACGGCGGTGTATGCCAGTAACAGGTTGGTAAAGTATAGGATGAAGACGGCTTTGGTGGGGTTGAATCCGCTTTTTAAAAGTAAATGATGAATATGTGTTTTGTCGGGGTGAAAAGGCGATTTACCCTGAATGATGCGCTCGGTAAAAACCCTGACGGTATCATAAACCGGAACCAACATGAGCGAGAACACCAACGATACATTTCTCATCTCGGTAAGGGCCGGAGCCTGTGGCATGTATTTTAGAAAGGCAATGCCCAAAATGGCCATGGAAAATCCGATGAAGAGTGATCCTCCGTCACCCATAAAGATTTTGGCATTTTTGAAATTGAAAAATAAAAAGCCAAGGCTGGCGCCTGCCAGTGAGACGGAAAAGAGAGCAAAGAATGGTTTGCCAAGCGTATAAAACAAATAGGCAAATATGAGGCTGTTGATGAGGGCCAGTCCGCCGGCCAGACCATCAATTCCGTCAATAAGATTAAAGGCGTTGGTCAATCCTACAATTATCAATATACTCAGCGGATATTGAACCGCCAGAGGTAAAGCTTCGATACCCATTATTCCGTGTAACGATTCAATCCGGAAACCCAACGCCACCATGGCTGTGGCTATGATTATTTGGACACCAAATTTGAAGTGGGCTTTTAAGCTTGCTTTGTCGTCGGTTATTCCTAAAATAAAAACCAGGAATAGTAAGGTCAGCAGTTGCATCATCAGGGTGTTGTTCAAGGTTGTTGCAACGATAGCTGTCAAGAGAAAAGCGCCTAAAAAAATGGCCAGACCACCAAAGCGTGGTGTGGGGATTTGGTGTACCTTTCGTTCATCGGGCATGTCGACCAGATTAAATTTTAAGGCATATTTGATGATGCTTGGAATCAGGGTCACAACAATTATCAAGGCGATTAAGAAACCACCCGCCATGACTGTTGTTGAGGGTTGTAATTCGATATGCAGGATTGTTTTCATGGCTTCTTGGTATTTATTCGTAAAAATATTTTTGGTGAGCCAGGTGCGTTAATCCCAGCGAGATGAGCTGTTGTTGAGGCAGGGTCGAAATCCAGCCCCTTAGCGGTTTCTTTCTGTAATTATATTCAAATGCCTGGATGGCATGGTGATATTTCGATGCAATGAGCGCCCAGGTATATCGTTTCCGTGCTATCTTTTCCAGTTTGTTGGCTACCGTTTCCAACATAGGGTCATCCGTGTTCCGAATTTTTAGAATTAAGTCGTCGGCATCTTTAAAAAAGATGGCCTGTTCCTGAGTGGTTGCACGGTTGAAACTCACATCAAAAGAAAATACAGGTAATTTTAATCTCATGGCTTCTACCAGCGATGGATTGGTGCCCCCGGCGCTATGCCCATGGATGTATATTTTACAATTCGACCGTATTTCATCCAGAGGTTCCTGTTCGTAAATGGGGTCGAGAATGTGAATGTTTTCAAATCGACTATATTTTTCCTTCAGGTTTTTCCCGTAAGGGCTGATGTCCCAGTTGCCAATAAAGACGAGCTGTTTTTCAGGCAGCCGGCTAAAAGCATCCAGGATAAGATGGGTGTTGTTTTCCGGTTCGATTCGGGCCAGACAAAAAGCGTAGTCGTTTTTCAGAAATGGAAACCTTTTGAGGGTATCGTTTCCAAGCTTTTTGTGGATAACATGATCGGCACCATACTCGATTTGTATGCTGGTGGTTTTGTAATAACGACCCGTATACCTTTTTATTCCTGCATTGTCGGTGATGGTGGCATTCGAAAACCGGACGGCCATTTTTTCTGAGAAATGTAAAAATGCTTTAATGGGTTTGCTCCATTTGTCGCGTCTCCATTCCAAGCCATCAATATTTACAATCACTTTTTTATTTCTAAATAAACGGACAAGGGGCATGAAAATTCCACCACTTACACCGAGAACAATAAGAATGTCGGCAAAAAACAGGGCGTGGATAATCGAAATAGCATCGTAAATGATGCTTTGAAAGCCATTGGCACTGAATGGAAGGTAGATTAATTTGGCGCCTTCCCACGATGCCGGGCGTTGACCCTTTGGATAGGTTTTTTTGGAATTGTAAACGGTGAGTGCGTAGGAGTGGTTAAGTTGCAATACCAAATGATGGGCCAGGGTTTCAAATCCTCCATACCTTCCGGGTACTCCTGCTGTTCCTATAATGGCTACTTTTTTCATCTTGCTTTTTTTTGCTCTTTCTACATTTAATAAATAAATGTGCCACAGCTTTAAAAGGTTTGATAATCAGGATGTGGTGTTTAGGTTGACAGAAAAGGGAGTGTCAAAATGAAACGATTTTTGCATTTAGGAGCCTTGGTGGAGCGTTTGGTGTAAGAGGGTGTCCACCTGTTTAAGAAAGCGCTGTTTGCGGTATTTCTCAGCTTCATGTAGGGCGGCTTCTGAAAGTTGACGGTAGAGCTGTGTATCGTTCATGATTTTTTGCACATGTTGTACCAGTCTTTCCATGTCGTAACACGATATTTGAAATCCAACGGCTTGGGTAACAATTTCGGCAGGTCCGCCCACCGGAGGAGCGATGACAGGAAGGCCATAGGCCATGGCTTCAATCAGGGTAAGTCCAAAGGTTTCTACCCATTCATCAGGACGCGACAGGTTAAGCAATAGGGCGGCTCGTTCGTAAAAGGGGTGTACATTTTTAGAGGGAGGGCTGATGATCAGGTTTCCCGGCAGGTTTCGCGACAAAAACGTTGCGCGCTCCTCGGCAGTGGCGTTAAGAACCAACTCAAAAGTAAATGCCGGAAGCCTTTGCGCCAGCGTGATGAATTCTTCAACTCCTTTGTAGGCCCGCAAGGATGCCAGCATGAGAATATGCCTGTCGGTAATGCGCTCGTGGCGTTGTCTTTGGGTGACGTTCTCGAAAAAATCATCGCTCAACGCGTTGTAAATCACTTGTTCGTGCGGCAATCCAAATCCTTCTGTGTTTTTGAGATATTTTGATACATAAATAATCCGGGTTGCTGTTTTTTTAACAGTGTTTTTTAAGAATTTTTTGAACCAAAGTGGACGAACCGATGTTTCATGAAGATGAAAGATGCAGTTTGTCTTTTTGATTTTAGCTGCCCAGGCTGCACCAAAAGGCAATAGGGTATTGATGTAAACTACTTCCGATGATTTTCCCAGTTGCCATACTTTCAGAAAGATAATGAGGTTTACTTTTAAAAATTGGAGTAGTGTTTTGACCCGGTTTTTCGACCACTGGTAATAAAAAGGATGGTAATAAACGCCTTCTATGTTCGAGAGTCGGCCTTCGTGTTGTGAAGTGAGCAGGTGTACCTCGTGTCCCTGTGCAACCCAATGCCGGAGCAATTGAGAGAAGACCCTGGGACTTCCACTATAATCATTGTATAGATGTACACCAATAATTTTCATATATCAAAAAATATTTATTCTCCTTATTTGTGAAATTCCATTCTTTACATGCATGTTGGTTTGTTGTTCTCGTTGCCCCATGCTTTGTTTACCTGCTTTTATTTATTAATGGTTTGACAGTGATTATTGCGTTTTGTCTCATTGTGCCAATTGAACAACTTCCTTGTAATATTGATTAAGAACCATCCCTTTTTTCTCCCACGTGTAAGTCTGTCGAACATGTTCAACGGCATCTCTTGACATTTGTTTCAATTTTTCCGGTTGATGAAAAAGTATCTCCAGATGGTCGGCAAACCGGTTGAGTGTTTCGGTATACGACTGGTGTGCAACCAAAAGGCCTGATTTTTTACTAACCAGTTCGCCGGGGCCGAAGTTGTCAAAACAAACCACGGGAAGTCCATGGGCCTGCGCTTCCATTACCACCATGCCGGCCCCTTCGTGTGAAGGAAATAAAAACACATCGGATGTTTTGTAAAATTCCATTAGTTCGTGTTGCGGAATCCAGGGAATGATTTTTGTCACCTCTTTGATACCTGTTTCCTCAATCATTTTTTTCATTTTGCTTAAAAGGGGGCCTTGGCCTACCAGTGTAAGCGACACTTTCTTTTTTTCTTCTTCCAACAGCGCATGGTAAAACAGCGTAAAACTTTTTATGGTAATGTCAAAACCTTTTAAGGGTACAAAACGGCCCACTGAAATGACCTTGAATTCATTGTTTTCTTTTTGTGGCCGGGCTTTTTCATATAAATCGGTTCCTACCAGGCTCATTGTTTCAACCCTTTTCATCTTGACAGGTAGCTTCTGAATAACCCCGCGATGACCGGCAATCACCAAATCGGCTTTTTTTAAAGCGTGTCGCATCCATGGATTGTATCGTCGTAATATGTTTTTTGTAAAAGTACGCAGCCGATCCAACAAAAATGCTTTGGTGCCGTATATTGGTAAGAGGTATTGCTTTGGAATGGGTGGGTGGTGCTCCATGGGGCCCCATACAAATGGTTTGTGTAAGCGATACAAAAAGGAAGGAACCCAATCGTTATGAAAATTTAAATTGTGCACCAAATCGAATTGTAAATGCTGCCGTTTGATGAAGAAAGGCATAAACCATTGCCATAAGTAAAAATAAAGTAGTGCACCCCGCGATTTTCTTTTCCAAAAACGCATCCAGTAGGGTAAATCGAAATAGAGCATGGTTAGATTTTCATGCGGAAAGCCGGTGTTTTCATTTAAAAACCGTTTAATGTGCGGGCCGTTGTTTTTACGGGTAATAGCAATCACCTTATTGTGACGCGCTGCCTCACGGATAAAGTGCCATCCTGATCCGTCTTCCGAACCTTTATAGGGATTAACTGCGTAAGCTGTTATTAAAATTGTTTTTTTCATGGGTAAGTCAATGATTGGAGGATTGTCTCAAAACTTCTAACTGCTTTTTATCGATGCGTTACTATTCAATGGGTTTTATCACTTTTGCCGGTACGCCTCCGATAATGCTGTTGGCCGGCATACTTTTGGTTACAACAGCTCCGGCGGCAATCACACAGTTATCACCGATTTCAACGCCATCGAGGATGGTTACCTTTGATCCAATCCAGCAGTTTTTTCCAATTTTTATTCCTTTCCGGTTGGTGCCTTGCAACCGAATGGGGGTTTTCCTGTCGGCATAATTATGATTTTCGGGGTGACAGCTAAAATATTGTCCCACAATGCACTGATCGCCTATTTCAAGTCCCCCGGCTCCACCGAGATAGGCAAACTCGCCAATGCCCACCTGATCGCCAATGTGAATATGACTTCCTATATGATCGAAAGAGGTAGCGATAATCAGCCGGCTGTAGGCCCCGATACTGACATTGTTCCCTAGTTTGATTTCTCCTTTGCCCAATGCACTTAAATAAACATAATCTTCCAGCTTAACCCATCTTCCCCATTTGATGTGCGAAAGGTTAAAAAACCGAACGCGGTGGCCAAGCATGAGCAATCTGGGTTTGCGTCCCCTGAACCAAACTTTAAACCCCCTGACTACGTACCAGATTTTTTCACTGACCAAAGCAAGGATTAATCTGATACTAACATCCGGATCAAAGTGGAAGGCAGGATTGCGCTTTTGTATGATTTTTTCTAGAATCCGTTTCATGCTCTTTGTGGGATAAAGTTAGTTAATTATTAAACACCAATGCTTGTTCGATAATTTTAATTGTTTTATCAATTTCCTGATTTTCAATGCTAAAATATTTTGAATGCTTGTATTTGTGGTCGTACCGGGCAAATAATTTGCGATATTCAGCAGTGAGTTTGTCAATAGTAATGGCATCCAATTCCTGCTTGCGTTTTAGTATTTGTTCGGGTTGCGCATACAGGAAGAAGTTGTATTGCGGTTTCAGCAGAAAACGATAGAAGAATCCGGATATTTTTTTGCTAATGATAATGTTTGAACGTTTCGAATCGTTGATAAAGTCGAAATAATACCGGTCGTACAAGACGATGTATCCTCTGGATATATATTTAAAGTAAACGTAAAACTGTCCCACAAGGTAATCAAATAAATAGTAACCAAAACGGAGCAACGATCCGATAGAACTTTTATTGGAGCCTTGATGAGGAAGGCGGCTGGCTGCTTTATGTTCCGCTTCTTTTTTGCCATATACCCATGCGCTGAGGATGGGAAGTAAAGAGGGCCTGTGCCGGAGTAAGACAACCTCTTTGCGGTATTTTGTCCTCAACTGGTGGGCAAAACGCTCGATGATGGTGGTTTTACCTGCTCCGTCCACGCCGCTGTATGTGATGACAAACCCTTTGGGCCGGGTTACATGCAAAAGAAGACCAAAAACATATTTCAGGGTATTCAGGCTTACCCTCAGCAGATTGTTCATAGGCATCTGCATCAGGTGTTTCCGGTATGTTTTGGGTTGGCTGGTGCGAATGTCCGGAAAATGTTCCTTGTAGTAGGCAATATATCTTTCAGGAATTTCATGCTTGTTTAGATGGTAAAAACCTTTAATATATTCTACGCTAAAACTGTCAGGGATGTATTTCCAGCCATTGTCGGCCACATAAGATGCTTTGAGTGCCTTCTTCGCATCCAGGAATACGATATTCTTTCTTCTTACTTCAAACAATAGGTCAATACGTAAAAAGTTTTGGTCGTCGAAGTACAATTCAAGCGTGTTCATGTGGCTTTGACGGATAAGCTGTACTTTGTAAATACCCGTTTCTTCCTTTGCAAATTGATGAATTTTCCTTGCGGTCACACGATCGGTAATTAAATCTAAATCGGAAGTGTTTTCGCTGAGCGATTCGGGATTGTTGGTGGCTTTAATCAAAGCGTAATTCTTATTGCGTAAATATTGCCCCAGCTTTCGTATAAAGTACGCCTTATAGCCTCCTTGATATTCCAAATTCCTGATATATTCAGTGGCTTCGGTCCATACGTTGATTAGCCAGTATACCTGTTTGTGCAGGTCTTTTTGTTTGCTGTATAAATTTAAGTAGTAACTGACATTGATTAGCAGATAATATTTTAGGTACTCCTTAAAATCAATGTTGTTTTTTTGAATGAAATTGACAAATTCAGGTTCTGCCAGTGTGTTGATAATCTTCTTTTTGATGGTTTTGAAATTGGTATGGTTGACCAGAATTTCCTGCTGAAAGATAAAATGGGAAAGATCATAGAATATGGGGTAATTTGAATTGGCAAATTCCCAATCGTACAGGTAAAGTTTCGAGTTCTTGGCGAAACTGTTCCATGCGGTAAAATCTCCATGACTGAAGGTGGTGAGTAAATCCTTATGATTTTGAAAAGTGGATTTAAAAACCTGGGTCAATTGCGTTGCCAGTTTCTTTGCCATGGGGAGTTCGCTCATATTGGCCTCTTTTAGGAGTTTATATGCCTTGACGATGGGTTCGTAACCGTTGCTGTTTCGTACTACGGATTGCTTCAGGTTGAGGTGCAAATAACGAACGTGTGCTTTGGTTAGTCTCCCTGATTGATGCCCCGTTTTTTTGGGTTTAATATCTTGCAAAAAGAGGTAGTTGGCATCCTCCCAATAGAGGGCCGTTGGTTTCTTTAGATGAGTTGAATTTAGTGTGTTCCTCAACTGGTAAAATTCGTTTTTGATGTTCTTAACGGCTTGGTCGGTTAGTGGGATTTTGACAAAAAAGGGATTATCGTCATTTTGTGAAAAGAGGACGGCTTTGCGATTTGGACCCACTGTTCCGGTGAAGATGCAAAAATCGTTGTCGCGATTAACCAGGTAGTGGTTCGATAAAAAGGCCTGTTTGCGCATATAAATGGTAAAGCTGCCTGAGCGTACCAAATCTTTCAAGCCCAGGAGAAACAGAAGGGTGTATAATTTGCTGATGAACCACGACCGGAAGCTGTTGACAGAGTAAAACCGAAGGAAGTAGGGCTTATCGGTTTTTTGTGGATATATCCAACGAATACTTCCGTCAGGGTTGTTAATATAGTGGTAAACCTTTTGATGCCAATCGGGATGAGTGATCTTTTCGATGCCGGGAATCAGTAACCAGGCGGTGTCTCGTTTCGATAGTTCTATTTGAAGTTCAGTGACGTTTTGAACCAGTTTTAAATTGTCTTTGCGTACCAATTTTGGGAAATAGCCCACGTATTCTTTGTCTTGTACAATCTCTTTTGGATTGTGGATAAAAACATGGGCGATAAGCCGAATATCTTTTGTCAATAGCATGGCAGTGTGTTTTTTTATTCATTTATGGGATTGCCAGATATGTGCCAAGTACACAAGAAACACGCTTTCAGTCAAATAAAAATTGATTGCTGTCGCATTGAATGTCAAAAATGGTCTGGAGTTGCAAAATGAGACGCTTGCCATTGTGACCGGTATTTTTTTATCTTTGATTTTCATTTACTATTTATCAATCGGAGTTCGCGTGAGCCTATCCAAACCATCAGATAAAAAAGCAGTCATGCTGAATAAACTCAATAACCGGGTTTATTTCGAGCTGTTTTTTATGTTGTTACTGATGACGGTGAGTTTTTTCACCATTTCAAAAAATCTGGCCATTACCCAGGGGTTTAAAGCGGGAGTGAGAACCATTGTCCTGTTTTGGGCCTGGTTCGAACTAATTTTATTGAAACGCAAAGGGTTTATTACCGGCGTGGAGTATGAGAATCGCGAAGCCTTGTGGTTTTATTTACTTTATTTGTTGCTTGGGTTTGCCTCTTTTATGTGGTCATCCAAAGTGTCGTTTTCTATTTTGCAATGGCTGATGGTGGTGCAAAGTTTGGTGACAGCCTATTTTATTATGCGCTTGTTCGTGGTCTATAATCACTACTTTGTATTTAAACCCATTCGGCTTACGCAATTGTTTTCATATGTGGTTTTTATCATTGCGGTGGTCTTACTGGTGGGGGCAGTGGTGGCTCCCGATGTGTTTTTTAGATCAATGCGCGGTGGCGAAGAGAAGCGTTTAGGAGGTTATCTAATGAATCCCAATGAGTTGGGAATGCTTTCCAGCCTGGGAGCTGCCGTTTCGTTTCTCGAATTGTCGAAAACCAGGAATAAAGCCATGGTGATTGTGATGTTATTGGTTATTGTAGCTGCTTTGGCACTCACTACCTCCCGTTCCTCTTTTATTGGCTTTATTGCCGTGGTGGGCATTATTGTGAATAAAACCGCTTCAAAAAATGTAAAGATTGCCATTTATCTGATTATTGCGCTCAGTATCCCTTTTATCCTTCAGTATGTTATTTTTAAGGCGGGCAACGTGGACGAAGTGCTCAGTATGACCGGCCGGCTGCCTTTTTGGACTGCCCTGCTTCATGAAGCCATCGTGAAGGAACCCTGGTTTGGATTTGGCTTTCAAAGGATTTACTATACCGATCGCTTCCAGGGACTAAATACTTACGCCGGAATGATGACCCATAACGCTTTTTTGCAAATCTTGCTGAACCTGGGATTTGTGGGCTTTTTTATTGGGCTTACCCAAATATTTTTCATATTTCGCGCTTTTTTAAAGGATAAAAGCGAAGATGTGCGCAACCTGTTCATTGCCTTTATTATTCCTCTTTTTGTAAATTCTTTTACCGAATTCGGAATCTTCGGAAATGCCAATTATGCCATCTTCTTTTACCAGGTATTGATTTTTATTGCCGTTTTGCGACCCAAAAAGCACTTTAGTTTACGTGAAAAATTAAGGGACCGCAAAACCAGAGATCTGTATGGTTTGCCACCCGTTTTCTGAAGCATTTCTTTATCACACTATTCTTACCCGAAAATAAATTATCTCCTTAGGTATGGCTTGTTTTGATAAGTGTATTGGGTTCGTGCTTGCGAAATCGTTGCAATTTGCGACGGTTAAAAAAAGGTGCAGTGGGCAAAAAGTCCTGACAAACAGTTGTATATGATTGTTGGAATGGTTTTGTTATAACCGTAACTGAACTACTAAATTTTACTGTTATGACAAATCTCTTCTCTTTTCCAGCCTTTTCGAATCCGCAAATGATTAAAAATGCCACAAGAGTAGGCGGCATCTTTTTCCTCGTTTTCATCACCTCAGTGCTTTTTGGGCAAATCCCTATCATTGATCAAATAGATCATGGTTCCCGTGATGATACGCAACAAAATGGTCAAATTCTAAAATTAAATACCATGGTGTGGCATCACGAAGAAATTACGGCCGGAGAGATGGTGGGTACGTTGCACAAAAGTGATATGGCCATGTCTTATTCGGTGCAAACCTATCCGAATCCGGCCCGCAAGGTGCTGAATGTTCAATGCCTCATTGCGGAGTCTCAGCAAATATCCATCGCGTTGGTCGATTTAAGTGGGAAAACCCTTTATTCGGCTAAAAAATCACTGGACAAAGGAGTGAACGTAATCAAAATCAATGTTGAGGCTTTGCCACGTGCCCTTTATCTGCTAAGCCTTGAAGGAAAACAGAGCCAGGATTGCAAAAGAGTCATCCTTCAGTAATCAGGTGCCAAGGGGTTAAGCATTTCCCCTTATTCCATTTATGATGATGGTTTATTGTCCAAGACATTTTCGGTATACATCAATATGCTGGCGGCTGATATTTTCCCAGCTAAAGGTTGTTTTAACCATCGCTTTTGCATTTTTACCCATGGCTTTAGCCTTCGTCGGTTGCGCCAATAAATATTTTATTGCCTCATAAATATGCTTTGCCGTATTTTTATTTAGCGCAATACCCGCCTGATGTTTTTCAATAAATGATCCCAGATTGGTTTCGTAGCTTACCACGCAGGGGACTCCTTGCATGGCTGCTTCCAAAACAGCTCCCGGCATTCCTTCGTTTCGTGACGGGTGAACGAAAGCATCAAAATGAGCAATGGTTTCAATTTTGTCTTCACCATATTTTGGACCTTTAAAAATAACGGTATTCTCAAGCCCTTTGAGTTTGACCATCTCCTTGAGTTCCTTTTCTTCTTTTCCGCTACCAACTACCCAAAATTCGAAATTTTTCCTTTCCTCCGGTGCAAACATGGACAGTGCCTCCAGGACCTTGTCAAGCCCTTTCGTATAAATGTCAATTCGGCCAAGAAACCCAAAAATAAACGGTGCTCCGGTATCTTTAATAAGGAGTTGGCTTTTCAGGAAAACTTGTCCGTTGGGAATGACCACCCCTTTTGCTTCCTGGTGAATGGAACGTAGTCCTTCCATTTCGCTTTCTCCCACCAGGTGAACTTTGCAGGCCCGCCGGATAATTTTCTTCTCTAAAAGTGGAAAGTACCAGCTTTTTACTTTGCGGTTGGTTTGCATGGCCACCAGGTTATAGGCGCCATGAGAGGTAATGACAAACTTCCGGTTAAGTTGATGGAGGATTTTGCTGATGCTGATAAATTCAGGAATAAAGCCGCCATGCAGGTGAAAGATGGCATCTGCAGCACTCTCCTTTAAAGCAGTTTTTAGTTTTTTGGAAAGACGGGTGCCGTATCCATAATCCATGAACAGTTTAAGGGTGTAATGGTGTTCGTAATCAGCCGGACCGGAAGGCGTTTTGGTGATGCCCCACACTTCAACATGATGCCCTTGCATCGATTGGGTATTGGCCAGATAAAAAGCGACTTTATTCACCCCGTTCATGCGGTTGGGATTCCCTTTTCCCAGCACCACATGGATGATGTTTAAATGTTTTTCCATTTTTTTGAGAGATTTAAAAGGTACCATACAATGGCAATAATTTGGGTTAGAAAAAGTCCGGCAATGGCTCCCGGAATCCCAAAATATCGAACCATGGGAAAGGCCAGTGCTACGCTGGTGAGAGAGGTGAGGACATAGGCAAAAAAGATAAGTCGGGTTTGCTCGAGGGTGCGTAAACTGATTTGGGTGATGGAGCTGATGAAGACAAAGAGTTGTAATAATGCAAAGAGAATAAGCACCCAATAATAGTTTTCATAGGCCTGTCCATACAGTTTGCTGATAAGAAATTCCGAGCCGGCAGCCACTAACCCCACCCCGGCCAGAATTAAAGCACCCCCTTTTTTTAAAAGGTCGAACATGTATTTTTTAAATGCGTTTTTCCCTTCCATACTGAGAATCTTCGCCGCTGAAAAAGGAACACGATTTTCCATTGCCAGAAATATAACGCTAAACACGCCCATTGTGCTTTGCCCCATGCGTATGATGCCCATGCCCGATGGGCCAATAATGGAGCCGACGGCAATTAAAAAGAAATTTCCTGAAAACCATTGTAAAGTGCTGGTAAGTATTAACCATCCTGAAAACTTTGAAACTTCCTGTAGAAATGTTTTTCCGGTTTTTTTCAGGTGAATTCTTGATCGGAGCGCAATCAATCCAATGAAAACCCCGGACCAAATGGCCAGCACTTGTAAATAAAGAAGATGAGAAAGAGTTGGATGAGAAAATAAAATAATAAATAGAAGGGGAATGTAGACAAAAAAATCAGCAAGAAATGCCGCCACATACTTTTGCAGGTTGATCATGCTTCGGCGGTTGAAAAGGTGCAAGGTCAGGGCAAAAACAATCAGAAACATTTGCAAACTATATGCCGAGATGCTCCATTTGCTGCTTACCACCTCTGCATAATGGGTGAAAATGAAAGCTCCGATGGCTAGCAAAAAAGCTGCAAACAGGTTGTAAATAAAAAATTTATTCCAGTAATCCTTGCCCGCATTTTTGGGCCATAGTGTCATTAATGGACTCAGTACAGCAGATTGATGCAGGTTCATCGAAAAGATTTGGACAATCCACAACATGCTGTAAATACCGAAAATTTCTAATCCGTAATGTCGGGTCAAAAGAATAACCAACAAGAAATTGCTGCCAGAGGCGATACTCTGAATGCCGGTAATCAGAACTTTGTTTCGGTATATGGCAAGTTTTTCCTTCAAATGATTAGAAATAATATTCGAGGGCTTTTTTTACTTTTATTTTCAGGCCCTTTTCTTTTTCCATATAGTGGTACTTCGAGCTAATAAATCTTCCCGAGAAATTGGTAGTGGGTAGAATGTTGTTCAATACAATGTGAATGTTGTCTACCTTGTACTCTTCTTTAAGCATATCGGGATATTGAATGTACAACCTGGGCGTGAAACCTGAACGCATCAGGTACAGACTGCGGTCGGCCAATTTCATTAAAATGATGGCATCTACCGTGATGATACTGGCGGGACTATCAATGATAATTGTGTCGTACCGTTTACGCAACATATCAAGCTTTTCTTTCAACCGGATATGCCCGTAAATTTCTGACGGATTTTGTAAACGCTTTCCTGCCGGCATGATGTGCAAATCACTGTTTGGATCCCTGTAAAGGGCATCTTCCAAATCGCAATCCTCAATGATAAAGTCGGAGATGCCTCTATATCCTTCACTTTTCTGACCGGATTCGGCGTTTGTCTGCCGGTTAACCGGAATCAACGAGCTAAACGACCGGTGTAAGGAGGGTTTGTGCAGGTTAAAATCAATCAGGAGCGTTGCCAGACCTTTTTTTGCATAGCTTAATGCCAATTGACTGGCGACAAATGTTTTGCCTTCCTGCCTAATGGAGGAGGAAACACAAACCACATTGTGGGTGCCAAGTACCTGCTTGACCATTAATTCGTTGAGGAAATCAGCATATTGATCGCTGTAGGCCACTTTTGTGGTAAACCGGTTGGGGCGTTTTAACACTGCAGCCACCGGTGTTGAGCTGCTCTTTTCCAATTGGCTTCTATCGTTCACCTTTGCCCAAAAATAGCTTTGCAGGTAAAGGAGTATGATTCCAAAAACAATGCCCAGCAAACCGGTTACAAAATAGATCAGTACCTTATTGGGAGAGACCGGATTTGGGTTGACTTCGCCCTCTTCGAGAATACGGTGAAAAGCCATGTTTACATTAGACTGGATGGTCGCCTCTATTTGCTTTTTCTTCAAAAAGGAGTAGTTATCCTGATTGATGAGAAATTGCCGGTTCAGAATGGTGTATTGTTTTTCACGTTCGGGCAATTTGTTGAACATGGTTAAGCTTATCCGGTAAATTCTTTCCAGCCGATTTTTTGCCTGATTAATATCTGTCCTTGTGGAGTGAATGCTTTTTTTAATGTAATCTACAATGTCGGCAATATTTTGGTCAACTACTTTTACATGATCGTCATCAGGAGTATAGATGGTTAAAAGTTTTTCTTTTTCTGCCTGAAAAGCTTTTAGTTTTTTAACCAATTCGGTGTAAAGCAAATCGCCGAAGGAAACTTTGGGTACATAATCCAAAAAATCACTCCCTTTCTCATTGATGTATTTGTCAAGGGTGTCCAGCGAAGCCGATTCAATTTTTAAATTGTTAAGCTGCACCCTTAGCTTTGATATTTCACGCAAACCGGTTTCGGTTTCCTGCAGGGTATTTACTACTTTGTACTTGCGTCTGAATTCATAGAGTGCTTGTTCCGATTTTTGAAGCGCTTCTCCGGAAATTTTTAACTGGCTGTTGATAAAATTAACCGTTTCTTTTGAAATGCCCGATTTGTGATTGATGTAATCTTCGATATATGTTTGTCCCAGGGTATTAATAAATCGTTTTGCACGCAGTGGCACTTCATCTTTATAAACCACCAGAATGACCGGTACATGTTCGGTTACCTCTTTGGCTGTCAGATTTTTTTGAATGGTCGATATAAGATGGCGAGTGGAGTTGATTTTGAAAATGTAATGGTCAAATAAAACCTTATCAGGTTTATTAAAGTTTTCTCCGTTGGGTTTAATTTGGAACTTCATGCCGTACAAGCTTATCCAGCTGTTAAACAGGTAAGGCTTTGGTTTGGCTTTCGGCTGAAAAGGGTCGTACAATAAAAAGCTTGTCCGGTTGATGATTTTAATATGAATGGGCAGGTCATAAATTTTAGCAGGGGTATTTTTTACTTCAACGGTAAAGGGTGTTTCGTGATACATATCCGAAGTTCTGACTTTCCCTACGCGGTAGTAGCTGATGCCGAAATCGAGTTTGTCGAGTGCTTCCTGAATAATACGCTGGCTTTGAATGGTAATTACCTCGGCCTGGATATCCTGATCGGTGCTGAAAACATCAAAACTTTTGAAAAGGTTAGTAGCCGAAATGCCGTAGGTCGATTTGGCCAGTTTGATTTTGATGGTGGATTGGTAAAGTGGATTTTGGTAGGAAATGTATTTATAGGCCAAAAAGAGTGAAATCAACAATACAAGAACCACGAAAGGAGTGCCTTTCAGGATCTTAATGATTAACCGTTTTATTTGTTGTTGATCGTTCACGGTTTAAGGTGTTTTTTTAAGGAATGAAAGGACTAAGATAATCGAGGAGATGACCGTTGATATTGGGATAATTACCGAGACTCGTTTGTCAGTTACTTTCGCTTTTTTTGCCGGAACATATACGATGTCCCCATTTTTTAGCAAAATATGTTCTTGTTCATAAGGGGTCATTTGCGTCAAATCAAGGTTGTAGAGCTTTACGGTATCTGCTACACGGCGGGTAATTTTAACATTTCTTTTATCGGAATAGAAATTAAAACCACCGGCTTGGGCTATGATACTCAAAAGGTTGTTTTGTTGCTTTTCGAGAATGAAATTTCCGGGGTGCAATACGTCACCCAGCACGGTTACTTCGCGGTTCAAAACGTTCATCTCAATGACGGGATTTACCAGATACTTCCCATAGGCTTTTTGTAAATAGGCTTTGGCTTCAGACAGGGTGTAGCCGGCAAGTTTAACAGCACCCAATTTGGGTAAGGTGGCATACCCTTCCTTGTCAATTATCACCCACCTGCCATACACCGTATTGGCATCGTAGATACTGTAAACGGAACCCACCGAAAGTTCATCGTGATTCCAGACACTTAAATTTATTTTATCATCAGGTTTTAAAACGTACTCATAATGCAGGTCAATTAGCGAATCCTGAATGGTTTTTGAATCGGTGGTGGCATAACCCTGCTCGAATAAATTTCCGACCTTACAGCTGTTTAGCACCATGAAGGTGCTAAACAAGAGAATTGATATGACAAGGTTTTTATTCATTCATCATTATTTTAACCTAAACATGGGTCATGAGGGGTGATTTGTAATGCACTTTCCTTGTTAACAGCTTGCTAAAATACGACATTTTCTTTGGTTTTTCCAATGCCATAATTTTTTTAATGGTGTTGGTTAGTTTGATAAAGGCATCATCATTTTTTATGATGTAATCGAATGCACCATATTTGAGGGTTTGAACGGCCATTTCAACATCCTTTTGGCCCGATAACATAATGACAAAAATGTCGGGGTCAAAACTTTTAATTTCCTTTAGTGCATCAAATCCCGAAACTTCCGGCATAACCATGTCCAGAATGACGATTTTTGGCATTTGGTAAAGGTTATTCAATAGGGACTGTCCGTTGGTGAATATTTTATTGTTGTTAAAATGATTCACCGAAAGGGAGGTGGCAATAACATCTGCAAAGAAGAAGTCATCATCTACGATAAAAATTAGTGGCGTGTCCATTTTATTAAGGTTTTAGTGATTAATACTCATTTTTCATTTCGATTTTAATAAATCCGAAATTGTGCCAGAAAGAAGGAGTTTGTTAAAACAATTGAATTACAGAATGATAGAAAATGGTCTGCCGGAAATGGTACTTTCAAAAAAAGACGTTTGTTGCAAATTGACACGGTTTGCTAATTTTATGTACCTTTGTCAAAAATCAAGGTAGATTGAAATTTAAATCCATCGATTGTGAAAATATTTGTGGTTGAAGACGATAAGTGGTATGCCGATGTGTTGGCCTATTCGTTGAAGCTAAATCCTGATTATGAGGTGCATGTGTTTACCTCAGGAAAGGAGTTGCTTCACAACATGCATCAACGCCCCGATGTGATTACCCTTGATTACCGATTGCCCGATATCAGTGGCGAAACCATCATGAAAGAGCTTAAGCAGAAGTACCCCCATATTCCCATTGTGATTGTTTCGGGTCAGGATGATATCGCTATTGCTATCGAATTGTTAAAAGCGGGGGCTTACGATTATATTGTCAAAAACGAAGAGACCAAAGGACGCATTTGGGCGGTCATGAAAAATATTGATGAACACCTTCGATTGGTTCGTGAAAATGATGAGTTGCGCTCGAATTTGGACCTGGAAAGCAAGTTCTCTTCTAAAATAAAAGGGAATAGCCCTGCTATAAAAAAAGTGTTCAGCTTAATGGAAAAGGCTGGTAAATCAGATATTACGGTTTCAATTTATGGTGAGACCGGAACCGGTAAAGAGCTGGTAGCCAGGGCAATTCATCAAAATTCGGCTCGAAAAAACAAGCCTTTTGTAGCGGTTAACGTGGGAGCTATCCCTTCCGAGTTGATTGAAAGTGAACTTTTTGGACACGAAAAAGGCAGCTTTACCGGGGCTCATCAACGCAGGATTGGAAAGTTTGAAGAGGCCCAGCAGGGAACCTTGTTTTTGGATGAAATAGGAGAGATGGATTTGAATATGCAGGTTAAAATTTTGCGATGCCTGCAGGAAAAGGAAATTGTCAGGGTGGGTGGAAACAAACCCATTAAAATTGATATCCGTGTGATTACTGCCACCAATCGACTGCTGTCGCAAGAGGTGAAAGCTGGTAAATTCAGAAAAGACTTGTATTATCGATTGATGGGGCTCCCCATTGAGTTGCCTCCGTTGAAAGACCGTGGCAATGATATTCTTATTTTGGCAAAATATTTTATCAACCGGTTTGCCCGGGAGCAGGGACTTGAAAAAAAAATCCTTTCAGCTTCCGCACGCAAAAAATTGATGAGTTATCCCTATCCGGGTAATGTTCGCGAATTAAAAGCGGTGGTTGAGCGAGCCTTGGTAATGACCGAAGGGACGAAGATTGAAGCGGAGGATATTGTTTTCGATGAATTTGATGTAATGGACGACCTCTTAAAACAAGAGATGAGTCTGGATGATTACATGGTAAAAATTATTCAGTTTTTTCTTGAAAAATATGACCATAGCCCCACCAAGGTGGCGCGTAAGCTCAATGTGAGTAAATCGACCATTTACAGGATGAAAAAGAAGTATAAATTTTAATAGTGTGTCAATGGAAAAACTTGACGATAATAGCTTGTTAGAAATGCTCGATGCTTGTGCCGTTTGGCTTGATAAGAATGGAAATATCCTGGAAGTCAACGGTGCTATATCGAAAATGCTGCAGGGTCAGCATTCAGTAATGACCGGACGGCCTTTTAGAGATTGGTTAGCGTTTGGTACCGAAACCAACCGCGCTTCCTATTCCGATTTTCTGGCAGGTAACATGGAAGTCTCCGATGTGGAGCTGCATCAGGTGAGTTTAAAAGACGGAGATGGGAATTTGTTTCCGGTTTCTTTGCGGGTCATTAAAAATGAAGCAGGATTTGTGGTACTTTGTAAAGATTTGAGCTTGCTATCCAATTTTCAATCCATTAGTTTCATCGAAAACGGTTTGGATGACGATTTAGGGAGGATTAACAAGTCAAATATGATGATCAATATTGTTAATCTATTGGCAGAGATGGCACATAGCGAGTTTGCTTATTTGTTTTTAACACCATCAGATTCAGCAACCCGACCTCAATTGTATTTCTCTGACAAGGTTTTTGTAAAGTATCCTTTGCCTCAAATTCCTGATAATTTCAACATCGAATCAGCGGGTCTCTGGGTGCGCCCCATTATTGATCAAAAAGAGTTGGTGATGAATAACATCAACAATGATGAATTTTATATTTTTAATGAAATCATTACCTTAAATCGCATGATGGCTGTCCCCGTCATTATCGGGGAAAAGGTGACCGGTGTAATGGGTGTGGTCAATAAAACCGCCGAGTTTGATAGGGTCGATTTGGCAAGTTTAAAAGCACTGGCCCATCGTTTTGCACGCATGCTTGAATTTTACAACCTAAAAGAATCGTTTGGCGAGGTCAGACGAAAACTGCAGCAAACGGAAGTGAAAATGTTGTCGCTCAGCAATAAACTGCTTTTGACGGAAGAAAAACTTGACCAAACTAAAAAAGAACTGGATGAAGCATTGGCCAATGCCGAGAGCGATAAGAAGGTTAAAACGGCTTTGCTCAATAACCTGAGTCAGGAAATTAGAAGTCCGATGAATGCTATCGTGGGCTTTTCGGATATGCTGAGTCAGGAAAAAGTGGAAGAAAAAGAACGTGAGGAGTTTATTAAGATTATTGACAGCAGCAGTAAACATATGTTGGAAATTGTCAATAACATTATGGACTATTCCAAACTAAAGTCGGGAAGTCTGGAGATTCTCGCTCGTGAACATTCATTGAATAAATTGATGATGGACGTTTATCTGATGAATTATCCCATCGTTAAATCAAAACTGCGTCAGCGGGTAAAATTTGAATACAGTACACAGTTGCCTGATGGTGAGGATATTGTGCTGATAGATGATTCAAGGGTAAAGCAAGTGTTGGACAACCTGATCATCAATGCGATAAAAAACACCAGCCATGGGCAAATAAAATTTTACTACGAATTAAAGGGGAAAGCCTATATTCAATTTGCCGTGTCGGATACCGGTACAGGAATTCCAAAAAAACAGGCGGCCGAATTGTTTGCTAAAAAAGATATTGATCCAAAACAAATAGGTTCGCAACAGGATGGGATGGGGCTTGGCTTGATTCTTTCCAAAGGAATGATTGAATTGATGGGGGGTGAAATCTGGTTTGAAACAAAATTGAAGAAGGGGACAACTTTTTATTTTACCATTCCGTATGAACCTGCAGCTTCACCTTCATTGAGCAATGTGATAAGGAATATCGATTTGAAAGCAAAACTGGTGGGTAAAAAGATTTTGATTGTGGATGATGAGCCCATGAGTTATCAATTGCTTAAGCGGATGCTTGCCGTAACAGGTGTTGATGTGATGCATGCTGTAAATGGTTTGGAAGGCGTCGAATTGGTAAAAGCCAACTCAGATATCGACTTAGTACTGATGGATTTGAGGATGCCGGTTATGGACGGTTTTACAGCAACCCGGGAAATAAAAAAAATAAACAGTGTTGTGCCGGTGGTGGCCGAAACTGCTTTTTCGATGTACGAAGAAGAGCAAAAAGCCAGAGAGGCGGGATGTGACGACTTTATTACGAAACCCATTAGCAAGGAACGCTTGTTGCTCACCGTGATGGAACATGTCTTTAAATAGGGTAGTCCAAACAATGCCCGGAGTGATGGGTTTTGCAAAGAAAATTTTTTGATCTCAATACTTTGAAAGCTGATGCTTAAAGTTAGGTTTTTTTGGGTTTAATACCTGATGAGGTGCTTTCTTTGGGTGTTTTTTCGGGGTTGCTTTCAGCTGTTCGTTTCATGAGAAGAATTCCTGCGCCGGTTCCGAAGGCTATGCCAAAACTAAGCCAAAAGGCCAAATGATGGGTTAAAACCCCAAGTAGTGTTCCGAACACGACACCATAAATTGTCCCAAATACTTGTTTCTTTTCTGCTTTCATCTGTTGGTAATAGGGTAACTTGTTAATTTATTTTTCAGTGGGCTGAACGGACGTGATGGAGGTTTCCTCATTCAATCGTTAAGTGTCCTGATTTTAAATCTTCAGCCATTTGTTCGAGGGCACGTTTAAGGGTTGTTTCTACTTTTTCAAGAAGTGGCTCCACCTTGTCATTGGTGGTGCCATGTTTAGTGAAATCTTCGAGTTGTTGCAATACATCACCTAAATCAGCTACGCGCATCAATCGAACCGGGGTTTTTAGTTTATGAGCGGCATCACTAAATTGTTTCCATTGTTGAGATTCGAAATTTTGTCGTAAAAGACGAAGTGTTTCGGGCATTAATTCAGTAAATGACTTTACGGATGCTTTGATGCTATCCTGGTCGTTGTCGTACAAATTACTGAGTCCGGTCAGGTCATATAATTTTTTATCCATTTCAGTTTTTTTGTTTAGATTGGTCGATTGTTGCTTATTATCAGCAGATTTTCCGGCCAGATATTTTATTAGTTTTTGTCGTAATTCGGCCGATTTGAAGGGTTTGGTCACATAGTCGTTCATGCCGGCTTCCATGCATTCATCAATGGTTTCTTTCAGGGCTTCTCCGGTCATGGCAATGATAGGCCCCTGCCATCCCTGTTTCCTGATAAGCTTGGTGGCCTCTATTCCATTCATGTTGGGCATACGCAAATCCATCAAAATCAGCTCGATGGTCGCGCCATTCTGTTTTATTTTCTCAATAGCCAATTCGCCATCTTCAGCCGTCAGGCAACGAATACCCCATTTTTCAATCATCGGGGTAAAAGTTTGCAGGTTGAACACCGCATCATCAACCATTAAAACGGTTTTCCCCTTAAGTTGTTCGGTCGATACGGCATCAGATTGGTTGGTTTTTGTGGACGAAATTTTTATGCTACTTTGGCTTAAGGGGAGTTCAAAATAAAATTTGGAGCCTACATTTTTAATGCTTTCAACGAAAAGTTGTCCTCCCATTTTATCCACCAACTCTTTCGAAATGGCCAGGCCCAGTCCGGTGCCACCATATTGTCGGTTGGTAGCTGCTGATTCCTGGATAAACCGGTTGAAAATTTTATCGATCCGATCAGGAGCAATTCCAATTCCCGAATCTTCCACCGTAAATTTCACCCGTTGGAGTTTGTTTTTTGACGAAATAAGGGAACATCGTAACATAACAAAGCCCGAATCGGTAAATTTAATGGCGTTGCTAATTAAATTGTTGATGACTTGCGTAAATCGTTTTTCATCTCCCAAAACCGAAGGTTTGATGTTTGTGTCAAACTCAAGCCCGAGGTTCAGCCTTTTTTGTTCTGCTTTGGGTTGCCAACTGGCAATAATGTTTTTACAGGTGGCATAAAGGTCGAAGGGCGTGTTTTCGAGGATAATTTGGTCGGCTTCAATTTTTGAAAAGTCAAGAATATCATCGATTATGGCTTTGAGGTTTTCCGAGGATATCTTTAACCGGTTAATGGTGTTGCGGGTCGTTGGGTCTACCTTCAGTGTTTCAAGAAGTTCAATATTCCCAACAATAGCGCTTAAGGGATTCCGTAACTCATGGCTCATCATCGAAAGAAACTGGGTTTTGGCATCACTGGCCATTTCGGCTTCTATACGGGCTTTTGTAAGTATTTGTTCAAGGTGTTTACGTTCATTAATATTCTCGAACGTAACAACATAATTTGAAATCTCTCCTTTCAGATTCCTAATGGGTTTTAAATGAACGTAATTCCAGATGAGTTGCTCATTTTTGGTTTTTACTTGTACCTCACCATGCCATTCCTGGCCGGCGATGAGGGTGTTCCGTATTTCGTTGACCAGTTGTTCTTTACCGGATTCTTCGGGCAGGAGAAAGGAGGGTTTGGTGCCCTTAATTTCATCTGCTTTATACCCACTCATGCTGGAAAACTGTTCGTTGGAAAGTACGATAGCCCTTTGGGAATTGAGCAGCAATGCCGAGCTTGGCCATTCGAGGATGATTTGTTTATACCCGTCGTCCTCTTTTGTTTGACCTTCTTGTCCGGCATATGACAAAGGAGTTTGTTTCTGGTTTCCTTGTCCCTGGCTGTTGGTAGTTAAAAAGAATCCGATTATTTTTTGGTTGTCAAACCTGGCGTTAAACAGAAACAACAATTCCTGGTTGTTCTTTCCTTTTAGTTTTACCGGATAATTATTGAGTGAACCATACTCCTTAACATAATTGAAGATGCTTTCTGCTTCAAAATTATCGATAAATAGTTCCGTAAATTGATGACCTATGAGCTGATCTGCGGAAAATTTCAGTAAACTGCTGCCGGGTGAGATAAAGCTCACAATGGATTGGGTGAGGGTATCGATTTCTAAACAGGCAAAATCAAATGGTGGGTCTTGTTTTGTTTTTTTTGTTGATAAAGTGCCCGCTTTTTTGTACTCTGTTTTGCTAATCAGGAGAATACGTTCGTTTAGACTATTGTTTAGCCAATCAATCACGGAAAAAATGGCAGGATTAAGGCTGTTATGGTCTCCTAAAATTTCCAAAATTCCCCACTGCCCGATTTTAAAGAGCATGATTGTTTTGTTAGTGGAAGATTGAGAATCGGCCACTACCACTTCATGGTTTAGCTCCAAAAAATTGTTGGTCATGGTTTTTGGGAGTATTTCGTCCCAGTTATAAAAACTTGTTTCAGCTGCTTCACCACTGAACGTGAAACGCTGGTAAGTTTCGGTTGAGGTAAAAACGGCCGGCCAATTCGGTTTCACCCACAGCCGGATGTTCAGCGGATTAACCACTTTCTCCAAGCTTTGTCCATACCATTCAAGGCATTTCTGCTTGTCATTAAATTTGTTCAGCCCTTTGGCAGTATTTAGTAAAGCTTGAATTTTATTCATGGTTTTTCCTTGCCTCTTCCGATTTTACTTAGCCTGATAAGTTAACGCAGGGTCAACAAAGCTACAAATTTTTTAACATGCTTTTCCTTACATCCGCAACAAAGCGATTAACAATTCAGATCAAATAACTGTGCAATAATAAATTGCACAGTATTTAACCTGATAAAAATTTCACTTATTTTAGTGGTACGAACAACAAAACAGGTG
>CAJXKB010000023.1 GCA_913055825.1 uncultured Bacteroidota bacterium
GATATTACCGAAAAAAAACAAATGCTGGACGAACTGGTTGCTGCCAAAGAAAAAGCCCAGGAAAGCGACCGCTTAAAAACAGCCTTTTTGCAAAATATGTCGCATGAGTTGCGAACGCCTTTAAATGGAATCCTAGGTTTTTCACAATTACTGGAGGATGAAGATACTAATATTCAACAAATCAGGGAATATGCTTCATATATTGAATCTAGTGGAAACCGACTATTGGGTTTAATCAACAACATTTTGGATGTTTCAAAAATAGAAGCCGGGGTAGTTACAATTCGAAAAAAAACCTTTTCCCTAAACCGGTTGGTAGATGAATTATATAAATATTTCAATATCAGATTTGAAAAAAAAGGTATCGAATTGGAATTAAAAAAGGGCCTCCCCGATGATAAAAGTTTAATCGTTATGGACGAATCACGTTTAAATCAAATCATTATGAACCTGATGGACAATGCGTTTAAGTTTACATCCTCCGGAAAAGTGATGCTGGCTTACGAAATAAAAGAAAATAGCGAGTTGCTGTTTCAAGTAAAAGATACCGGCAGGGGAATTGCCCCGGAATATCAATCTAAGATTTTTGAACGTTTTTATCAGGTTGATACCTCTTTTTCAAGAGGGTTTGAGGGAGCCGGGCTGGGTCTTCCCATTGCAAAAGGGCTGGTTGAAAATCTCGGTGGCCGCATGTGGCTCGAGTCAGAGGAAGGAAAAGGAAGCGTTTTTTATTTTACCATACCTTATATAAATCAGGAAAAAGAAAAATCAACCGCTATGGGAAATTCTTTGAATCAAAATAAAAATAAGAATCGTCAAAAGACTATTTTAATTGTAGAAGACGACGAAACCAGCTATTACTTTTTGAAAATATTGCTGAAAAAGAGGAATTATGAAATACTCTATGCCAATTGTGGTGAAAATGCTGTTGACATTTGCCATTCGCGCCCGGATATTGATTTGGTATTGATGGACATAAAAATGACCGGTATGAGTGGGCTGGAAGCCACAAAAAAAATAAAAGCCATGCGACCCAAATTGCCGGTTATTGCTCAAACTGCTTATGCTTTCCGTACAGATAAAGAGACCATTCTTAACGCCGGCTGTGATGATTATATTACAAAACCTATACGCAAAGAAGAATTGCTAAAAAAAATGGATAACTTTTTAAAAGGATAAAAGTATTTTGAAAGAAAGTTAGAGAAACAACAGGGCCAATTTTTGCTACTTTTGCACAAAGTAAAATAATATTTTTTTGACTGGCTACAATCATGAATCTGGCAGTTTCCATCGTTATTTTTTTCATCCTTTCTTTTCAGGTTATGCCTGTGGCACTGGGAGTTGACGCACAGAAAACCGGCTTGTTCCATCTGATTTCCATTGTGTTATTTCTGGTTGCCGGTCAGGTGTTGTTGTTTTTGATGGGTGTTTGGCTGGGAAACAGGTTTATGCACCTTATAAGTGGCATACAACGCGGCGTTTTGTTTGTGGGATTTTTTCTGATTGCAGTCAGGTATTCAATGGAAGCGTTTAAAATAAGGAAAGGCGAACGTACCTATGCCATCGAAAAACCCGCACTTTTCATTTTACCGGCTATTGCGCAAGCCATGAATACTTTTCTCGCAGGCATACTTTTGTATTTTATTCCGGTCGATTTACTCACCGACCTTATCTATCTTAGTCTTTTTTCCCTGATTTTTACGCTCTTATTTGTCTTTATTAAAAATGACAAACTATCCACATCAGCCATTTCACTTTTGTATATGATTGGAGGTGGAATTTTGACCCTGGTTTCCATTTATTTTGCTTTTGGATAAAATGCTACAAACTCTGTAAAACAAAAATAAAACCATGATTAATCAAGCTGTTATCCGTATAACCAAAGAATTTAAATTTGAGATGGCCCACGCACTTAAAGATTACGACGGGCTTTGCAGAAATATTCACGGTCATTCGTATGAACTGAAAGTAACTATTGCCGGACGGCCCGTTACCGATGAAAAAAGTCCGAAACTGGGCATGGTGATGGATTTTAGTGACTTGAAAAAGATTGTCCGTGAACAAATTGTGGATCGTTACGATCATGCGTTGGTACTCTACAACAAAATGCCGTCCACACTGATTGATGAACTCAGAAAGAATTTTGAACGCATCATCATCAAAGATTATAACCCCACCAGCGAGTTGATGGTTCAGGATTTTGCCCGGTTAATTAAAGAAAAACTCCCTGAACACCTGCAACTAAAACATGTTTTGCTCCGTGAAACCGTAACTTCTTACGCCGAATGGTTTGCTGAGGATAATCAATAAATGAAAACAGTTTAACTCCCGGCACAAACGAGACGTTTGTGTAAATAAGTGTTGACAACCATTCACAATTCACCATTAATTATTTTTATACGTTCTAAATATCGTATATAGATGTGAACATGTTAACAGTAATGCTATATTTGTGAAAAAAATAACGACCATGAGGAAAAAGATTTCACTGTTATCAATCCTATTATTTTTAGCGGCTTTGGGATTAGCCGCCCAAACCATTCAGCCTTTTTACAAAATTGGCGAATTTGATAAAGAATTAACTACCGTACAAACGGAAGTAAACCAGTTATTGACCGGTGCCGGTTTTGAAGTATTAGGGACCTATCATCCCGAAAATAATCCGGCAATGCTGGTCATCGCTTTTTCTAACAGCGATTTACAGCAGTTGAGCCTTCAGTTTAAAGACCGTGGTGCCCTGGCCGGCGTATTAAAGGCCGCCATTATTGAAAAGGACGGCAAAAGTACGTTGAGTATTTTAAACCCGGAATATATGTTTTTGGCCTATTGGGGAAAGCAATTAAACGGACAGGAACAGCAACTAACAGCATTTTCTGATAAAATAGTACAACTATTTTCAAAAATGGGAAACCCGGTTGCCTTTGGCGGGGAAATGGATAAAGAAGACCTTCCCGGCTATCATTATAAAATTATGATGCCTTATTTTGATGATCCCGATGAACTGGCTGATTTTAATTCTTTTGAAGAAGGATTGCGGATTATTCGTGCAAATTTGGCTGCAAAAAAAGGAAATACAAGCAAGGTTTATGAACTTGTGCTCCCCGAAAAGAAAATTGCTGTTTTTGGTATAGGGCTTATGGATGAAGAAAATGGAGAATCACATTTTCTGCCCATCATCGGCGAAAACCATCTCGCAGCCATGCCGTATCAGATTATATTACAAGGGACTAAAGCCACAGCACTACCCGGAAAATACAGGCTGGCACTTTACTGGCCCGAATTAACCATGGGCACATTTATGAAAATTATGCATACGCCCCGCTATATTGAAAAAACACTGCAAGGCTTAACGAAAGAATAATTATTGATTATCCGGTTTTTTTGATTCCGGATTACAAAAGGCGGCTGATGCCGCCTTTTGTAATATTAATACCTACATTTGTGCGCTGTTATTAAATAAAACGATATTGATAGCAGTAAACTTTTTTCAAGTACTCAATAGATAGAAAGTTAATGAAATATCCTGAATTTTTTAAGGAAATAGAACCCATTGTTTTACACGATGATTTGGCCGAATTCCTTGGAAGTACCGAAAACGGAATTATTGAAATTTCTTATGCTGAAATAGTAAAAATGGCCGGGCATAGTTGTGCTGTAGTCGGAGGCGCCTACCTGATGGCGTTAAAAGGCCTTAAAGCCCTTTATGGTAACAATTTACCATGTCGTGGCAATATAAAAGTAGAACTAAAATCTCCTTTGGAAGAAGGAAATACCGGAGTGACGGCCAACGTATTATCCAATATTACAGGTGCTACTGCCACTACTGGTTTTGCAGGAATCCAGGGAAAGTTTGTCCGTCGCGGACTTATGTTTTTTGATGTTCCCATGAATGCCACCATCCGGTTAACACGTTTGGATACAGGCAAAAGTGTGGAGATAAACTATAATCCTGCCAAAGTAGTACAGCCCCGTAATATATTGATGTCGGCTATATCCCCGAATGCCTCTGAGGAACAAAAGCAAAGTTTTCCGCACCGCTGGCAGGAAATGGTCAA
Source organism: uncultured Bacteroidota bacterium (assembly GCA_913055825.1). Classification (GTDB taxonomy): domain Bacteria; phylum Bacteroidota; class Bacteroidia; order Bacteroidales; family F082; genus Sulfidibacterium. The sequence continues at coordinate 4,056 of CAJXKB010000023.1, forward strand.
AACCATCTTCGAACATGCCGACACAGTGGTTGACGTGCATGAGTGTTAACAGAATTTGTTTAATTCTTCTTAATACATAGATTAATAAGGAATCGTTCCTGTAAATTTGTTTTTACAAGAATATAAATTGACTATTTTTAACCCTGAATTAAAAATACTTTATAGATGATAGCAAGAAAAATATTTCTTTTACTCATGATTTCGATGTTTGCAGAAACAGGGCTGTTTGCCCAGCAAACCCAAACGGCTGCCGAAAGTCGTGCCGAACAAATCCACACCTTGCTCGATTACCGTTTTCGCGGTGGATTTTACAGCTTTGAGAGCTTGTTAGACAATACAATAAAATATCCCGAAGCGGCACGTGCCAAATGTGAAATTGGAACCATGATTGCTGCTTTTAAGGTTGATTGCCAGGGAAATATATCGAATATTCGTATAAAAAATCCTTTGGGATATGGCCTGAAAGAAGCACTTACAAAGTTTTTACAAGCTACTGCAGGTCACTGGAACGAATGTAAAAATGACCGCTTCACACATTTTATAATTCCTATTCAATTTACCATGGAGGGTACCAAAACAGATTCTATCAATCCTGTTATTTCCTATTTAGGAAAAAATCCGGGTTACGCTTGTCCGGATGATAGCTATTATCTGACCAAAGCCAAAGAAGCCCTTGCAAAAGGAAAAAACAATAGGGCAAGGACATTTTTGGAATTACTTATTAAGCGAAATCCTTTTGAACAAAGTTATTACGAAATGTTGACAAAAACAGTTGACAAATCGAAGAAATCAAAAAAGAAAAGAAAAAAATCCAAATAATTTTGCCTTGCCATGCTGGAATCGCTGATTCATCTCGATACTCAGGTTCTTTTGTTTATCAACGGACACCATGCTCCTTTTTTTGACAGCCTGATGCTGGCCATTAGCGGCAAACTGCTGTGGTTTCCACTTTATGCTTATTTATTGTTTTTGATTTTTCGCGAAAATAAGTGGATGGGATTTTATACTTTACTTTTTATAGCACTCACCCTTACCCTTGCCGATCAAACTTCGGTAAGGGCTTTTAAAAATGTGTTTATGCGTCCCCGCCCCTGTTGGGAGCCTTCGGTAAAAGACCTGCTCCACATGGTAAAATATTGCGGGGGGAAATATGGCTTTGTGTCTTCGCATGCCGCCAACAGTTTTGCAGTACTGGCTTTTATCAATGGTTTGTTCAAAAATCGACACCGCTGGTTGAATTGGGTCATGTGGATTTGGGCGCTTTTAATTATTTACAGCCGGGTATATTTAGGTGTTCACTATCCGGGAGACGTGTTGGGCGGTGCTTTGCTTGGTTATATTTTGGGGAAATTAACCTTGTGGCTTTATTTTGAAAGCAAAAACCGGATATGGAAAGAAGAAAATTTCAAAGTCAATTAAAATTAAAGAAGACTGATATAAACCGGATTAGTTTTTTTTACTCCCAAAAGCGAAGCTGCGTTTCCGCGATTTAAAGCTATCTGTAACAAATTGTTACTCCCGAAAAGGCACAGGAGTTCACCCATCCCCACATCGCCATAACCTTCACTAATTTGATGGATTTCATATTCTTTAAAACTCAATCTAAAAGCATGTTCACCAATCACTTCTTCAAATAATGATCTGGGTATATTGGTAATAATGTTTTCGTATGGGTCGATATGGATAACCATGCCACGTATTCCCTCGTGGTTGGAAGTAGGCTCGAAATGTATTTTTCGGACCATATTGGTATAGGGATTTCCCAAACTTTCAATGGTTTCGCCCCGGGCCAGCAGAATGGCTGCTTTCGCAAAGCGGTCGCGAGATGAAAAGGTAAAAGAACCGTTATCCTGCAAAATGTCCAGTAAAACCATTTTTTCGGGCGGACGTTGAAAAATTAACGAAAAAATTCCATCATCGGCCCCAATAAAATAATGGCTGTCATAAAGCGCCACAATATGTGGAGTATCAAGGTTTTCCTCTGTATTAATACCAATAATATGTATGCTTCCTTTTGGAAAATTGGAATAAGCATGACGAAGGATATAGGCTGCCCTCGACGAATCGAAAGGAGGAATTTTATGGGTGATGTCCACAATTACCGCTTCGGGCATCTCTTGCAGGATGCGGCCTTTAACAGCAGCAGGATAATAGTCGGTATCTCCCCAGTCGCTGGTTAAAGTAATGATGGCCATATTGTTATTCCCCTTTTAAAATAAATGACGTTGTAAAAAATTTATATCTCAAAATTAAACAAATTCAGGCTCTGGCAGGCCTATTTTTAATAATTTTGATGCCGGAACTTATTTATTCATTTGCATCACAAATTCATGGGTGAAAGTATCATTCAGCTTGACCTCTTAAATCCGGTAGAGTTTTACGGGCCTGCCGACAAATATGTCAACCAAATCAAAGCTATTTTCCCAAAGTTAAAAATTATTGTTCGTGGCAACCTGATTAAACTTATTGGTGACCAGGAAGAAATGCATGTTTTTGAAAAACGCTTCAATTTGCTTCAGGTTTATTTTGACCGTTTTGGAAAAGTAACCGAGGAGGTGGTTTTCCAAATTATGGCCCGCGATGAAAAACCCTTTGATCAAAAACCGAATGAACAAGGAGACGTGCTGGTTTATGGCCGTCATGGTAAATTAATTAAAGCCAAAACACTTAACCAAAAAAAAATGGTGGAAAGTATTGATCAAAACGACATGCTTTTTGCCATCGGCCCTGCCGGGACCGGAAAAACATATACAGCCGTTGCCTTGGCGGTTAGGGCATTAAAGAATAAGGAAGTCCGGCGGATAATCCTCACCCGTCCGGCTGTGGAAGCAGGTGAAAGCCTGGGATTTTTGCCCGGAGATATGAAAGACAAACTCGACCCTTATTTGCAACCTTTGTATGATGCTCTACGCGATATGTTGCCTACCCAAAAGCTGCTTTCTTACCTCGAAGATGAAACCATAGAAATTGCCCCCCTGGCCTATATGCGCGGCCGGACACTGGGCAATGTTTTTGCCATTTTGGATGAAGCCCAAAATGTTTCCGAAAGCCAGTTGAAAATGTTTCTTACCCGAATGGGAAAAGCCTCCAAATTTATCATTACCGGCGATGTGACCCAGATTGACTTGCCACAACACAAAAGCTCAGGCTTGTTGCAAGCACAGCATATCCTGAAAAACATAAAAGGAATTGACTTTGTTTATCTTACCGATAAAGATATCATAAGGCATAAACTGGTTACCCGGATTGTAAATGCTTATCAAAAAAATAGCAGATAAATTATTCATTAATAAATTAACTATCTTTGTTACACGTTCAAAGATCACCATAATGATTGATACACTAATAATTAAAAATTTTAAGAGTTTAAAAAACGTCCGGTTTGATTTACAAAAAATCAATCTGTTTATCGGTCCTAACAACTCTGGAAAGACAAATGTTTTTAAAGCGTTGGAATATCTTTTCCATTCAATATTATCAGATAAAACTAAAATAGCCATTGAAAATTTAAGGCGTGATTACTTCAGTTTTGGTAATAAAGAAACAACCGTTTTTAATGAGCCTATATCTTTCATTTTTTGTAAAAAGAAAGAAAAATCTTACAACTATTATATTGTTGAATTTTGGGGATTAAACAAAAATAATCAAATTATCAAGCGGGAATTTATAGGTGAAACGACACAAGAATTACCCGATGATTTTAGTATTGGAAATTGGAAAGAATCTGAAAACTTGATTTCGACATTTACCGTTCAGCTATTTTATTCACGAGGAATTAATTTTGATTCAATACATTACAACAGATTAAATAATTACTCATTAATATTGTTTCGGGACAAAACAGCAACAATTGTCCAAACGCAAAGTGATACGAAAGGTGTTAATAATCTGTTTGATTTTGAAAATATTGATATTGAAATAGCCAAATTTCTAAGAAGTATTTCACAGAATATCCGCATTTATACCCCGGATCCTAATCAAATAAAAAAACCAGGATTATTGGGAACGGATGATTTTGTGAACTCAGATGCTTCAAACTTGGTTTCATTTTTTGACAACATGCGCGATTACCAGCCAGAAATATTTGCAGAAATTAAAAAGGATTTGACAGAATGTCTGCCTGAAATCAAAGATATCCGCTTTAAAAAAATAAAAATCAATAACAAAATCTCGAAACAAGTTGTGCTTTTTGATGTCTACAACAGAGGATTTCTATCCGATGAAGTATCGGAAGGAATTTTATATTTTATGGCTTTACTTGCAATTGTACACCAGCCTTCGCCACCGAGGCTTTTGATGATTGAAGAGCCTGAAAAAGGGATTCATCCACGGAGGTTACACGAAATAATGCATTTTATTTTTGAACTTGCCGACAAAAAAGACATTCAAATTATGCTTACCTCTCACAGCCCGCAGGTGGTCAATGAATTTGAAAACTTCCCGGAAACAATATTTGTTTTCGATAACGAAAAAGGCGAAACCAAAGTAAAAAATTTGTTAAAAGATATTATTGAACCATCCGATAAAAAATCGGATGAAAAAGGGTTCCCAAAAATAGATTATACCCAAACACTCGGTGAACACTGGATTTACGGTTTTCTGGGAGGTGTGCCGAAATGAACAGGTTGAATTACGGCTTGTTGTGCGAAGATAAGTCACATTATGTTTTTATTACAACATTTTTGGCTCTTTTCGCCCGGCAGTACAACGTGGAAATTGATTTAAACAAAGATTTCTTTTCACGTTTTAAAGCATCAAATTCCAAAGAAGTTTTAAAAAAGTTTCCCGGCACTGCTATCATTGGCTTCAGGGATTATCACCTCGATTTGTTTGTCATTGGTATTGATTATGATGATAGGGACAGGGATAAATTTAGTATCGAAATTGATCGGTTGTACGCTCAACTCTATAACTTATTTTCTCACAAAAGCATTATCATGTTTCCTGTTCAGGCTATTGAGCATTGGTTACTTTATATTCAATATCATATTTCTCACCCGAAGTCAACAAAAAATATTTCCTTCGAGCAAATTCCAAGAAAAGAAGCAAAGATTCAAATTTATGGTTTGAAATATGTATTCGATAATCAGGAGTTAATAAGGGACCTTGTCAATAAGATGGATGTAAACTGGCTAATCAGTCGATCGGAAAGTTTTAGAAGATTTCATTACGATTTAAAAAAGTTCTTTATCTAAAATAATAGTAAAAATGACAGCTGAAGCCATTACCCACACCAATTTTAATTTCCCAAAACAAAAAAGCCTGTACCACGGCAAAGTACGCGATGTTTATAATATTGATGATCAATATCTTGTTATGGTTGCCACCGACCGTATCTCGGCTTTTGACGTGGTGCTGCCACGCGGAATTCCTTTCAAAGGACAGGTACTTAACCAAATTGCCTCCAGGTTTCTGGATGCCACGGCCGATATTGTCCCCAACTGGAAAATAGCTACGCCCGACCCCATGGTGACCATTGGCCGCTATTGCAAGCCTTTCCCGGTGGAAATGATTATCCGTGGCTACCTCACTGGCAGTTCCTGGCGGACTTATCAAAAAGGGGCACGCGAAATTTGCGGGGTGCCAATACCCGATGGATTAAAAGAACATCAGAAGTTCCATGAACCTATTATTACGCCTACCACAAAAGCCGACGAAGGCCATGATGAGGATATTTCCAAATATGAAATTATCAGGCAGGGTCTGATTTCAGAAAAAGATTATTCCCTTATGGAAGCTTTTACACACAAGCTTTTTGAGCGAGGAAGCCAAATGGCAGCCGCAAAAGGATTGATTTTGGTAGATACGAAATATGAATTCGGGAAAGCCGGAGACCAGATTTATCTTATCGATGAAATCCATACGCCCGATTCGTCACGATATTTTTATGCTGACGGATATCAGGAACGTTTTGATAAAGGAGAGTCACAAAAACAACTGTCCAAGGAATTTGTTCGTGAATGGCTGATGAAAAACGGTTTTCAGGGAAAAACCGGACAAAAAGTACCGGAGATGACAGATACTTTTGTAAAACAGGTATCTGATAGGTATATAGAGCTTTATGAACACATTACAGGAGAGCCTTTTATTGCCGATGAGTCGAAAAACATCACCGAAAGGATTGAAAAAAATATTCGGATATTTTTGGAAGAACAAGGTGAAATAATGCCTTAGTGAAAAAGAAATGAACGAAAAAGAAATATTAGCAGAATACCTGCCATCAGCAGCCATTGACCCTGTTTATCACTGGATTATACGTTATAAAATTCATTTGACGATTACAAGAATCCGCAGTACCAAACTGGGCGACTATCGTCCGCCCGGACAAAAACCCTACCACCGGATCAGCGTCAATTACAACCTTAACCCTTATGCCTTTCTCATCACTTTTATTCATGAGCTGGCTCACCTGAAAACCTTTAAAAAGTTTGGTCATAACCGACAGCCTCACGGAAAAGAATGGAAAAGTATGTACCGGCAACTTATGGAGGAAATCCTTGTAAAAAATATTTTTCCGACTGATGTGGAGACCGCCGTCAGAAATCATCTTAAAAATATTAAAGCTTCCAGTTTTGCTGATGTGGAGCTTACGCGGATATTACAGCAGTACGACAAAAACAAAGAAACCCGCGTGGAAGACCTCCCACAAGGTGCTGTTTTCCTGTTTCAGTCACATCGTAAATTTGAAGTGCTTTCAAGGGTGCGGACCCGATATAAATGCCGTGAACTTGCTACTGACAAAGTGTATTTGTTTCATGCTTTAACACCGATTGAACCCTTGAAAAAAGAATAAAATTACTTCCGGCTTTTCCAATTAATAAAAATGAAGCAAGGATTTATCCCTCTTTTCTCTTATTTTTGCTTCACCTAACAAAATAACAATGGACAACTATTATTGTGTGATTATGGCCGGCGGAGTAGGCTCACGCTTTTGGCCTATGAGCAAAACAGCTCATCCCAAGCAATTTATGGATGTTTTGGGAACCGGAAAAACACTGATTCAATTGACTTTTGATCGTTTTAAAAAAATTTTACCGGCAAAAAATATTTACATCGTCACCAACGAAATTTACAAAAAACTTGTGTTGGAACAATTACCTGAGGTTACTGAAAAACAAGTGCTTTGTGAACCTTCACGGCGAAATACTGCGCCCTGTATTGCATATGCCAACTACAAAATAAGGGAAGAGAATAAAGATGCCATTATTGTGGTGGCCCCTTCTGACCACATTATCTTAAAAGAAAACGAATTCGTGCGCGATATTAAAACAGCCATGAAAGCTGCTGAACAAAACGACTGGCTGATTACACTGGGCATCCGTCCCGGCCGTCCCGACACGGGTTATGGCTATATCCAGTTTGAAGACGAAAAGGTTTATCCCGCAGATGACCGTTTGCGAAAAGTGAAAACCTTTACTGAAAAACCCAACCTTGAAATTGCTAAATCTTTTTTGGCCAGTGGCGATTTTCTGTGGAATTCGGGTATCTTTATATGGTCATTGAAAAGCATTATGGATGCCTTCAACAGTTATTTGAGCGATGTGGATACCTTGTTTAAAAAAGGTATTGGCAAATACAATACGACCAATGAGGAGGCTTTTATCAATGAAACTTACGCGGTTTGCAAAAATATTTCCATCGACTATGGTGTGATGGAAAAAGCTGACAACGTGTACGTTTTGAGTGTCGATTTTGGCTGGTCCGATTTGGGCACTTGGGGCTCGCTTTATGCTATCCGCAAAAAAGACGAAAACCAAAATACCGTAGTAGGCAATAACGTGATGATGTATGATACCAAAAATAGTATTGTACATGTTCCAGATGACAAACTGGTTGTACTTCAGGGACTTGACGATTATATCGTGGTGGAACAAGATAATGTACTACTGATTTGTCGCAAAGAAGATGAACAACAGATCAGAACTTTTGTGAATGATGTAAAGGTGGAAAAAGGCGAGAAATATGTTTGATTAATCAGTAAAAAAGCTCAACGTTCCATGAGGAAATTTTATCTTGCAACCCTGTTTTTTTCCTTTTTAGTTTTAGGAAATATTTCAGCTCAGGGCATTGGTATAGGCCAATGGCAAACTCATCTGACATATCAAAAAGTAATTGATGTGGCGGAAGGGAGTTCGCTCATCTATGCCGCCACACCGTACAGCTTATTTACTTATAATCCTGATGATAACCGGGTCGCCCCTTTTGATAAGGTAAAAGGCCTCAATGATGTTGGAATCAGCAAAATAGCTTACAGCAAACAAAATCATATCCTGCTTGTGGCATATACCGATGCCAACATCGATTTAATTAACGATAACGGGGAGGTAACAAATATTCCGGATATTTTTAACAAAGAGATGTTAGGTGTAAAAACCATTAACAACATTTTTTTTCTTGATCACTTTGCTTATTTATCATGTAGTTTCGGAATTGTGGTACTGGATGTTGCCCGTCAGGAGATTCAAGATACTTATTATATAGGACCCAACGGAAAAGCACTTGATGTGATGGACGTTACCGCTAACGACACTGCTTTTTTTGCTGCTACCAAGTCTGGATTGTATGTTGCCAACCGTAAGGCCGGAAATCTGGCAGACTTTCACTTTTGGCACCGGATAAATGATATTGCAAATCCAGGTGAGGCTTTTAATCAGGTATGCGCTTTTGATAATAGGATATATGCCAATTATTATGCCGGTGGATGGGATGGCGATACGCTTTATGTTTTCGACGGAAAGCAATGGAAAGATTTTTTGCCGGGTAACCATGAGCGGCACCACGAAATAAATGTGGAGGAAGATGTCATGTTCGTTGTTAACCGCTATTCGGTAAAAGCTTACGATACTTCCGGAAAAGAAATTTTATTTATTGGCCCGGTACAGGGCGAATCCATTGAGCCGCTCGCTGCCGGGGGAAATGTAAACCAAGCAGTTTGGGTAGCAACCACCCGGCATGGTTTACTAAAAGTAACGCCCGGCGGAACAGGGGAGTTCATCAAACCTGACGGGCCTGGAAGTCAGAATGTATTTGCGTTGGATGCAGCAGGAGATAATATTTGGGTGGTGCCCGGCGGCTATCATTCCGATTGGTCAAAAGCTTATATCCACGATGGTATTTTTGCTTACGCAGATGGCCAATGGACTAATTACGATAATTCAAATACACCGGCGCTGGATAGTATCAGCGACATGGTAAGCGTAAAAGCCGATCCCGAAAACCCCGGAACAGCTTATGTGGGAACATGGCAGGACGGAATTCTAAAATTTGAAGGAGGACATCTGACTAAAATTTACACACCCGCAAACAGCACCCTCGGGCCCTGGCTTAAAGATCCCAGATATGTGAACATCAGCGGTATGTATTATGACGATCAACATGACCTTTGGGTGGCTAACACTGGCGCCCGGAATATTTTGTCTGTTTTGAAAAACGATGGAAACTGGAAATCATTCTATCTTGGCAACAGCCTCAGCGGCATCGATGTAGCTTCATTGATGGTAGATGCCTACAACCAAATTTGGATCCGCAAAAGAAATAACGGTATGCTCATCGTATATTCTTTTAATAATACAATAGATGACGCCTCCGACGACCGCGTAAAGGTGCTGAATTCATCCCGTGGCAACGGTGATATTCCGGGAAGTACGGTTTACAGCATGGCCAATGATCGCAACGGGGCAGTGTGGGTTGGTACCGATAAAGGAGTGGCTGTATTTTACAGTCCTGACGAAATTTTTAATTCGGGGAGTGATTTTGATGCACAACAAATTCTTGTCCCAAGAAATGATGGTTCCGGTTTAGCCGATCTTTTGCTCGTAACCGAAACTGTTACTGCCATTGCCGTGGATGGTGCCAATCAAAAATGGATCGGCACGAAACGTGCCGGTGTATTTTTGCTTTCACCGGATGGTTTAAAGCAAATCCATCATTTTACAGCTGAAAACAGCCCGCTGCTTTCTGATGCTATTACCGGGATAACCATCGATGCCGACGGTGAAGTGTTTATTGGTACCGATAAAGGACTTATATCATATCGGGGAACGGCTACCACCGGTCATAAAGCCAATACTGACGTATATGCATTTCCCAATCCGGTACGCCCCGATTATGCAGGTCCCATTGCCATCAAAGGCTTAGTGACAGATGCTTCCGTAAAAATAACCGATTCGTATGGAAACCTGGTGTTTGAAACAACAGCACAGGGCGGACAAGCCATTTGGAACGGCAAGAATTTTGATGGCCATCGCGTAGCTTCCGGAGTGTACCTGGTTTTTATTACAAATAACGACGGGTCACAAAGCATGGTCACCAAAATTTTGATTATAAGATGATTGTAAAAAGTCGTGGTATTGTATTTCAGCAATTCAAATATGCTGACACTTCGTTAATTGTAAAAATATTTACCGAAGAGTTGGGTATGCGGTCGTATATGGTGAAAGGCGTGAGGAGCAAAAAAGCAAAATTCAAGCCATCACTTTTTGAACCCCTTACACTGCTGGAAATGCAGGTGTACAACAAACCCAATCAAAACCTTCAGCATATTAAAGAGGCACGGGTAACTTACCAGTGGCATCACATTTCGTTTTCCATCGAGAAACAAACGGTACTTTTATTTTTAGATGAAATTTTATATAAAACCGTTCGTGAGGAAAGTCCCAATAAAGAGTTGTTTCAGTGGATATTCCATCAACTCAGCTGGTTCGATCTGGAAGAACAGCATTTTATCAACTTCCATCTGTTTTTTATGCTACAGCTTACCCGGTTTCTGGGCTTTTATCCCAAAAATGAATATTTTAAAAGCACATCGGACCTGGTTTTTGACATGCAGGAAGGACATTTCAGCAGGCATCGGCCTTTTCATCCCTATTTCATTGAAAAAGATACGGCACAAAATTTATTATTACTGTTGCAAAGCTCACTCAACACGTTAAAAAATTTCCATATCAGCAACCAAAAGCGCCGGCAACTGCTCGACATGCTGGTTTCCTACTATCAGTTACATCTGCCCGAATTGGGAAAAATTAAGTCGTTGGAGATTTTAAGGATGATCGCCTGATCATTATCTCTTGTTCAAACAGCGTTTCAAATTCTTCAATCAAATATTCTTTTACCTCTTTCATTTCCACCGTATGCCCCAACTCCTTTTGTAGTGAAGTAACTCCTTTATCGGTAATCCCGCAAGGGATAATATGAGAAAAATACTCCAGGTCGGTATTAACGTTCAGGGCAAATCCATGCATACTTACCTTGTTGTGGATACGCATGCCGATAGCGGCAATTTTTCGGACGTTGGGTTTCCCGGCATCAATCCATACGCCTGTGGCATGTTCTATTCGAGAGGCGAAAATACCATAATGTTTTAATGTTCTGATGATAACTGCTTCTATTTGAAAAACAAAATCTTTAATGGACAACGTAAAAGTATCCAGATCGAAGATAGGATAGCCCACCAACTGACCGGGTCCGTGAAAAGTAATGTCGCCACCACGGTCGATGGGCTGAAAGGTAGCTCCTATCTTCCGGAGCATCTCATCATTAATGAGCAGATGTTCACGGTTGCCGCTTTTACCCAAAGTGTAAACTGGTGGATGCTCACAAAAAAGCAAATAATTTTTATGAGTTATCCCCTCTTTTTTTGCCTCCAGCACCGACTGAAACAACTGTTTTTGATAATCCCAGGCTTGTTGATATGCTATCCTGCCGAGGTCTTCCAAAATGATTTTTTCTTTGGACATTGGTGTTTGTTAATTATGAGGGACATGTTTTTCAGCATGATACGACGAGCGTACCAGCGGGCTGCTTTCCACAAAGCGAAATCCTTTTTCAAGCCCAACACGTTCATATTCTTTAAATTGTTCGGGTGTTACATATTCTTTTACAGGTAGGTGCTTTTTAGTGGGTTGTAAATACTGGCCAATGGTCAGCACTTTTACCCCCACTGCCAGCAAATCATCCATAAGATCAAATACTTCTTCGGGGGTTTCGCCCAAACCCGCCATAATACCTGATTTGGCTACTATTCCAGAGTCTGCAATATATTTGAGCACTTTTAAACTAGTATCGTATTTTGCCCGGCTCCGTGTCCAGGGCGTAATGCGGCGGACAGTTTCAAGATTATGCGAAATTACTTCAGGTGCAGCATCAATAACCTGCTGAATTAACTCTTTCTTACCGTCAAAATCGGGAATGAGGGTTTCGATAGTGGTACCCGGGCTTATTTCTTTAATTTTCCGGATGGTCATCGCCCATATACCGGCTCCGCCGTCTTCCAAATCGTCCCGATCAACAGATGTTAACACAGCATGTTTCAATTTCATCAAACGAATGGAATTAGCCACGCGTTCCGGTTCTTTCCAGTCTGCCGGCAACGGACGCCCTGTTTTTACATTACAAAATTTGCAAGATCGTGTACAAATATCTCCCAAAATCATTAGTGTAGCCGTTCCGTTTCCCCAGCATTCATGCATGTTTGGACAATGGCCGCTGGTACAAATGGTATGAAGTTTATTTTTATCAACAATTTCTTTAACGGAAATATATTCTTTCCCGGAAGGGATTTTTATCTTAAGCCAGTCCGGTTTCCTGAGTATTGTTTTTGTTTGATCCATGATTCATTTTTAATCCGGCAAAATTATACATTTTGCAATTATAAAACTGACTATCATTTCAATGTTTTAACCAAACATTTATAACTTTGTATGATTATGGCAAACGACCTTATTTATAAAATCGGCATCAGCCTGATTCCCGGTGTAGGAGATGTAAATGGCAAAAAACTCATTAATTTTTGTGGAGGTGCCGAAGCTGTTTTTTCTTCTTCACGAAAAGCGCTGATGACTATCCCCGGTATTGGACAGGCCACGGTAAACAGTATTTTAAATCAAAAAGTGTTGGACCGTGCCCGTAGGGAAATCGATTTTATTCAGAAATATAATATCCGTGTACTTTTTTATGAAGATGCTGATTATCCTCAACGACTGCTTAATTGTTACGACCATCCATTGATTCTTTTTTACAAAGGTACGGCCGATTTAAATAAGTCGCGTGTAGTTAGTTTTGTGGGAACCCGGCGTGCAACAGAGTATGGGCGCAGCATGTGCCGGGAACTGCTGGAAGGATTAATAGAAAAGGAGGTGTTGCTTGTAAGCGGACTGGCTTATGGTATTGACGGATGTGCACATCGCCAGTCGGTTGATTTAAACATCCCAACTGTTGGCGTACTTGGCCATGGGCTCGACAGGCTTTATCCGGCTCAGCACAAAAAACTTGCCGAAAGCATGTTAGCAAAAGGAGGCGGTTTACTTACCGAATTTTTTTCGAAAACCACGCCCGACCGTGAAAATTTCCCCAAACGAAACCGTATTGTTGCCGGGATGAGTGATGCCGTAGTGGTGATTGAATCGGACAGGAAAGGAGGTGCTTTGATAACGGCTGAGCTGGCCAATTCGTACAACCGCGATGTGTTTGCCCTGCCCGGAAGAGTGGGTGACCAATATTCAAGAGGGTGCAACTTTTTTATCAAAACCAACAAAGCAGCATTGATTCAATCGGCTGACGATATTGCCTATATCATGGGTTGGGACGACAGGCGAAGGAAAGAAAAACAACAAACCGAATTGTTCATCAAGCTTTCCGGTGAAGAAAAATTATTGCTTGAAATGATTCGTGATGCCGGAGAAATAAGTATTGACAAATTGGTAATACAATCAGCAATTAATCCTTCAAAAGTAGCTTCTGCCTTGCTTAACATGGAGTTTAGCGGACTTATACAAACTCTTCCGGGCAAACAATACAAAGCTTTGTAAAACACATTCAAATAATATTGAATTGTAAATTTATTAACCTGAAATCCTATAGGAAATTGTACTTTTGCCTTTTTGAAAAGCAAAGTGCATGCAAACTTATTCCATCAATAATCTCCGCGAACTGGAAGCGGAGTCTATTCACATCATTCGTGAAGTAGCTGCCGAATTTGAAAATCCGGTGATGCTCTATTCCATTGGTAAAGATTCATCGGTAATGGCACGACTGGCCGAAAAAGCTTTCTATCCCGGAAAGGTGCCTTTTCCGCTGATGCACATCGACTCGAAATGGAAATTCAAAGAGATGATCGAATTCCGTGACAACTATACCAAAGAAAAAGGCTGGAATTTGATTGTTCATTACAACAAAGAGGGTTTTGAGGCCGGCATAGGCCCTTATACCCACGGTTCAAAAGTGCATACTGACGTGATGAAAACACAGGCCCTTCTTCAGGGACTTGATAAATATAAATTTGATGCCGCTTTTGGCGGTGCCCGTCGCGATGAAGAAAAAAGTCGTGCCAAAGAACGGATTTATTCTTTCCGCGATAAATACCATCAATGGGACCCGAAAAATCAACGTCCTGAACTGTGGGATATTTACAATGCCAAAGTGCACAAAGGCGAATCTATTCGCGTATTTCCAATTTCAAATTGGACCGAGCTGGATATCTGGCAATACATCCGTTTGGAAAATATCCCCATTGTTCCCCTCTATTTTGCCAAAGAACGGCCGGTGGTAAATGTGGACGGAAATCTGATTTTAGTGGATGACGAACGCATGCCGGAAAAAATGCGCAAGCAGGCTGAAATGAAAATGGTCCGATTCCGTACGCTGGGATGCTATCCGCTAACGGGTGCCGTTGAATCGGAAGCCGACACTATTGAAAAAATAGTGGAAGAGATGATGACGATTACCAAAAGTGAACGTACCACACGCGTGATCGACTTTGACCAGGACGCCAGTATGGAGCAGAAAAAAAGAGAAGGGTATTTTTAAATTTTTGTAAGTTTATGCTTTCAAAATTTTCTTGTTTATGAATTACCTGCTTTTACTTATTATTTTATCCGGTTTGCTACATATCAGCGGTGAATACCTGAAAGTTTCTTCACTGAAATATGTTTTTAAACCTGTCACAACAGCTTTGATTATCCTGCTAACTTTTCAACTTAAAACCGGAAACTTTACTGTTTATAAAATACTGATAATTAGCGGATTAGTTTTTTCCTTGATTGGCGATGTGTTTTTGATGCTTCCCAAGGACCGGTTTGTGGCCGGACTGGTTTCGTTTTTAATAGCCCACCTGTTGTTTATCGGGGCAATGGTTTCCGGTTTCGGTCCCTTTTTTGCCTGGTTGCCTTTTATTCCCATCGCTATTTATATGCTTATTTTCCTGTGGATAGTGTTGCCTAAAACAGGTAAAATGACCATTCCGGTTTTGGTTTATGCATTGGTAATTATGATTTTTTTGTGGCAGGCAGCTGGCCGGGCATGGGTTTTGGCAGGTATCAGCAGTACGTACGCATTTTTAGGTGCTATGCTTTTTGTTATTTCCGATTCCATTTTGGCTTACAATAAATTTGTAAAAACTTTTAAATTAGCGGAGTTTTTCATCATGCTAAGTTATTGGTCAGCACTTGTTCTATTGGCTTTATCTATTTAAATTAAAAAAACCATGTGGTTTATTTACTTTCTTTTGGCTGTTCTGATTCTCGGATTAACCGTTTTGTTTTTTTTAATGGTAAAAAGTTTCCATAATCCTGTGGTCAGACATGAAACTCCTAAAAACCTGCCTTTTAAAATTCAGGAAGTTTGGATCCCGACAAAAAAAAACAAAAAGTTGTATGCATGGTGGATTCTGGTGGATACATCAGCACCTACTATTATTTTTGTACATGGCTGGGGGCGTAATACCCAGCGAATGATGACTTATTTGAAAAAGTTTTGTTGTAAAGGCTTTAACCTGCTGGCTTTTGATGCACGCAGCCATGGCAATAGTGATGCCGATGGCTATACCAATTTAGTAAAATTTGCCGAAGATACCATTTCAACGATGGATTATCTCAAAAAACAGTCCAAAACAGAAAATAACGATTTTTACCTCGTGGGCCTGTCCATTGGCGGGGCGGCTTCCATTTATGCAGCAGCACACGACCCAAGGGTGAAAAAAGTGATTACCGTGGGAGCATTTGCCCATCCGGCTGTAGTTATGCGGAAACAATTTGCCGATCACCACATTCCTTACTTTCCGTTGGTTTGGTTACTGTTTAAGTATATAAAAATATTTCAGCACCTCGATTTAAATGCTATTGCACCGGAGAAACATATTGTTAACGCCGGGGCCCGCTTCTTGCTCATTCATGGTGAGCAGGATCAAACCGTTCCGGTTACCCAGGCTTTACGCCTGAAAAAAGCTGCGGGCGACAACGCAGAATTGTGGACAATCCCCGGCCGGGGCCATTCCGATTGCCATTTGGAAAAAGGGTTTTGGGAAAAAGTTTTTGACTTTTTTGAAAATTGATTTTCTCATCACAAAAAAATGCCGGATGTGTTAATGTTTCACGTGCTTTAAAAAATTGAACTTTTTCGGCAAACCACGCCCTTATTTTACCAAAAAGAAATGATTATTTTAGCCAAAAATATCAAATGAAGCGGTTATACCTTTTATTGCTTTCCTTGTTGAGTGGTTTATTGATGGCAGCATCCTGGCCTGTTCACGGGTTTACACCTTTGATTTTCGTGGCCTGGATTCCCTTGTTTTTTGTGCAAAACGAATTGGAAAACAGCAACAGGAAAGGCATGTTTGGTTATGCCATGATCAGCTTTCTCATTTGGAATACCTTAACCACCTGGTGGATTTGGAATTCTACAGCTTCGGGAGCAGTAACGGCAATCGTGTTGAATTCGTTGTTTATGGCCATCGTATTTCAGGTGTTTCACATTTCCAGGAAATATTTGTTTGGCAAAAAAGGAGGCCTTGGTATTTTAATTTTTTACTGGATAAGCTGGGAATATTTCCACATGAACTGGGATTTAAGTTGGCCATGGCTCACGCTGGGCAATGTGTTTGCTTCCAAACACCTGTGGATTCAATGGTACGAATATACGGGTGTTTTAGGAGGTTCGTTGTGGGTGCTTTGGGTAAATATTTTATTATTCAAATTACTTCAACACATCCGCACCAAATCAGTGTCTAAATTAATTATACAAACCACCTCCGTAGTTTTTTTGATTGGTATTCCGCTTATTTTTTCGCTTGTACAATATCATCATTATAAAGAAAAAGGAAATCCTATACAAGTGGTTGTGGTTCAGCCTAATATTGATCCCTACACCGAGGAATACACCTTGCCTCCTGCCCAAATCCTTCAACGAAATTTGACACTCGCAAAAAAAGCGGTTACCGATAGTACCGACTATGTCATTTTTCCCGAATCGGCTATCCAGGAGGGTATTTGGGAAGACAATATGCAACGTTCTCAAAGCCTGAAAACCCTGCGCGCTTATTTAAGTCATTACCCCAAACTTTCCATGATTATCGGCGCCTCCACCTTTCGCTGGTTAAAACCTGACGAACCCCGCGACAATGCTGCCCGCAAATACAAAAATAATTTGTATTATTACGCTTTCAATACGGCTTTTTTTATTGATAATTCTCCTTATTTACAAGTCCATCATAAATCAATACTTGTACCGGGTGTGGAAAAAATGCCATCATGGGGAATATTACATCCACTGGAACGCTATGCAGTTAATCTCGGTGGCATTGTGGGTACCTTAAAAGCTGATGACCACACCACAGTTTTTACCAATCCGGAAACTGATGTAAAAATAGGCCCTGCCATTTGTTACGAATCGGTTTATGGCGATTTTGTAGCTAATATGGTTCGCAAAGGCGCACAATTGATTGCAGTAATCACCAACGATGGCTGGTGGGGCAATACGCCCGGCTATAAACAACATTTTTTGTTTTCGGTATTACGTGCCATTGAATGCCGGCGCGATGTGGCTATGTCGGCCAATACGGGCACTTCTGCTTTTATCAACCAAAATGGCGACGTAAAGCAAAAGACGGAATACTGGAAACGGGCAGTGATTAAACAAACCCTACACCTGAACAATGAAATTACCTATTATGTGGCCAACGGCGATTATATTGCACGAATATCCGGATATATCAGCACGTTAATTCTTTTGGCCTCGGTGGTTCAGGGTTTGTTGAAAAAGAAAAAGAGTTTGTTTTGAAAAACCGGAAACCGGTATGTAATACCAATTGTGCTTCATGCAGCAAAAAGAAAATGATACATTGAAAATTTTGTTAGCAAATAGAAAAACAGGATGGATAAATGACAGAAAATAAAAATATGACATTATCGGACATTTTAAGAGATTCCTATTACAAGCTGTCTCAATTCAGCGAAGAAAAAATTAAGTTTTTGGAAGAAAACATTTTTACCAGAGAAGTAAAAGGGAAAACCGTCCCTTACATAAAGTGCTTGGTTCGCAAGAAAGATATTAAATTGACACCCGAAGAAGTGGTAAGGCAACTTTATGTAAAGACCCTTAACCAAGATTACGATTACCCTATCGGCAGAATGGAACTGGAATATGCCGTTTCGTTAGGGCGTGAAAAGAAACGAGCCGACATTGTCATTTTCGACAAAGACCAGACTACTGCGCCATATATCATAGTGGAACTGAAAAAGCCGAAACTCAAAGACGGCAAAGAACAATTAAAATCCTATTGCAACGCTACCGGGGCACCCATTGGAATTTGGAGTAATGGCGATTCCATATCTTTTTATCATCGAAAAGATCCCAATTATTTTGAAGATATTTCGGGTATCCCTCGTGCCTACCAAAAACTTTCTGATATACTTGAAGAACGCTGGACAATCAAAGATTTGATTGAAAAAGACAAACTTATTTCTGAAAGAAAATCGCTGAAAGATTTGATTTTGGAAATGGAAGACGAGGTGTTGGCAAATGCGGGCGTGGATGTTTTTGAAGAATTGTTTAAACTCATTTTCACCAAACTCTATGATGAAATGCAAAGCGGGCGGGACGAAACCCGCCATCTTGAATTTAGAAACTACGGCGACACCGAAACTGAACTTAAAAACAAAATCCAAAATCTTTTTGACAAAGCAAAACAAAAATGGGAAGGCGTTTTTAAAGCTGATGATAAAATTATGCTTACCTCTTCGCACCTTTCGATTTGCGTTTCCTCTTTGCAAGATGTAAAACTCTTTAATTCAAGTCTTGATGTAGTGGACGAAGCTTTTGAATACTTGATAAACAAAAGCAGTAAAGGAGAAAAAGGGCAATATTTTACTCCACGCTATGTCATTGATATGTGTGTAAAAATGCTCAATCCCAACCCCGATGAAACTATGATTGACACTGCTGCCGGCAGTTGCGGTTTTCCGGTACATACTATTTTTCATGTGTGGGAAAACCAACTCAAAGCCAAAGGGATTACCAAAAGCCACCTTTACACTACAGAGAAGAAACTGCCTGAACAGATAGACTATGTCCGTAACAAAGTTTTTGCTATTGATTTTGATGAAAGAGCTGTGCGTGTGGGAAGAACATTAAACCTGATTGCCGGAGACGGACAAACAAATGTATTGCACCTGAATACTTTGGATTGGGAACGCTGGGATGAAAAAACAAACGACGAAGATTGGCAAGACGTTTATTTTGAAGGTTGGAAAAAACTCAAAAAGTTAAGAGCCGACAAAAAAAGCAACCGCGATTTTCAGTTTGATCTTTTGATGGCAAATCCGCCTTTTGCCGGAGATATTAAAGAAAGCAGGATTTTGGCTAAATACGACTTAGGTAAAAAAGTTTTATTTGAAAAGCTAAAATTTTATCAGGGGAAAAATGTTACAACTATAAAAAGAGGAGAAGCATTGCCGTCTTTTCCGGAATTTTTAGGCGTGAGCGGTGAAACAGTTTATAAATTACCTGACGGTACTTATAGAAAAGTTAAAATAAAAAATGCCGTTAAAATGGGACGGGATATTTTATTTATTGAGCGAAACCTTGATTTTCTTAAACCCGGTGGGCGTATGGCAATAGTCTTACCGCAGGGACGCTTTAATAACAGCAGCGACAAACACATTCGCGAATTTATAGCGGAAAGGGCAAGAATTCTTGCCGTAGTCGGTTTGCACGGCAATGTGTTTAAACCGCATACCGGAACCAAAACAAGCGTTTTGTTTGTGCAAAAATGGGACGACAAACTTTGCCCTAAAGTAGATGATTATCCCATTTTCTTTGCCACCATGCAAAAGCCGAGCAAAGACAACAGCGGTGACAAAATCTATTTAAAGAAAAAAGACATTATTAAATTTTCCGAACTGGAAAACAAAGAAAACCAAGCCAGTGATGTAGCCGAACATTACGACACCACACCCAAAGATTTAGACGAATATGTTTTGGACAGCCACGGGCATTTGATTGTAAAACACGACCTGTTTAACCACGATGGGCTCACCCAAGACGGAATAGCCGAGGCATTTGCCGAATTTGCCAAAAAAGAGCGATTAAGTTTTTTTTGAATAGCCCTTTCAACGAAGTAAAATACAAAGCTTTGTTGGAAGGGCTGGAAGTGAGTGAAGTTTTTTATTCAAAGATTCCGTTTGGAAATAGCATATTTAGAATTGATGCTGAATATTTTCAAAAAAAATATTTACGTGAAGATTTACTTCTTTCTAATTATGAAACTGTTTACTTAGGAGAAGACGCTTTTATTACCGATGGGCAACATGGTTATCATGTTGTTGATGAAAACTCTGAAATTCGACATTTGACGGCTAAAAATTTTAAAAATTGGTTTGCTGATGATATTAATGCAGATAGGTTGGCGAAATGGGTTGACGAAAATAATAAAAGATCATCATTAGAAGTAAACGACATTGTTCTAACAACTAGGGGAAGTGTTGGATACTGTGCTCTTGTTAAAGAAAACGTTCTTCCTGCAAATATTGATCAAGATGTTGCAAGAATTTCAATAAAAAATAAGAATAGGATTAAGCCACAATTTTTTATTACATATTTAAATTCTAAATATGGACAAGATTGGATTCTGCGAAATCAAACGGGTATGGTTCAACAAGGTTTGGCATTATGGCGTGTTAGAGAAATTCCAATCCCATTATTAAATATTAATTTTCAAAAAGTTATAGAGAAAACAATTGAATTCTCTTATTCTTTGATTGTAGACTCAAAGAATAAATACACCCAAGCCGAAGAAATCCTTTTGGAAGAAATGGGTTTAAAAGATTTTGAGCCGAGCAATGAGCCGGTCAATATAAAATCCTTCAAAGATAGTTTTCTTGCCAGCGGTCGCTTGGATGCAGAGTATTATCAGAAAAAGTATGAGGGTTATATTAAACTGATAAAAAACTATAAACATGGCTTTGAGCCTTTTTCGAAAGTTTGTAATTTAAAAGATAAAAACTATTCACCTAACGAAACGAAACAATACAAATATATTGAGTTGGCAAACATTGGCAAAACCGGAGACATAAACGGATGTACAACTTCATTAGGCAAAGATTTACCAACACGAGCAAGGCGTATTGTTTCTGAAAATGATGTAATTATTTCATCAATTGAGGGTTCTTTGGATAGTTGTGCTCTTATTACAAAAGAATATGATAATGCTTTATGTTCAACCGGATTTTATGTTGTTAATTCTGATAAAATTAATTCTGAAACATTACTGATTCTTTTCAAATCAGAACCGATGCAAAATATTCTTAAAAAAAGTTGTTCCGGAACAATATTGACAGCAATAAACAAAACAGAATTAGAAAAAATTCCTATCCCCCTAATCGACTACACCAAACAACAGCAAATAGCCGAATTAATTGAAGAAAGTTTTGCCCTGAAAAAGCAATCTGAAAAGCTTTTGGAAACTACTAAACGAGTCGTAGAAATTGCCATTGAAGAAAATGAAGAAAAAGCGATAAAATACATAAATTCAAAAGTGAGTTGATATGCCGGTTAATCAAGAAAATATAAATTTATGGATACAACACTCTGATATTGACTATATCGGTCATTTTATCAAAGCTTGGATTCCGTTTAACGCTTGGTATAACAGCAGTTTTTCAACCTTACACAGTGATAGAGAAAAAATATCGGCTATTAAAACTCAACCAAATTCTGTAAGAAACGGTATTAATTCCCTGATGGAATCTGATTCACAACAAGGACAAGAATTTAGGAGTTATTTATCAGCACTCTATTATCAATTACAACAAAATCAAATTGACGGTAGAAATGACAGAATTTGGTTTGAAAACGCTTTAAAAGAAAAAAATTCAAGACATAAAATCGATAATCGTGAATTTGGCAGAGACAAATATTATTTAGAAAGAACAGACGGTGCATATCTTGGTGATATAACAGAAATGAAAGTTGTCATCAAAAGAAAATCAGACAATTCAATAATTTTTAACTATACTCATCCCTCTTATGATTTAATACACTTTCAAGCACATCCTGACTATCAAAATCTAAGCAACAGAAGAAAAGAACAAGTTAGATTGATGTTTCAAGAACTCGAACCTGTTAAAATAAACACTTTGTTAGAAACCAACATGTCAGAAAGTCCAGTTAATTATTACCAATGTGATTCATATACATTGAGAAGGGATATAACAAATACAAGTTGCTATGCCATACATATCGTAAAAGCATTAGTTGAAGTGTTATATCAGTTGAGAAATGTATTATTTCATGGAGAACTTGTGCCAAACAATGGAGCTCAAAAAGTTTACAAAGAAGCATATTCAATTTTAAAAATGATTTTAGAAAAAATAAAATAATATGCCAACACAAAAAGCCATACACATTGCCAAGTCACACAAAGCCGAATGCACAACAAAGGTTATACGCAATGCGGTCAAAGTGTTAAATATGAACATAATAGCAATAAATAAAATTAATAGTAAATTGAAAATTAATCGTTTTAAAATCCCAAACTACGCATAGCCAAACAAGTATGAAAAACTTCATCGACTTAATACAACAACGCCAAAGTGACCGTAAATATACTGCGCGGGCAGTGGAAGATGAAAAACTCACGGCTTGCCTCGAGGCCGGGCGACTTGCCCCTTCGGCCAGCAACTCGCAACCATGGACTTTCGTTGTGGTTAACGAGCCTTCACTTTTAAAAGAAATGGCCAAAGCGGCTGCAGGGCCGCTCAAAAGTTTCAATAACTTTGTAAAACAAGCCCCTGTAATCATAACCATAGTCATGGAAAAACCCAAAATCATCACCGAAGTAGGCGGGCGTATCAAGAAAAAAGAATATCCGCTCATTGATGTAGGCATTGCTGCCGAACACATATGCTTACAGGCCACTGAACTAGGGTTAGGCAGTTGCATGCTGGGCTGGTTCGACGAAAAAGAAGTCAAGCAGCTACTAACTGTTCCCGACGAAAAAAATATTCCGTTGCTAATTACATTGGGTTATACACCCGACGGATATAAACACCGGAAAAAAATACGGAAAAAATTTAATACCGTGGTTAAATTCAATTCATATAAACATGGTTAAAAAGGAAGAAGAGAAAAAATGGTACGCACTTTATGTAAAGTCGCGTACCGAAAAAAAAGTAGCCATTGAACTCGAAGCTGAAGAAATTGACTTTTATCTTCCTCTCGAAAAAAAACTCCGGCAATGGAGCGATCGAAAAAAATGGGTTGAAGAACCACTTTTCCGTTCTTATATTTTCGTTTACGTTGGAATAAAAGATTATTACAAAGCTTTGTACGTTCAGGGAGCTGTTAAATATGTCAGTTTTGAAGGAAAAGCCGTTCCGGTGCCCCCACAACAAATCGATGCCGTAAAATATTATCTTGAAGAAAAAGACCACGAATTAAAAGAGGACCAGGATTGGGAAAAAGGCAAAGAGGTGGAGGTGATGGCAGGAAAACTTACCGGCTTAAGGGGAATCTTAATCCAGGCAAAAGGAAAAAATTACATTAAAGTACAAATCGACGTGGTCGGTTCCGCCATTGTGTTAAAAATCCCAAAAAAACATTTACGCATTGTCGGATAAAAGTTGTCCTGCAATTTTTACTACTTTTGAAACATAAGCATTAAACAATAAAAAATGAGCCTCAATTTATTGGATATTATTTTAGTGATTCCTTTGTTGTGGTTTGCCTACAATGGATACAAGAAAGGCCTGATTATCGAAATTGCTTCCCTTGCCGCTTTCATCCTCGGTTTGTATTTTGCCTTTTATTTTTCTGATGTAACTGCCAACTACCTCAAACAGTATTTTGCTATCAATCAGGAATATATGGCCGTCATTTCATTCATTGTCACCTTTATAGTAGTCTTATTTGCCGTACTGGCGCTGGGCAAAATACTTGAAAAATTTATCGATATCCTTTTGCTCGGTTTTCTGAACAAGCTGGCCGGCGCTGCATTCGGACTGTTAAAAGGTGCCCTGTTTTTGAGCATCATCATTTTTGTCATAAACTACTTCGACGCAGGCCACACTGTCATCAAACCAAGCGCCACAAAAACCTCTATTTTTTACGAGCCGGTGCAATCCGTTGCCCCCGCCTTATATTCCTGGTTGCATCTCGACAATTTTAAGTTCACACTTCCCGATAAAGACGAAGTATTAAAAAAGGTAATTTAATTCAGGGCATACCCTTCGGGCCGGGCTATCCGCTATAGTCCTCACCGGCAGGGCTGTTCAACTATGTGGCTTAAAAATGCTTCTTTGTCGCATTTTCCGCCACAGTTTCACAAGCCCTTCCGCTTCCGGGCTGTCGCTTCTATCCCTTATGCAAATTCCGGTTTAAATTATCCCAACTGCTCTTGTTCAGGCGTCACGCCAGAATCTATTTTTCAATAGCAGCCACACCGGGTAACGTTTTACCTTCAATGTATTCGAGCATGGCACCACCACCGGTTGAAACATAACTCACCTTGTCCTGAAGATGATATTTGTTAATGGCAGCCACCGAATCGCCGCCACCAACCAACGAATAAGCGCCTTTTTCGGTAGCACGTGCAATAGCTTTTGCAACATCTAAAGTACCTTCGGCAAAATTGTCCATCTCAAAAACCCCCATTGGCCCGTTCCAAAGAATAGTAGCCGAACCTTCAATAACTTTCCTAAAAGTTTCGGAAGCTTCCACACCAATATCTAAGCCCATCCATCCATCAGGGATATCGTTGGACGGGCGGCATTTCTGGTTGGCCTCATTGTCGAATTTATCAGCAATAACGGCATCCTCCGGAATGTAAAGGTTTACACCAAGTTGCTCAGCTTTAAGCATGGCATCTTTTGCCGTTTCAATTAAATCATCTTCAACCAGCGAATTACCTGTTTTTCCCCCTTTGGCTTTAATGAAAGTAAACATCATGCCGCCACCGATAATAAGATTATCGACTTTATCCAACAAATTATTGATAATTTCAATTTTACCCGAAACTTTGGCACCACCCAAAATGGCGGTAAAAGGTTTTTCCCCTTCTTTAAGTACTTTGTTGATGCTGCGCAATTCATTGCCCATCACATAACCGAACATTTTGTCGTTAGGAAAAAATTTAGCAATAATTGCTGTGGAGGCATGCGCCCGGTGTGCTGTACCGAAAGCATCGTTCACGTAAACATCGGCCAGTTCGGCAAGCTTTTTCGCGAAAGCTTCATCGCCTTTGGTTTCTTCTTTGTAAAAACGAAGATTTTCCAGCAAAAGCACTTCGCCGGCTTTTAAAGCAGCAGCTTTTTTGCTTGCCTCGTCACCAATACAGTCATCGGCAAACTGAACCGCTGTATCCAGTTTTTCAGAAAGGGTTTTTACCAAATGTTTTAATGAAAACTTATCTTCCGGGCCATTTTTTGGACGGCCGAGGTGCGACATTAAAATAACCGCGGCACCTTCGCTGCGCAGTTTCTGTATGGTAGGGATGGCAGCCCGGATACGGGTATCATCAGTAATTTTAAATTGATCATTCAAAGGAACGTTAAAGTCAACACGTACAATCACTTTCTTTCCTTTAAAATTATAATTATCAATAGTTTTCATGAAAATAAAATTTAATTTATACAACAATAAATTCATTGCAAAACTAATAAGAAACCTATTAATAAAACTTAAAGCCATGTAAAATCTATACCTTTGCTTTAAAATTTAACACATGGAAATATTCAAAGGCACCATACAAACCAAATTGCCCAATACAGATACTTCTATTTTTGCCGTGATGTCAGCATTGGCAGCCGAACACGGGGCCATTAACTTATCGCAGGGTTTTCCCGATTTCCCAATTTCGGAGGAGCTTATCGACTTGGTGTATTATTATATGCGTCAGGGTTTTAACCAGTATGCACCTATGCCGGGGGTTCCTGCCCTGCGCCGGGCTATCTCGAAAATGTTTCAGGATAAATATGGCGTTTTGTACAATCCGGATACGGAAATAAATATTACCGCCGGGGCTACACAGGCTTTGTTTACAGCTATTTCGGCATTTATCCGCGAAGGTGATGAAGCCATTATTTTTGAACCTGCTTATGATTGCTATGCCCCTGCCGTGAAAGTGAACGGAGGATTGGTGAAATATGCCCGGCTTCATTTTCCCGATTTCAGCATCAACTGGGAAGAAATACCACGGATGATTACCCATCGCACAAAACTCATTATCATCAATTCACCTCAAAACCCTACAGGTAGCGTACTTAAAGCCAAAGACCTGCAAATGCTCGAAAAATTAACTTCCGGTACCGATATAATTGTCATTAGTGATGAGGTATATGAGCATTTGATTTTTGAAGGAATTGAACATCAAAGCGCCTGCCGTTTTCCCGAATTGGCGAAACGGACATTAGTAATTGGGTCGTTTGGTAAAACTTTCCATGCTACGGGATGGAAAACAGGATTTGTGCTGGCACCCGAAAAACTGATGACTGAATTCAGGAAAGTCCATCAGTTTACTGTTTTTGCAGTTAACACCCCCGTCCAGCATGCCATTGCTGATTTTATTGGGAACAAAAAGAACTTTGAGGGACTGGGGGCCTTTTATCAGCAAAAACGTGATTTGTTTGTCAGTGCATTGAAATCCTCGCGATTCAAAACACTTCCGGCTTACGGCACCTATTTTCAGTTGCTGGATTACAGTGCTATTTCTAACCAAAACGAAATGGAATTTGCCCGCTGGCTGGTGGAAAAACATAAAATTGCTGCCATTCCCATTGCCCCTTTTTACAACAATAACGATAACCACAAAGTCCTGCGATTTTGTTTTGCCAAAAATGATGAAACGCTGGTACAGGCGGCGGCGATATTAGCAAAGATTTAACAACTTGAAAATAATTTTTATGGAAGATTTGCAACTTTTGTACATCCAATCCAATCTGGTTTGGGAAAACCCTGAAAAAAACAGGGCACATTTTGGTGAAATTATCCTAAGGGAAGCTCCCGGTTGTGATTTGGTAGTGTTGCCCGAAACGTTCACCACCGGTTTCCCTGTCAACCCGGTTACATTTGCCGAAACAACCTATAGTGATAGCATGCAATGGATGCAAAAAATGGCTACAGAAACCGGAGCTGTTGTTACAGGTAGCCTTTTGCTGAAAGAGGGCAACTTGTACACAAATTCATTGATTTGGATGTGCCCTGACGGTCGTTTTGAACGTTACGACAAACGGCATGTGTTTTCGATGGGTGGTGAGCATGAAAAAATCAGCCCGGGAAACAAACAGCTGCTTGTTGATCTGAACGGATGGAAAATAAAACCCATGGTGTGTTACGACCTTCGCTTTCCGGTATGGAGCAAAAACCATTATCACAAAGGAAATTTTGAATACGATCTATCTGTTTATGTGGCAAATTGGCCTGCCGCAAGGGCTTATCCATGGAATAATCTCCTGGTTGCCCGCGCCATCGAAAACCAAAGTTACGTATTGGGCGTGAATCGGATTGGGAAAGACGGCCCGGGAAACGAATACGCCGGACATTCAAAACTTGTGGATGCCAAAGGACAAATTGTTTCAGAAGCCCCGCAAGGAAAAGAGTCTGCCATTAAATCTACACTGTCGTGGGATGCCTTGCATCAATTCCGTAAAAAATTTGACGTGGGTCGTGATTGGGATACCTTTGATTTAACATATTAAGATTCTATAATTCAGTAATTTATTTTTGTCTTGATGAAATCACAAAATGCCAGGAGCCTTACTGTTTCAGCACTCATCCTTGCCGCCGGAAATTCCGGTCGCATGGGCAAGCTTAAAGCTTTTTTGCCTTTTGATAATGAGTGGTGTTTTCTGGAGAGAATTGTACGCGAGTTTTTCGAGTTCGGGGTTCAAAAACTGGCCGTGGTATTGAATTTAGCAGGGATGAACGCTTTTGAAAAACTGAATTTTCCACAGAAAAGCCGGGTGCATGCCGTGCTAAACGCTTATCCCGAAAGGGAGCGGTTTTATTCGTTACAAACCGGGTTAAAAGCGTTGCCCACAGATAAACCTGTGTTTATTCACAATGTTGACAATCCTTTTGTTCAAAAGGCTGATTTGGCCAAATTAATAAAATTAATAAGGCAAAATACTTACGTAGTCCCTACTTTTAAAAATAAAGGGGGGCACCCCATACTAATCTCTCCTGAAATTGCCCGTGATCTGGTTTCCACAGATGATTATTCACAAAACCTGAAATATTTTTTACACCAATACACGAAAACCCGGGTTGATGTGAACAATGAAAAAATTCTAATCAATATTAATTCTCCAAATGATTATGAAAGATATTTTGGAATAAAAGCTAAAAACTAATAACCCTTATATCCGTATCCTGTTTTAAAAGCATTTACTATTTTTACATTCAAAATATTTCAAATGGATCCATTAAAAAAACAAAAACGCTACGGGCGGTTGTACAAGCAAATACAGGAATTAATTGTAAAAAGCAGCAATAACCCTTTGTCGAATATGGCCACCATCAATGCAGTGCTTTACCACAAAATGGATTACTTTTTCTGGTGTGGATTTTATTTAATGCAGGAGGACAAATTGCAGGTTGGCCCTTACCAGGGTGCATTAGCCTGTATCAACCTCGCTAAAAACACAGGAGTTTGCTGGGCAGCCATCAATCAGAAAAACAGTGTCATTGTTCCTGATGTGGAAGCTTTTCCGGGTCATATCGCCTGCGATTCACGCTCCAAATCGGAAATTGTAATTCCTTTGAGAAACCGCGAAAATAAAATTGTCGGCGTAATGGACGTTGACAGCAAAGAATATGATTCTTTTGATGAAACCGACGCCGCAGAACTGGGAAAAATTGCACGATTGGTGTACTTTCCGGGAGAGCATTAAAGTTTTGGTTTAGTGCGAACAGATGCCTAAAAACCAGAGTTCGATATCAGCTTCAAAACACTACCTTTGTCATTAATTATAAGCGTATGCCCCTTCATTATCTCCACAAAGAACAGCTAAAAGAACAACTAAGTGAACAAATCAAAAAGGAAGCACGTATCCTGGGTTTTTATGATTGTGGTATTTCAAAAGCCGGTTTTTTGGAAGAAGATGCCGTACGAATGGAAAGCTGGCTCGAAAAGGGAATGCAGGGTGAGATGAAATATCTGGAGCGCAATCGCGAAAAGCGTTATGATGCTACCAAACTTGTAGAAGGTGGCCAATCGGTTATTACGGTATTATACAATTATTTTCCCGAAAAGGAAATCCCTGAATCTTCTCATTACAAAATTTCAAAATACGCTTATGGCAAAGATTATCACTATGTTATCAAGGCCAAACTAAAAAAACTGCTGGAAAAAATTGAAATCATGAGCGGCAAACGTAATGCCCGTATTTTTGTAGATTCGGCACCCGTCCTTGACAAGGCTTATGCACGCAAAAGCGGACTGGGATTTATCGGTAAAAATACAATGTTGATTAGCCGCAAAGGGGGCTCTTACTTTTTTATTGGCCACATCATCCTTGACCTGAAACTGAAAACTGATGAAGAAACTACAGTTAGTTTTTGCGGAAACTGTACCCAATGCATTGATGCCTGTCCGACTGATGCATTACAACCTTTTGAGGTGGATGCCCGCAAATGTATTTCGTATCTTACCATTGAATATCGTGGTGATACCATTCCCCGAGAGTTTAGTGGAAAATGGCAAAACCGGGTTTTTGGTTGTGATATTTGTCAGGATGTCTGCCCCTGGAATCGTTTTGCAATTGCACATAAGGAACCTCTTTTTGATGTTTCGGAAAAACTGAAAACTATGACTAAAGAAAACTGGGAACAAATTGATAAGCCACTTTTTAAGGTATTATTTAAAGGGTCGGCAGTGGAGCGTACCGGTTTTAAAGGATTAAAACGCAACATCGAATTTTTAAAAAGCGAATAATCATTACCTTTGCTAAAAAACTTAACTAAAACTTAATACGTTTTCGACAAAGCGCTTAACAGTTTAAACAATCTTCGCCCCGGTAATAAAACAGACTGAAAAAATGGATGCGGAAAAATACAAAATTCTCCTTGTAGATGATGAAGAAGACATCATCGAATTTTTAACGTATAATTTGGAAAAGGAAGGTTTTCAGGTGAGTGCGGCGTACAACGGCCGTGAAGCCATCGAAAAAGCCAAGGCTGAAAACCCACACCTCATCCTAATGGATGTGATGATGCCTGAGATGGATGGCATGACTGCGGTACAGCACATACGTAAAATTCGTAAATTAGACAATACCATCATTGTGTTTTTAACCGCCCGTGCCGAAGACTATTCGCAAATTGCCGGTTTTGAATCCGGTGCAGACGATTACGTGACCAAGCCCATTAAACCCAAAGTACTGATTAAGCGACTGGAAGCACTGTTGCGCCGCTCGAATAAGAAAATGAAAGAAAATGAAACCATCCATATTCACGATATGAGCATCGACCCCACAGCTTATGTAGTTGAAAAAGCCGGTGAGAAAATTTTCCTGCCCAAAAAAGAATTCAGTGTATTGTATCTGTTAGCTTCCACACCAAATAAAGTTTTCAGAAGAAGTGAAATTTTTCATGAAATTTGGGGCGATGACGTGATTGTTGGTGGCCGCACTATTGATGTACACATTCGGAAAATCCGTGAAAAATTAGGAATAAACAATATTAAAACCGTCAAAGGTGTCGGTTATAAATTTGAGGAATAGTTGGTGAAACCCATAAAAAAATACACATTTTACAGTCCGCGCAAAGTAGCCCTGATCAACGCTTTTCTTATCAGTATTTTGTTTGTGGTGTTATCCCTGATTTTTATGTTTGTCCAATCATATTTCAGGCTTTGGACATTACTTGGCAACTGGCTGCTGATTTTTGTTTTTTCCTATTTGTTGGTTTATTTTTCATTGGACCGGTTTATTTATTCGCGCCTCAAACTCATATATAAATCCATGGGAAAACGGGAAGAGATGAAAAAGGTAAAAACCAAACTATCCAAATCGGAAGACGTATTAAACATGGTGAACCAAACCGTCATGGAATGGCGCAATGAACAGCAACAAAAGATTGATGAATTACAAAAAATGGCAGATTACCGCCGGGAGTTCCTCGGCAATGTTTCCCACGAACTAAAAACACCCATTTTTAACATTCAGGGTTATATTTTAAGTTTACTTGACGGAGGCCTGGATGATCCGAATATAAACGAAAAGTTTTTAAAAAAATCTGAGAAAAGCGTGAATCGCATGATTGCCATTGTGGAAGATTTGGAAGAAATTTCAAAATTCGAATCAGGTGAGCTTCAATTACACGAAAAAACATTCGATTTACTGGATCTTTGTCGTGAAGTGGCTGATTTTCTGGAAATAAAAGCTATTAAAAACAATACTAAAATCCTTATAAAGGCCGATGAATTTAAAAAACTACAAGTAGTAGCAGATAAAAAAAGAATCAGACAGGTTTTAATTAACCTTGTTGACAATGCCATTAAATACGGAAACCAAACAGAGGGTCGAATTGTGCTGCGTTTTTATGATTTTCACGATCATATTTTAATTGAAATCACCGACAATGGCATTGGGATTCCCACCGAAAGCCTGCCCCGTATTTTTGAACGTTTTTTCCGCACCGATCTTAGCCGTTCACGTGAAAAAGGAGGAACGGGGCTGGGGCTTGCCATTGTGAAACACATTATCGAAGCCCACCGTCAAAGTATCAGTGTGCGCAGTCAACCCAATAAAGGAACTACATTTTCTTTTACCCTGAAAAGTGCCTGAAATTTGAAATTTAGAATACCATTCACAATTCACCATTCACCGTTCACCAACTCATTTCTCGTGTTTTTCTTTCCATTGTTTACTGAACGACTTATCTGAAAATTTTGGAAGTTCACGCCTGGGTCCCCAAAGTTTTTCGACAACCAGCCGAGAACCAAAGTTCTTGGTTTTTCCGCCCGTCAAATCGAGTAACTTTCTGGAAGAAAGCGCTTTGGTTGAGCCTTTCATGCTGGCTTTTTCAAAAAAAGTATAGTAACCACTTTTCACCGAATCGTAGCGACTAAGCAACAATAATTCGTGAATAGGTATTTTTACCGGACAAACCTCGGTACACCGCCCGCAAATGGTACAGGCAAAGCTCAGGTGTTTAAAGGTTTTCATATCCCTGAGGTAAGGGGTAATTAATGAGCCTATGGGGCCGCTATAAGTTGTGTTAAACGTGTGACCACCAATATTTTTATACACCGGGCAAGCATTGAGGCATGCCCCGCAGCGGATGCATGACAAAGCCTGGCGCTGCCGTTCTTTGGAAAGTAAATTCGTCCGGCCATTGTCCAACAAAATTACATACATTTCATCCGGGCCGTCTTTTTCACCTTCTTTACGCGGACCGCTAATAATAGAATTATAAACGGTCATGTTTTGACCCGTACCGTGCGAAGCAAGTAAAGGCCAAAATAACTCCATATTTTCCAACTTCGGAATTAGTTTCTCAATACCGGCAATAGCAATGTGAATTTTAGGAAACGACATGGACATCATGGCATTGCCTTCATTTTCGGTGATTGCCACCCCTCCCATATCAGCAATCAGAAAATTAGCACCGCTTATTCCCATATCAGCATCAACAAATTTTTTTCGCAGCAGCTGTCGTGTATATAAGGTCAACTCACGGGGAGTCATTTTTTCATCGGTATTGAACTTTTTATGGTACAAACCCGCAATGTCTTCTTTTGACATGTGCATAGCCGGCGTCACAATGTGATATGGCTTTTGTCCGGCCTGCTGCACGATAAACTCACCTAAATCGGTTTCAAGTGATTCTATTTTATTTTTTTTCAGATTTTCGTTCAGCTCAATTTCTTCGGTGGTCATCGATTTCGATTTCACCACTTTTTTTACCTTATGGGCTTTAGCTATGCTTAATACCGCTTCAATAGCATCTTTGGCATCGCGGGCCCAAATTACCTTTCCGCCATTCTTGGTAAAATTATCTTCAAATTCAATAAGATATTTATCTAAATCATTTAACACCTTATATTTGATAAAACCAGCTCTGTCGCGGGCCAAATCAAGATCCTTATAAATTTTTAACCCCTTTTCAACCGCTGCATCATAACGCGAAATATTGAATCTGATTTTTTCGCGATGAACTTTATCAAAGGCTACTTTTTCGGAAGTTTTTA
>CAJXKB010000024.1 GCA_913055825.1 uncultured Bacteroidota bacterium
TCCGTGGTGCCGCTGCCATCCCGGCCGCTACCATAAATAAAAAAGGTGCCGAATTCGGCACCTTTTCACTTAACCTGTTT
This sequence comes from uncultured Bacteroidota bacterium, assembly GCA_913055825.1. Taxonomy (GTDB): domain Bacteria; phylum Bacteroidota; class Bacteroidia; order Bacteroidales; family F082; genus Sulfidibacterium. The sequence goes on from CAJXKB010000024.1 coordinate 81, forward strand.
GCGTATGATCGTTAATAATAACTTTCCTGTTTTCGTCTATCCACTTACGTTCTTTAAGTAATACTTTAAGCTTACCGGAATCGAAGCCGAATATCACACAATCAACCGATAGGTTTGGAATAATCTGACGTATAAGCCTATTGTATTAAATACATAACTTAAAACAATAAAAACATTAAATTATCGCTATCGAAATTAGAAGAATTTTATTGAACATTAAAAAATGTAAATAGCTGTAATAAAGGTATATATAGCTGTTTATAATTCAGAATGGATATAAATAATAATAATTTTAAAATTATTTAACATTTTTTATCTAAATGATATACCTTTGTATGTGTAAAAAATACACAGAGGTATGTGTAAAAAATACACAGTCAGATGTTTTTTAATTAAACAAATAAATATTTTCCTAATGTTAACTAATTTATTATGAGATGAAAACAAGATTTTACAAAATCGTTAAAGAGGGTGCTTTTGCAAAACGGTTGTTGTTTTTGACAGGCATGTTTGTTCTTAGTTTGTCGATGACACTAACTGCACAGCAGATGCATCAGTATTCGGGTGTAGTTAAAGGGGCTGACGGTCAGCCTTTGCCCGGAGTAAATGTAATTGAAAAGGGTACCAGTAATGGTACTTCTACAGACATGAATGGGGCGTTTACCTTGAAGTCAGAAAACGCACCTGTTGTATTGAAGTTTACCATGGTCGGATTCTCGGAAGTTGAGATGACTGTGCAACCAGGTTCTCCGGTTCAGGTTAAAATGAAAGAGAGTGCAGTTGGCCTTAATCAGGTAGTGGTTGTGGGCTATGGTGTTCAAAAGAAAAGTCTTGTAACCGGTTCTATTTCACAAGTTAGTGCAAGCGACATTAAGGCTACACCTGTATCACGTGTAGATCAGGCTATTGAAGGGATGACCTCGGGTGTAACTGTATTACCAACTTCAGGGTCACCAGGTGCAGGAACTCAAATCAGGATCAGGGGTGTAAACTCCAACGGTAATTCAAATCCTTTGTTTATTGTAGACGGGATGAAAACCGGTGACATTAACAACATTGACCCTGGCGATATTAAATCGGTGGAAGTTTTGAAAGATGCTGCCTCGGCTGCTATTTACGGAACCGAGGGTAGTAATGGTGTTATTTTGATTACCACAAAATCGGGAAAAGTCGGTAAAGGCGTTATTTCTTATGATTTTCAATACGGTATCCAAAGTTCCCGAAGCGACATGAAATTGATGGATGCTACTGAGTATGGCCAATGGCAACAAGAAGCAGGGGCCAGCATTCCAATTGTTCAGGATGGTACAAACACTGACTGGCTTAGCGAAATCTTCCAGACAGCCCCTATGCAAAAACATCATTTAAGTTTTTCGGGAGGGACTAAAAAAACGACATATTTCTTGTCCACTTCATATTTTGATCAGGATGGTATTGTGGGCGGACCTAAAGCAAATTACAATCGTTTAACTTCGCGGTTTAATGTTAGCAGTAAAATAAAAAAATGGTTGGAAGTGGGAACCAATATGAGTTATAGCCACTCAAACCAGCGTTACATTGCTCAGGATAACGAGTACAGGAGTGTTGTAAACAGTGCCCTTGACATGGATCCTTTAACTCCGGTTACTTATAGTGGTACTCCTTCAAATGTTCAGGATTTAATAGATCAGGGACATACAATTCTGCAAGATGCAAATGGAAATTATTATGGTTTGGCCAAATATGTTACGGGTGAAATTGTAAACCCTGTTGCTTTTTTACAGACTTTTCATAATAAAATTAAACAGGACAAACTTTTAGGAACATCTTATGTGAGTTTGAGACCCGTTAAAGGGTTGACCATTACTTCCCGCATAGGTTACGATCTCACTTACCAATCAAATCATGCATGGAACCCGGTATTCTATTTTTCTGCTGAAAATCAAAACTCAATGACCACAATTGATGATAACCTGAATAAATGGTCGCGCTGGTTATGGGAAAATTTTGCTTCCTATAAGAGAACCATTGGAAAACATTCTTTTTCTGCTTTGTTGGGTTATTCTGCTGAAGAATCAGAATCTCCATGGTATTATCTTCACTCAGGTCCTATGATTGCCGAAGGCGATCAGTATGCCTATCATACTTATGCTACTTCCCGCGACTTTGATAAAGTGGGTGGTACTTATTCACGTCAAACGATGACCTCCATTTATTCACGTGTAACGTATTCATATATGGATAAATACCTCATCGAGGCTTCACTCCGCCGTGATGCTGCCAGTGTGTTTCCCGAAAATAACAAATCGGCAGTTTTTCCATCAGTTTCGGCCGGCTGGTTGTTGTCAAATGAAAACTTTTTTAAATCAAAAAAGATAAGTTATTTTAAAATTCGCGGCAGCTGGGGCGAAAATGGAAGTAAGGCCAACCTCCCCGGTAATGAAGACAAAGAGTTTTGGGTGTTCTCAGGAATCAGATATCCGGATGCTACTGATAACTTTCAGTCGGGTGCACGTATTGATAAATTGACCAACCCTGACTTGAGATGGGAAAAAACACAGATGCTTGATGTGGGTTTTGATTCGCGTTTCTTTAATGATAAGTTCCATTTATCAATGGATTATTATAACAAAACCACTAAAGACCTTATTGTGCAAGGAACAGGGCCTTTGTCAGTAGGAAACAATTATCCTAACATAAATGGTGGTGATGTTTCCAATAAAGGTTTTGAATTTGATGTGGGATATCGAAATCATAATCATGCGTTTAAGTATGACATTCAAGCTAACTTCTCCACAGTTAAAAACAAAGTAACACATTTAGCCGTTAATGCTCCCATCCCCGGAGCCAATGTCAGAGGTTATAATCTAACATGGTTTGAAGAAGGTTATCCAATTTGGTATTTTAAAGGTTATAAAACAAATGGAATTGATCCTGCAACCGGTGACCCAAATATTGTTGACGTTAACGGTGATGGGGCAATTACGCCTGCTGATCAGACTATGATTGGTGATCCTTTCCCTGATTTTACATATGGTGCAACTGTAAATTTGGCCTACAAGGGTTTAGATTTTAGATTGTTCCTGCAAGGGGTTAGCGGTAATGACATATTTATGGGTTGGTTCCGTACCGATCGCCCATATTCTAATAAACCCGAATTTATGTTTACTGATCGCTGGACGCCGTCACATACAGATGCTACGATGCCGGCTGCCAATAACACAAGCGATTACGTTTACCGTAGCGACCTGATGGTTAAAGATGGTTCTTACATGAGGATTAAACAGATTCAGGTGGGATACACAATGCCTGAAAAATGGTTTAAAAATGACATTCAATCATTGAGGTTGTTTGTGTCGCTGGACGATTATTTCACATTTACTAAATATCCCGGACTTGATCCTGAAGCAGGAAGTTATAATCCTGCCAGCCAAGGAGTTGATAGGGGACTTTATCCTATATCAGGCAAAGTTTTGTTTGGTTTATCCGTTAAATTTTAATCTATAAAATCTATAACTATGAAATATATAAATTCTAAAATATTGATTACAGGAATCCTTCTTGTATTCTTAAGTTCCTGCAGTAAAGATTTTTTGGACGTAAAACCGGTGGGCAGGTTAACAAGTGATAGCTTCCTGAAAACTAACGAACAGGTAAAATCAGCCTTGATTGGTGTTTATGCTACTATTCAGTACAATTACTCCAATGGAGCTTGGGCCAGTGTCTTTTTTATGAAAAATCTTCCTGGTGACGATGTCCTTTGCGGATCAAGCGAAGGAGACCAGCCGGAATACCAACGCATAGATGATTTTACTATGACTGCCAATAATAAAAAGATTGAATCGATTTGGTCCAATTTTTATAAAACCATTAGTCAATGTAATACCATAATTAACCAGGCTGCTACTGACACACCTGAAGAAAAAGGTATGGTGGCAGAAGCCAAAGCTTTGCGTGGAATGACTTATTTTGACTTGGTAACTATCTTTGGTGGTGTACCGATAATGACGGTAAATCCTGGCGATCCTTCCGAATATTCTAAGCCCAGAGCAACCGAAGATGAGGTTTATGCTCAGGTATTTAAAGATTTTACCGAGGCAATTCCTGATTTACCTCTTAAAAGCCAATACAGTGCAGCAGATAAGTTCCGCATGTCGAAAGGTGCTGCTCAGGCTTTTTTGGGCAAGGCATACGTTTATCATAAAGATTATGACAAAGCTGTAAAGCAATTGGAAGCTGTAATTAACAGTGGTGAATATGCTCTGGAGCCTAAATTTGCTGATGTTTGGACAAAAAAATCGGAATTTGGTCAGGAATCATTGTTTGAAGTTTCTTATACTTCTGTTGAATCTTATGATTGGGGTACTTTCCCATGGGGAGGCGGAAACCAAAGTAATATTGAGTGTCAGTTGGAAGGCCCCCGTTCTGATATCTTTGACTTATCCCACTCCACACTAAATGTTGTAAACGGTTGGGGATTTAATAATCCTTCGGCTAAAATAGGTCATGCTTTTGAAGCTGCCCATGATTCGATTAGGGGAGCAGCTACCGTGATGTCAGCAGCCGATTTTGAAGCCACTGGTGGTGTTATTAAAGCTCCTCATTTCCATGATTACGAAGGTTATATGCGTATGAAATACGTTACCCGTAAATCTGAATCAAGTACAAGCGGAGTTATGGAATTGAACTACACAACTAATTGGCGTTTGATGCGTTATGCCGATGTGCTGCTTTTGGCTGCAGAGGCCTATCATTTTTCGGGAAATGATGCACAAGCACTTGTTGAGTTGAATAAAGTAAGGGCACGTGCAAAATTGGCTCCTGTTGTTGCCGGTGCCGATGTCTTTGCTGCTATTGTCCACGAAAGGGAGTTGGAACTGGCGTTTGAAGCTTCGCGTTTTTGGGATCTGGTACGTTGGAATATGGCTGCTGATGAATTGAGTGATATTGGTTTTGTGGCCGGAAAAAATGAGCATTTTCCAATTCCTCAAAACGAGATTATTGCTAACGATTCTATTAGTCAAACTGATCAAAATCCAGGTTATTAGTAATTGTAATTTTTCTTAAGCAAATTGGTTGGGGCTGCCTGAAGAATAAACCATAACGTGTTTTTTGGCAGCCCCTTTTTTTGTTTATTTGATTTTAAAACACATGTTCTGTTTATGTTGTACAAAAAGAGGTGATGATGTATGTAAAATCTCTAAAATTATATGGTTCGATGGCAGTTGTTGATTTTTTTGTGTTAGTTTTTGTAATCTTACATTTTTTTGCTTGTGGGAAGCCTTCGGCAAATAATACGATACCTCAAAACGATACAACCAGTTCTCAACCATATGCTCTTGTGTGGCAGGATGAATTTAATGGAACAACGCTGGATACTTTAAAATGGAACTATGAGGTAAATGGTAACGGAGGGGGAAATAATGAGCTGCAGTATTATACCAATTCCTTAAATAATTGTTATGTGAAAGGCGGTTCATTGGTAATAAAAGCAATAAAAAAAAATTACAAAGGTAAATTATATACTTCGGCTCGTATCAACACCGGCAATAAGGGTGATTGGAAGTATGGAAAATTTGAAATCCGTGCAAAATTGCCTATAGGACAAGGTTTGTGGCCTGCTATTTGGATGTTGCCAACCGACTGGGTTTATGGAGGATGGCCCCTGAGTGGCGAAATTGATATTATGGAGGAACTAGGTCAGGAACCGGGAAAAATATATGGTACCGTTCATTACGGAAACCCACCCCGGGAACAAGGGGGTAATATAACGTTGACAAATAGTGATGTCTCGAAAGATTTTCACGTTTATTCCATCGAATGGAATTATGCGCGTATCCGCTTTTTTGTGGATAGCATTAATTATTATACAGCCTATGTGCGGAAACCTTTTGATCAGCGTTTTCATTTTGTGTTTAACGTCGCCGTAGGTGGAAACTGGCCGGGAAGCCATGATTCTTCAACTATATTCCCACAACAACTGGTCGTTGATTATGTGAGGGTTTATCAAAAGTTAAAATAAAGGGAGCATCAGTTTTAACCCCGCCTATTGCAAATTATCGCGTAAAAACCTTTCCGATAAATTTTAGGGCATTGGGCAGGCCGCTGCGCCAGTATTCCCAGCTGTGTCTTCCCGGACGTGAGATAAATTCATGTGGAATGTGCCGTTGGGTCATTAAAATGTGCAATTCGGAATTGCCCAGGGTAAAATAATCATGATCGCCACAGTCGAGATAGTACTTTACTTTTTTCAATAAAGCCGGGTCTCCGGTTTTCACCAAATATAATGGATCGTTGGTTCGTAAACTTTTGTTCAGGCGAGCTTTACCTTCAAGTCCCGGGCCATAAAGGATAGCCTCCGTATGTGCCCAACGCGCACTGCTTAGGCTCAGATACTGCTTGTCGGTACGCACAGCAGCACTCAATCCGGCACAAGCCGCAAACATATCAGGATGTTTCATCACATACACCAGCGAACCATATCCACCCATCGACAAACCGCTCACAGCCCTGAATTGTTTTTCGGCCCGAATCCGGTAATGCGATTCGATATAAGGAATAAATTCCTTAAAAAAGAAATCTTCATAACGAACGCTGCCGTTATAATTGTTGATATACCACGAAACGCCGGCATCAGGAGTTACCAAAATCATTGGGGGAAAATCGCCTTTGGCAATTCCTTCGTCTGCAATGTGGTTGGCTTCTCCAAACTGTGTCCATCCCATGTCGTTGTCGGTATAACCGTGCAAAAGGTAAACCACCGGATAATAACGGTTTGATGTATTGTAATCGTAGGGCAGGTAAATGGTGTAACGAACTGTTTTGTGTAAAATTTTACTTTCTATAGTCAATCCTTCCTGTACTGTCCCGTGTGAAATCTGAGCCGTTAGGATGAAAGAACTGAACAGAAAAACAAGGGTAAGAATTTTGGACGTAAATTGTTTCATTGTTATAAAATTAAAATTAAAGTGAGTCAAAGGTAATCATTTATGGAATTTTAATAGCACACTTATTTTACTGATTATTATGATTTCTACTGGTTTGTCAGATCATAAATTATCATCACAATCATAATAATCAGTGTGCTATTCCTGTTCAAACAACAAAACCCCCACTATTGTGGAGGTTTATGTTGCCCGACCAGGGCTCGAACCTGGACTCTTCTGATCCAGAATCAGACGTGTTGCCAATTACACCATCGGGCAATGCGGCGGCAAAATTATAAAATTCTTTAATAAATCTACCTATTTCCCATCAATTAATTTGTATTTGGTACTATTCTTAAAACTCCAGATTTAACGGTGTCCTTGGGAAAGGAATCACATCACGGATATTGGTCATTCCCGTGAGGAAAAGAATCAAACGTTCAAATCCCAGTCCAAAACCGGAATGCGGCACCGAACCAAATTTGCGGGTTTCCAAATACCACCACATAGACGATTCGGGAATATCCAACGCTTTGATTTTGGCGTACAATTTGTCATAGTTTTCTTCCCTTTGTGATCCGCCGATGATTTCGCCAATTTGTGGGAAAAGTACGTCCATGGCCCGCACCGTTTTGCCATCCTCGTTTTGTTTCATATAAAAAGCCTTGATGCTGGCAGGGTAGTCCGTCAGGATTACGGGGCGTTTAAAATGTTTTTCTACGAGATAACGTTCGTGTTCCGATTGAAGGTCAACTCCCCATTCGTTAACCAGGTATTGGAAACGTTTCTTTTTGTTAGGTTTTGAATTTTTCAGGATTTGGATAGCCTCGGTGTAGGTAAGTCTTACGAAAGGTTCGTCCAGCACAAAGCGTAATTTCTCGATGAGTTCCATGGAGCGTTCATTGGCTTTTTTGTTTTTTTCCTCATCCTGCTGGCGTTTGCTCAAAAACTGTAAATCGTCTGTGCAATGATCCAAGGCATACTGAATGACATATTTCAGCATCTCTTCGGCCAGGTCCATGTTGTCATTCAAATCATAAAAAGCCATTTCCGGTTCAATCATCCAGAACTCTGCGAGGTGACGCGTGGTATTTGAGTTTTCAGCACGAAAAGTAGGCCCGAAGGTGTATATCTTAGAAAGGGCCAAAGCTGCCAATTCACCTTCCAACTGACCGGAAACTGTCAGGTTAGCTGATTTACCAAAGAAGTCTTTTTTATAATCGATACTCCCATCTTCATTTTTTGGTAGATTTTTCAAGTCGAGCGTTGTAACCTGAAACATTTCGCCGGCACCTTCGGCATCTGAGCCGGTAATTATAGGGGTGTGGATGTTGTAGAAATTACGTTCGTTGAAAAACTGATGCACGGCAAATATCATGGCGTGGCGTACACGGGCAATAGCACTGAAAGTATTGGTGCGAAAACGCAAATGGGCTTTTTCACGCAAAAATTCCAAACTGTGTTTTTTGGGCTGTAATGGATATTCGTTTGGATTAGCCTCCCCTAAAATCTGAATATGTTGAGCTTGTACTTCTACTTTTTGACCGCTTCCCATTGACTCGGATAGAATACCGTCAACCGATAAAGCAGCACCAGTTTGAACGTGGTTCAATAATGTTTCCATATCTGCATTTATCTCAACCACAATTTGTATGTTGTTGATAGTTGAACCATCGTTCAGTGCAATAAATGCCACATTTTTACTGGAACGTTTGGTACGTACCCAGCCTTTTACATTAATAAGTTCCCCAAAATCAGTTCTTTTCAAAAGTGTTCTAACTTCCGTTCTTTTCACAATTAAATCTTTTAAATGAATTTGCAAAAGAACTAAATTTCAGCGAATTTTAGGTAAAAATCAAAATCTTTTTAAGCTTTCATTTTATCGCAGCTAATAAGAAATTGTTCCCCCTGTAGGAACTGTATCCGTTAGGCAGGGAAAGTCAGGGTGGCTTTTGATGGAAAAGATAATTTTTTGTTAACAATTAACGAGTACTATAACCTGTTTTAATTTAGTTGACTATGTAGTTATTAAACAAATAGGGAGCTAAATAATTTTTGAAACATAATAAAAGTTGTCCAAAGGTTGAATTTTTTTTCTTAAAGTTGCAATTTTTTCAATATTAACATTTATTAACATGAGAATTAAATTACGCTTTTCCCTCATCGTTCTTATGGTGGGAATGGGTCTGACGGTCTTTTCACAAGGTGTTACAACTTCTGCATTGAAAGGATTGGTGGTGGACCAAAAAGGAGCCCCCATGTTTGCAGCTACAGTATTGGCTACACACACGCCTACAGGAACCCAGTACGGAACTGTAACTTCGGAAGATGGCCATTTTACTATTAGAAACATGAAAGTTGGCGGACCTTATACGGTTCGTATCAGTTCGGTGGGTTACAAAGAAGTTACGGTTAAAGACATTTACCTCGATTTGAACAAAACTGCTAATATCAAAGTAGTTTTGCAAGAGACTTCGGTAAATATCGGCGAAATTGAAATTAAGGCAAACACCAGTGGAGTGATGAATTCGGACCGTACAGGTTCAATGACAAACGTCAGTGGTGAGCAAATAAAAACGATGCCTACAATTAAAAGAAGCCTGAAAGACATTACGCGCCTGACCCCCGAATCGGATGGTAACAGTTTTGGTGGAAGAAATAACTTGTATAACAACTTCTCGGTTGACGGCTCTATTTTTAATAATTCATTTGGATTGGATTATGCTACACCGGGAGGGCAGGCTGATGCCCAGCCTGTGTCATTGGATGCCATTGACCAGGTGCAGGTTTCGCTTGCTCCTTTTGACGTGCGTGAAGGAGGCTTCACCGGGGCCGGCGTAAATGCCGTTACTAAGTCAGGGACCAACAAATTTAAAGGTACGGCGTATTATTTTATGAGAAACCAGGGAATGGCCGGTAAAAAGGTTGGAAGTGCCGTGGTGCCCAACACAGATTTTAGTTCCAAACAATATGGTTTTAGCATTGGTGGCCCTATTATCAAAAATAAACTTTTCTTTTTTGTGAACACAGAATTGGAACATCGAAATGAGTTGGCTCATGGTTTTGTGGCTTATAACAGCTCAAACAAAGGTCAGGAGAATGTTACTTCGGTGCCTGAAGACAGTATCCGAATGGTTCAGGCAAGATATCGTAACTATTGGGGTTACGATCCGGGAGCTTATCAGGGTTATACGCATCATAAAGACAATAAAAAGGTATTGGCAAAAATAGACTGGAACATTTCCAAAAAACATAATCTCACTGTACGTTACACCATGTTAAATGCATGGAAAGATATTTTACCTCACCCGGAAGCCATCATTGGACGCGGCCCTACCAGTTATCGGTTGCCTTTTGAAAATTCATCCTATCGGATTTTTAACAAAATTCAATCGGTAGTGAGTGAGTTGAATTCTATTTTTTCAAATAAAGTGGCAAATAAATTATTAATAGGTTATTCGGCTTTTCGAGATCACCGCGAACCTCATTCGGCCCCTTTCCCCGTTGTGGATATTTTTGATCAAAACGGTAACCTGGCCATTACTGCCGGTTCCGAAATGTTTTCGACTCATAACATTCTAAATCAGGATGTTTTTCAGTTTACCGATAACGTAAGTATTTATAAAAATAAACATACTATAACAGGTGGAATCAATTTTGAATATTTCAGTTTCCAGAACTCTTTCAATCTGTTTTATTATCCCTGGGATATGTTTTTTAGTGTAAAGAGCTTTTTGGCAAACGACTCAATTAATGGTGTGAACTTCAACAAGCAAGTTCGTGATTCTCAAAAAAATCCTTACTTATGGTCATACCTGAAAACCGGACAGCTTGCTGTTTATGGTCAGGACGATTGGCAGGTAAGTGATAATTTCACACTGACTTATGGTTTGCGTATCGACTTGCCCATGTATTTTAATAAAATTCCCCGTACGGCAGCAGTAGATGTAGCAGCCAATTTTGACGGTTGGGTCGATCAAAATGGTAATCATACACGAATTGATCCTGGGAAATGGCCAAAAACTGAAATCTTGTGGTCACCGCGTATAGGTTTTAATTGGGACGTGAAAGGCGACAGAACTGTTCAACTGCGAGGCGGTTCGGGTATTTTTAGTGGACGTGTTCCTTTCGTTTGGTTGGGAAACCAATCGTCTAATTCGGGCATTAATCCCGGATATACTTTCCAGGTGAATGCAACAGCCGATAATTTCCACTGGCCTCAGGTATGGAAAAACGATCTCGCTGCCGATTTTAAATTTGGAAATAACTGGGTTGCTACTGTCGAAACCATGTACTCTAAAGATATTAACGCCGTGATTCACCATAATTATAATATGTTGCCTCCAACAGCGCATTTAACCGGTACGGGTGACACCCGGGCAATGTTTGCAGGATTTAACGAGGTTAATATTTATTCCTCAAGCCCCAATGCAATTGGCTTTCTCGATGCAGGTGCACTGGTTTTGAATAATTCAAAAAAAGGGTATCAGTACGATGTAACGGCAAAAATTACCAAAACATGGGATTTTGGGTTGAACGTTATGGCTGCTTATACTTATCTCAATTCCAAAGATATCACTTCTATTCCGGCAGAAATTGCTGCCGATGCGTTTCAGCGTAACCCGGTAGTAGGCAATCCCAATCAGTCAATGTTTTCCTGGTCACGTTATGGCCTGAAACATCGTATAATTTCGAGTGTAATGTATAAAGTTAATTACGGACGTCTTAGCTCAGCCTTTTCACTCTATTTTGAAGCCGGAAAAGGAAACCGCTATTCTTACGTATATGCTGGCGACTTAAACCAGGATGCTATTTCCAATAATGACTTGCTTTATGTTCCTGCTGATAAAAACGATATCCATTTTGGAACTGTTGATGCTAATGGTGTGGCTACAACAGCTCCAGATGCCGATGCACAATGGGCCGCTTTGAATAATTTTATCAACCAGGATAAATATTTAAGCACTCGTCGTGGTAAATATGCTGAGCGTAATGGTGCTATGTTACCTTGGTATAGCCAATTAGATTTTCGCTTTATTCAAAATTTGATTATGGATAAGGATAAAACCAAAAATCAGAACAAATTACAATTTACCCTCGATATCCTAAACCTCGGAAATATGATCAACTCAAATTGGGGTGTAAGGAAATTTGCCCGTACTACTACACCAATCAAGGTTAACGGAGTAGATGCCAATGGCGTGCCTTATTTCAGGTTCGATACTAATTTGAAGAGCTCTTATGTTGATGATGTGTCTTTGCGCTCCAAATGGCAAATGCAAATCGGATTGCGATATATTTTTAATTAACGTTTTAGTATGTTGTCGGCCTGGTAATAATCTAACAGGGTGTAAGTCCCTGTATGTGCCGAGTTGATAGGAAATATTAGCGAATGGCAAGGGTGTTGCGGGCGACTGCAAAACTAAAAGAAGCCATCAGCAAACTTGAAGTTCTGACGCACAGAAATTTGATGAAAATAATTTGTTCATCAACAAGCCTAAAACAATCCTACAGGCAAGTAAAACGGAACAAAGGCACAGCAGGCATTTGGTCAATGCCTGCTGTGCAATTTGCGACTTGGTTTCAAAAGCACGGAGAAATATTGGTAAATGAGTTGCTTCAAGGAACATATCAACCGCAAGGGGTAAAACAGGTTGATACGTAAATATCTACAAAGCGGAGTTCTGACAGGCGGTTTAATATCACAACGCACCAAGCCACCTCACTCCACGCCAGCGGGGGATAAAGGTTGCTCCTTCGGGTCAAATGGTTCCCTTTTGCCGGGGTGGAGTTTTCCCCACTGGTGAGTCTTCCCCACTTGCAAAGTCGTGAAGGTGATACAACCGCGTTCGTGTGTTGTTTATCTGTAAATTAGGTTGCAGACTTTACTGTATTGGGAAAATATTGTTTTCTAACAGGTACTGCATAACAGCTTCTGCGTTATCAGCATTGTTAACCGGTGAAAAACGAAGTTGCGGATCAACGGGCACTTCATACGGAATATCCAGACCCGGCACGTTTTTAATTTCATCGCGGTCATAACGTTCGTATAAAGCGTCGTCAACATGGGCACGGCAATAATCTACATCGGCATCCATATAAACGAGATTGAAACGCTCCTGTCCGATAATTTTAGCAACCTGCTCACGAATGGCAGCATCTGGGGAGGCAAACGAACAAATGGCAATAATACCCTGGTCGTTTAATATACGGGCAATATGTGCTACCCTGCGCAAGTGTTCGGCCCGGTCGGACGGATTGTAATCAAGTTCCCTCGATAAGCCCGAACGCAATGATTTCCCGTCTAATACAACTACTTTGGCGCCGGCTTCAATCAATTGTTTTTCCAACACAAAAGCCAGCTCATTTTTACCACTTCCGTAAAGGCCGGTAATCCATAAAGTAATCCCTTTTTGGTTGTAAATATTTTCGCGGGCTTCCCGGCTTATCAAGCTGCGCCCGTTAGTAATCATCTCTTTTTGATCGTCAGTAATTCGGTGTGGAAGTAGGTCGCTGTCAATTTTATCAAGAATCATCCCCACAGCCACCGTATTATGTGTAATGGGATCAATCAGTATAAACGAACCGGTTTGCCGGTTTTTTTTATACGCATCAAAATAGAGCGGTTCGGTGGTGGTGAGTACCACACGTCCTATTTCGTTCAGCTCAAAATGGTCAATATCACCATGTTCCAGCGTGTTTACATCCACGCGATAACGGATTTGGTCAATCTTGGCCTTGGTGCTATGCGTATTGTGTTTGATATAATATTGTGTGTAAGCGCCCATGGGCTTCTCGTCCATCCAGACCAACATAGCTTCAAAATGGCGATCCATACGAGGTGTATTATCGGGATGGATTAGCATGTTTCCCCTGGAAATATCAATTTCGTCTTCTAATGTTAAACTTACACTTTGAGGAGGGAAAGCATAATCGAGTTCACCATCATAAGTGGTAATTTCTTTCACTTTTGAAGTTTTCCCGGAAGGTAATACTTTTATATCATCACCTTTACGGATAACCCCCGAAGCTACCTTACCGGCAAATCCGCGGTATTTTAAATCGGGACGAATAACGTATTGCACCGGAAAACGAAAATCCTCAAAATTACGGTCGCTGCTTACATGCACAGTTTCTAAAAATTCCAGCATGCTTTTGCCGTGATACCAAGGCATTTTATCGGATAGCTCAACCACATTGTCGCCTTTTAACGCCGAGATAGGGATAAAAGTTACATCGGGAACATCTAATTGCGTGATAAAATCTTTATAATCGGCCACAATAGAATCAAAAACCTCCTCACGATAGTCCACTAAATCCATTTTGTTCACAGCCAGGACAATATGTTTAATTCCCAAAAGAGAGGCCAAAAAGGTGTGCCGTTTGGTTTGGGTAATGACCCCTTTGCGTGCATCGGCCAGTAAAATAGCGAGGTTGGCCGTGGAACCTCCGGTAATCATATTCCGGGTGTATTGCTCGTGCCCGGGCGTGTCGGCAATAATAAATTTCCGTTTGGCAGTGGAAAAATAGCGATAGGCCACATCAATGGTGATACCTTGTTCACGCTCGGCTTTCAAGCCATCCAGCAAAAGGGCATAATCAATTTCCTCACCGGCATGTCCAACACGCTTACTGTCGCGTTTCAGCGCTGAAAGCTGGTCTTCATATATTTTTTTACTGTCAAACAGCAAACGTCCGATGAGCGTCGATTTCCCATCGTCCACCGAGCCGGCTGTTAATAAGCGTAATAAGTCTTTTTTTTGATCCTGGTCAAGAAATGATTTTATATCCATCGTTGCAAATTTCCGTTCACTAAATTTAATGCTTTGGCAGCAGGCGCAAAGCTACAATATTTTACTACATTTACGCTTCCAAAAAAGAAAGACATGGCTGAAAAAAACATACTGGTTACCAAAAGTAATGGCGAAAAAGTTCCGTTTGATGCCGGCAAGTTAAGAAGTGCCCTACAACATTCTGGAGCCCGGCCCGAACAGGTTGAAGAAGCGTTACAACTGGTGGGGCAAAATTTATACGACGGTATCAGCACCCGTAAAATTCACCAGCTGGCTTACCGGGTACTGAAAAAGCGCTCCCATCATGTGGCCGGCCGTTACCGCCTGAAAAAAGCCATGCTTGAACTGGGGCCCTCGGGTTATCCTTTTGAGAAATTTGTGGGTAAACTGCTTGATGCCAAAGGGTATACAACACTGGTTGATCAGGTTGTCCAGGGTGTGTGCATTACGCATGAAGTAGATGTGGTGGCACGTAACGACAGTGAACAAATTATGGTAGAATGTAAATATCATAGCGATGTAAAACGAAAGAGCGATGTTAAAGTGGCCCTTTACATTCATTCCCGCTTTTTGGATGTTTCCAAAGCCTGGCAAAATACGCAACAAAATGACAACATCACTTACACGGGCATGGTGGTAACCAACACGCGCTTTTCGGACGATGCTACTAAATTTGCCGAATGTGCAGGCATGCAGTTGGTGTCGTGGGACTATCCGAAAGGGAACAGCCTCAAAGACTGGATCGACCGTTCAGGCCTCCATCCGCTTACCAGTTTAAGCCTTTTAAAAAAATCGGAAAAACAATTCCTGTTGGAAAAAGGGATTGTGCTTTGCAGAGATATCAATAATTATACTCATTTACTGCAACAATTAGGAATGAGTAGCCAGAAAATTAGCAAAGTGCTTGCCGAAGCAGATGCACTAACACACGAATATTTATAGGATTTGAAATGTTGACAAAAAAAGAAGTGAAACATGAAATAAAAACCATTTGGCAGGAAAACCATGTGGTTTCGTGGGAAGATGTTACCATGGATAATCAACTGTCGGTTACCGGACTAACCCGTATGCTTTTACAGGCAGCCGTGAGTCATTCGGAACACCTTGGCTTTGGTTTCTCAACCACGAGTAAAGATTTATTATCGTGGGTGTTGTTTAAATTTCATCTTGAAATAAAACGCATGCCTGCCTGGAAAGAGAAAATTCATTTGACCACATGGCCTCGCAAAACCAAAGCTATTACTGCCATCAGGGAGTTTGAAGTGACCGATGCTCAGGGAAATATCATTTGTACGGCCTCTTCCGAATGGTCAATTATCCACTTGAAAACCCGCCGCCCGCAGCGTCTTGATAGTATTAAAGGACTGGGAGAACATGTTTCGGGTCGTGAAGCCTTTACACATCCTGTTGAACGTATCAATCCCAAAGTCGAATTTAAAGACTTATTTCAACTAAAAGTACATTATACCGATATGGATATGAATGGTCATGCCAACGCCGGTAAATATTTTGACTGGTTGTCGGATGCCGTTTACGAAATTTATCAATCTAACAATATCGTATTTGTACAATTCAGCTATCATCACGAGTGCTACCTCGGCGATATCATATGCATTCAAATTAGTGATGAAAATCAGGGACTGATTCGCGGTTTTAACCTTACGCAACAGCACGTGTCTTTTTTGGCAAAGGTGGAGATGCGGGCGTAAACACATCCTCATGCTTTTAAATCGATTGTCTAATCGGCGTCAGCCACAAAGCATAACTGATGGGTGAAAATTTATGCCCGTTTTCGATACCGCAAAGTGGCAAAACCCAACATTAAAACCGCATAGGCCGCAAGGATATAGAAATCGCGCTGGAAATCAGCAAAGCCGGACCCTTTCAGCATAATCATCCGGTTAATTTTAATAAAGTAAGCCAGCGGATTGATGGCGTTTAGTTGTTGTGCCCAAACAGGCATACTTTCTATGGGCGTGAACAATCCACTCATCAAAATAAAAATTACTAAAAAGAACCAGGAAATAAACATGGCCTGCTGCATGGTGTTGGTGAGCGTTGATACCAGTAAGCCCATGCCCAAAACCAGCACGAGGTAAACCGAAGTCACAAATAACAGCAGGAAAGGGTTGCCTACGATTACAATGCCAAACACAAACCGGGCCAGTGTTAGTCCAATCAATAAATCGATCATGGCAATAATCCAGAACGGGATCAGTTTTCCGGCAATAAATTCAAATTTTGTAATAGGTGTAACATTTAATTGCTCGATTGTGCCAATTTCTTTTTCTTTCACAATATTCATCGACGACAAAAACATGGCAATGATGGTAACGAGCAGTACTAAAATGCCGGGAACCATATACGTAATATAATCCAGTTCGGGATTATACCAAAACGATGAACTCAATTGTATGGGCATTCCTTTAAACTTCAGCGGCAGTTTTTTTATAAGGATTTCCTTATTAAAATTGTTGATAATTGAAATAGCATACGCATTCATCAAACTGGCGGCACTTCCGTTAATGGCATTGGTAACCAGTTGAATTTGTGCATGATGTTCGTTTACAAGGTCTTTTTCAAAATCAGGTTCAATGACTATAATTTGATCGGCATCATCATGCTGAACGGCATTTTCGGCAGCTTTATAATCAGGTAAATGGCCCATGTCGGTAAAAAAAGCAGAGCCGGAAAATTTGTCAATCAGCTTTCGCGATTCGGAAGAGTGATCCTGATCAACCACCACAAAACGGACATTTTTAATCTCAAAAGTAGCGGTATAGCTTAGCACCAGCAACTGTACAATGGGAATAATAAAAATAATGGGCAGCATGGATTTATCCCGGAATATCTGGATAAACTCTTTTTGTAATATGTAACGTATTGTTCTCAACTCTGTTGTCTTTAATTATTCCTCTAACCGAACGCTAAATTTCTTAATACTCAATCCTATAAAAAGTAAAGCCATGGAAAAGATAATCAGTGTTTCTTTCCAGAAATAGGTTATCCCGACTCCTTTGAGCATAATATTTTTAAGGATAATGATAAACCACCGGCTGGGCATGATATCACTCAAATACTGTAAAACCACCGGCATATTCTCAACAGGGAAAATAAATCCCGAAAGGAGGATCGTAGGCAGCATAAGTGCAAACATCGACAGTAACATTGCTTGCTGTTGTGTTTTACTCACAGTCGAGATCAGGATACCGAGTGCCAGGGCCATGGTTAAAAACAACAGGCTTTCGGCAAGCAGCAATCCGATACTTCCCTGAATCGGCATTCCAAACACAAAAACCGACAAGAGCAAAATGGAAATCAGGTTGATAAACGAAAGTACCACATAAGGTACAACCTTGCCGATGATTATATGACCAGGCTTCACCGGTGACGCCAGCAAAGCTTCCATGGTGCCCAGCTCTTTTTCGCGTGTGATGGATATGGAAGTCATCATGGCTGAAACCAACATCAGTAAAACCGTAATTACCCCGGGTACAAACATATATACGCTTTTTAGCTGTGGATTGTACAACATTTTGTTTTGTACGCCAATACTGATGGGAATGGCCGCCGACTGCTTCATTCTTTGCAGTACATAAGTGTTGATAATTCCCCGGGTATAGGCATCCAGGATGTTGGCTGTATTCGGCTCGGTTGCATCAAGCAAAATCTGTACTTTTGCTACACCTTCCTTTTGAAGCTTGCGGGCAAAATCCCTTTCAAAAACCAGAACTTCTTTCACCTCGCCTTTTCGAAAGGCCGGCTTAATGTCAGCATCCGATTTTAAATACCGGTTCAGTAAAAAATAGTGTGACGACAAAAGTTTGCGTGTAATTTCACGTGTGACCACATCTTTTGAATGATCCAAAATTGCAATGTGGGCATTGTTGATGTCGTTGGTAATGGCAAAGCCAAATAACAGCACCTGGGCCAGGGGCAGGCCAAACAAAATGACCATGGTCCGTGGGTCGCGAAAAATATGTAAAAACTCTTTTTTAATAAATGCCCACATTGTTTTTATCTGTTATTTGTTTATTCTGAAGATATCTGTTTTACTCAATTTCATGATTTTACGTTGCCTATTCCACGTTTCTGGCAATTTTTAAAAACACATCGTTCATCGTTGCTGCCCCGAATTGTTCTTTCAATGCTTTCGGTTTACCCAATGCTTTAATTTGCCCTTCCGACATAATCGAAACCCGTTCACAATATTCGGCTTCGTCCATGTAGTGTGTGGTTACAAACACCGTTGTTCCCTGATCGGCTGCCTCATAAATTAATTCCCAAAACTGCCGCCGGGTGATGGGGTCAACACCTCCCGTGGGCTCATCCAGAAAAATGATATCGGGGTTGTGAATATTGGCCAGCGAAAAAGCCAGTTTTTGTTTCCATCCCAAGGGTATATTTTTCAGCAACATGTTTTCGTAAGATTTCATGTCGAGTTTATCGAGATAAAATTGCGTTCGCTCACGAATCTTTTTTGCCGATAAGCCATATATGCCTCCGTAAAAACGGAAGTTTTCCTTTACAGTCATGTCGTTGTACAATGAAAAAAACTGGCTCATGTAACCGATTTTTCGCTTCACCTTTTCGGGATGGTGGCTCACATCAATCCCGGCAACCATTACTTTGCCCGAGGTTGGCCGTGATAAACCGCTCAATATTTTCATGGCGGTGGTTTTTCCGGCACCGTTTGCACCCAAAAAACCAAAAATTTCACCCCGGTACACATCGAAAGTCAGCCTGTCGTTTGCAGTGAAACTGCCAAACTTTTTCACCAGGTCTTTTACTTCAATAATGGTTTCTCGCTGACTCATAAAGTACCTGTTTTTTCCATTAGGGCCAGAAAACAATCTTCAATAACCGGTTGTTTGTTTTCAATTTCAATTTTCTGATACGCTTTTATTGAGAGGAAGTCGCGTAGGCTCTGTTTCACTTCATCAATGGGGCGCTGGCTGACAAGGTGAATACTTTCGCCAAAACGATACACCCTGTCGGCACCGTCAAATCTCTCTAAATCACTCAAAAGCGTGTACATATTATTCGTTTTTACAGCAAGCAGGTTCCCCAAAAAATTATTCACAATTTGTTGTGGGGTATTTACACTCAGTAGGTTACCTGTCTGCATGAGTGATACGCGGTCGCACAGGGCTGCCTCGTCCATGTATGGCGTTGATACCAGAATGGTAATTCCCCGCTGCTGCATTTTCTTTAGTAGTTCCCAGAACTCTTTTCGTGAAACGGCATCCACTCCGGTAGTCGGTTCATCAAGAACCAACAATTTTGGTTTGTGTATGAGGGCGCACGACAATGCCAGTTTTTGTTTCATGCCGCCCGACAAATCCCCGGCACGCCTGTTTTTAAAAGGTTCTATTTGCTCATAAATATCCTTTATCAAATCATAATTTTCCGAAAGGCTGGTGTGGAAAATACGGGCATAAAAATTCAGGTTCTCCTCAACCGTTAAATCCATGTACAACGAAAAACGGCCCGGCATGTACCCGATAATCTGTCGCAATTTTTTATAATCTTTTACCACATCAATCCCGTCAACCATTACTTTACCCTCATCGGCCAGTATTAAACTGGTGAGTATTCTGAACAAAGTTGTTTTGCCTGCCCCATCAGGTCCGATGATGCCAAACAGCGATCCTTTTTCAACGTCGAAGCTTATATCTTTCAGTGCTTCAACATCTTGAAACTTTTTAACGAGGTGTTCTATGTGAATGTTTACAGACATACTTTTCCTTGGCCTCTCCTGTTTTGCGTAGGAGAAATGAAATTTTTATAGTAATGATTTTGAAATAAATGCTACGGTTCTCCGTAGTGTTTATGACGGATTTATTCTTTAATCCGTGTCCAGTAAACCGTACGGCCTAAAAGGCTAAAACCGATATAACCCCTGATTTTCAGTTTGTCTTTTTTATTATTATTGGTGAACTCCATATAACAGCTATACGTTTTCCCCTTTTTAGGGTCGTAAATTTTCCCGTCTTCCCAACGATCGCTACCATCAAAAACAAAATCCGTTAATAGTTTCATCCCCATAATCGGACGGGATTGCAGGTTGGGATCTTCGTTTTTATCGTCCACTTTGGGTTTCCCGGTAATGCTGTCAATAGGGGTTTCGAGCCATACAATTTTTCCAAAATACTTGTCGCCGACTTTGTAAATCTGTACATGTGAATCTTTGTCCTGTGTAAGCCAGAGACCTGCTACATCATCAGCTTTTACATCCTGGGCCTGAACTTTCATGACGGGAGATAACATCAATCCCATCAATACGATTGCAATACTTGTAATTCTCATTTTTAATAATGTTTAATTGTGATTAATATTTATGAAAGTTGTTTGATTGTGAAAATTAAACTGCATAAAATTAAATAATTTTTAATTCAAAATGAAAAAGTTCGCATTATTTAGTGTTTTCCATAATTTTAAATTCACCGGGCATGCCTATTTTAATGGCACCGTTTTGGTTGGGAACCTTTATTTTAACAGCATACACCAAATTTACGCGTTCATCTTTGGTTTGAATAGTTTTGGGGGTAAACTCTGAGAAGGGTGAAATCCAGATGATGCGTCCGTTTACTTCGCGATTTTCTGTTTTGTTTTTATCGTAATATACCTTTACCTGTTGTCCTATTTTAATACGGTTCAAATCGCTGCCGCTCACATAAGCCTTTAACTCAAGGGTTTTAAGATTGGCAATTTTATATAAGGGTTTTCCGGGAGTAGCAAGCTCTCCTTTTTCAGCGTATTTTACCAGAACTGTTCCGGGTACGTCGTTCTTAATCAGACACTTATTTATGGTCTCATTTACCGAAGCTACCTGGGCCATGATGCTCTTCATCTCGGCGGCGATACTGATTTCGCGGGTACGCGTGGCTTTAATTTGCTTGCGGTTTAAATCGACCAGACCGTTAATATCGTCTAACTGTTTTTGCGTAGCCGCATGACTCTTAAATAAGTTTTGGATCCTCCGCTGATTAATTTTATTGATGGCCAACTGTTGCTTTTGCACTATAATGGTTGCCTTTACATTTATCAATTGCGATGCCACTGCCGTTTTCTGTTTCATCAACACTTCTTTTTTCAAGTGCAGGTCGAGGGTGTCCACAAGACCGACCAGCTGTCCGGTTTTCAGATAGTCTCCTTCTTCCACATTAAATTGAAGCAGTTGCCCCATAGTTTGGGCTGAAACAATCACCTCGGCATGGGCATCAAAATTTCCATAACCATCCGAAAGGTTTTGATTCCGATTGCAAGCGCTTAAGGCTAAAAAAGCAACGCCTGATAAAAGGATAATGAGTTTTCGCATTTTATTTTTTTATTTCAGGTTTATAAATTTCCTATTGCTGTAACATATTGATATTTTGCAAAAATGAGCTGTAGTTTGTGGGCTTCCATATTCAATTGTGCCCTGATTTGTTTGTTTAACTCAATCAGGTAATTGGTTGGTGTTATCGTTCCGTTTTTTAACTTATGGTTAGCGGTTTCCACTACGCTTTTCTGTAAATCAAGTATCTCACGGTCGGTTGTAAGAAGTTTTTCAAATTTTTGAATCCCCGCTCTCCTTTGTTGGAGATCAGCCTTTAAATTTTGGTCGAAGGTTTGCTTCTCGGTTTTAACAATAGCACGCTGCACATTTAAAATGGCTTTTTCGTGTTTCACATGACCCCAGTCGTAGATATTCCAGTGCAAACGAATTCCCACCATATAATAGTCGTCAAAATCGGGGTTAAGCATGTCGTAACCCGGCTTGCCGTAGCCAGCCTGCCCGAAAGCCTTGAAAACAGGCATCCTTTTGGCTGCCGTAAGCGATTTCAATGCGTCGAATTTGTTTTGCTGCAGACTAAGTAATCGATATGCGGGCCGATTGTTTACATATTGATAACTGTTAATTTTTATTTCCGGGGCCTGCAGCTGGTCTGCCGATGAAATTTTTAAATGAGTTAGTTCCTGCATGGCACCCATAAGACCTTTGAGGTCTTCCTGTTTTTCGATAAGTTGTTGCTCCGCCTGTTTTTTATTCACCTTCAATACATTTACATCTGACTGCAAAAGCATCCCGTTTTGCAGGGCAGCATCAGCATCTTTGATGCGTGCATTTAAATCATCAATCAAAATATGCAGAACGTCTATATTTTCTTTTAAGAATAGCATGTTGAAATAAAGAACATTCACCTGTTGTTTAAGTTGATACGATTTTACTTTTACGCTTTGGTCAGAAATCTTATAATCATAATTTTCGAGGGCCTGCTGTTTTTTTGTTAGTCCGCCATCCCAGATAAGCTGGTCAATATCGAGGTTAAATTTATACCAGTCGTTACTCAACGAGGGCATGCTAAAACCCGGAACCGGCACTGAGGGGACCTTGGTAACATCCGACTGGTATGAAATCTGACTGTTGAAATTGAGGGTAGGCAAATAGTTCTTTTTAATGTTTTCAATGAGTAATTTGTGTTTGGTTTGATTGAGTCCCAACTGTTTGTTGGTTGGGAAGTTTTCAACGGCCTTTTGTTGGCATTCATCAAGGGTGATTATCCCAGGTTGTTGAGAAAAACCTGTGTACTGAATAAATAGCAGTAAGCCGATAATGATAAAGGTTCTATTCATGATTGTTTTCTTTTGATTTGGGATTAAGGACAATTTTGAAAAAAGAAACAATATGAGCGGCGCGCTCGTCTAAAAAACGTTGATACGAGGCTTCATCCTCATTAAAAAGGTAACTATGTACAAGTGGCCTGGCAACAATGGGAAAAATCGACATACCCAGCAAATCAATTAAGAGATGTTCCGGTGCCACACGGGTCATTTTTCCTTCTTGGATGTTCTTTTCAACCATCTGCATAAAAGCGGGTTTATCCAATTGAATAAACCTGACCAGATTATGAATACGTTCAGGATTCCGGTTGATCTCGTTTAAAATAAAATTAGGGATAAAAGTGTTCTCACGAATGATGTGCATGTATTTTTTAGTAAATATGGCAATAAAAGCATAGATATCCTGCTCTTGATGAATACTGGCGTTTATAGTGTCAAAAATTTCACGCAGTGCCTTTTCAAAAATCTGTTCAAAAAGTTTTTCCTTACTTCTAAAATAATAATGCAGCAAAGCTTTATTGATACCTGCTTCATCGGCAATTTCCTGCATGCGTGCGCCCTCCAGTCCTTTTTTTGTAAAGATGGTCTTGGCAGCTTCCAGGATCAGATATTCCGTATTCGATGTTTTTTTTGTTTTATCCATTTAGTTTAACCATTTGGTTTAAATGATTGGACAAAAGTAAATCTATTTTTTTAAATGTCAAGAAAAAAATGAAATTTTTTCTTAAAACTGTTTAATTTTTGCAGATGGTTTCCCGCAAACCAAACTTTTTCCTGTATTTTTGACGAAAATTTATTCCGATGTCAAAACAAGTACATACCAAAAAGCAAGAGGGGAAAAAACTAAGTTGGGCGTTTAATCGTGAAAACTATAAATTTATGTTTATCGGGTTGGCATTTCTGGCTCTCGGTTTTATTTTGATGACCGGCGGGGGTTCGGATGAAACGCGTCAGTTTAGTACTGCAATTTTTGATTTTCGCAGGCTTACCCTGGCGCCCATTTTGGTATTGGCCGGCTACGCCATTGAGCTGTATGCTATTATGAAACGGCCCAAAAGCCAACAATAATTCCGTTATCTATGACATGGTTTCACGCACTTATTCTTTCCATTGTAGAAGGGCTTACTGAATTTTTACCGGTTTCGTCCACCGGGCATATGATACTTACCGAAGGAATTTTGGGAATGAAAAGCACTGATTTTATACAGGCTTTCATTATTAATATACAGTTTGGCGCCATTTTATCGGTGGTGGTTTTATACTGGAAACGCTTTTTTCAGAGCTTTAAATTTTACTATAAATTGTTTATAGCTTTCCTGCCCGCAGCTTTTTTCGGACTTTTATTGAGCGATTATATTGATGCGCTGCTTGAAAGCGTTTATGTTGTGGCCTCTATGCTTATTATTGGAGGTGTCGTGTTGGTGTTTGTGGATAAATGGTTTAAAAATCCTTCTGCCGACCAAACTGTTACTTATAAAAAAGCGTTGATTATCGGGTTTTATCAGGTACTTGCCATGATTCCCGGAACTTCCCGCTCGGCAGCAACTATCATTGGTGGCATGACCCAAAAACTGAATAAAAAAACGGCAGCTGAATTTTCATTCTTCCTCGCTGTCCCTACTATGTTTGCCGCCTCAGGCTATAAATTGCTCGAAAGTTATATGAAAAATCATCAGGTGATCAATGCCGACAACATCTGGATTTTACTTTTTGGAAATATTGTGGCTTTTATTGTGGCACTTTTTGCCATAAAATCTTTTATTCATTTCCTCACAAACCATGGGTTTAAAGTGTTTGGTTATTACCGGATTGCGGTTGGCCTAACCATTTTTATTTTGTATGCCCTGGGTGTTAATTTAGCCATTAGCTGATGAATTTTAATTTCCCTGAAGGAGAAGTATTATTAATGGATAAACCATTGGGCTGGACGTCATTTGATGTGGTGAACCATATCCGCTCTTTTCTTTGTAAAGTGTATAAAATAAAAAAATTAAAGGTTGGTCATGCCGGAACGCTTGACCCCATGGCCACCGGCCTGCTGATTATTTGTACCGGCAAAATGACAAAGCAGATTGACTCGTTTCAGGGGATGCCAAAAGTTTACGTGGGACAAATGCAGTTGGGTGCCACAACGCCATCGTTCGACAAAGAGACCAAGCCGGATCACCAATTCGACATAAGCGGACTTACAGAAGATCTGCTACTTGATGCCAGCCGGAAATTTGTTGGGGAAATTGAACAAATCCCACCACTTTACTCAGCTATAAAAATTAAGGGTGAACGTGCCTACAAGTTGGCAAGGAGAAAAGAAGGAGTAGCCTTAAAAGCTCGAAAAGTAACTGTTTACGAATTTAGTCTATTGAATTATAAACCTCCGGTACTCGATTTTTATGTAAAATGCAGCAAAGGAACCTACATCCGGTCGTTGGTTCGCGACTTTGGCAAAAGTGTGCACAACGGCGCTTACCTGACGGCGCTAAAACGTACACAAATTGGTGATTATTCATTAAATACAGCTTGGGAACTGGAATCTTTTAAAGCTGAAGTATTACGACAAACAGGCTGTTGATTGTCCGTAAAAATTAATCCTAAAACTAATTGGTTGGCGTTCACAAAACTACACCTTAGTTTTACTTGACAAGCCCCCTGAAAATTGTTACCTTTGCCAGCTTTTAAAAACAAGGTAAACGGAATTAGGATTTTAAGAACTAAAGCAAAATATACCATGAAATTATCACAATTTAAATTTGACTTACCCAAAGAATTAATTGCAAAATACCCCCCTCAGAATCGTGATGAAGGCCGAATGATGGTGGTTCATCGCAAGGACCATACTATAGAACACAAAAAATTTAATGATATACTCGACTTTTTTTCTGATGGCGATGCTTTTGTTATTAACAACACCAAAGTTTTCCCGGCACGTTTATACGGTGAAAAGGAAAAAACAGGAGCCAAAATCGAAGTTTTTTTGCTTCGTGAGTTAAACAAAGAAAGCCGGCTGTGGGATGTGTTAGTTGACCCGGCACGTAAAATCAGAATTGGAAATAAACTCTATTTTGGTGAAGAAGAAACCCTTGTGGCTGAGGTTATCGACAACACTACCTCACGTGGCCGTACTATCAGGTTCCTGTTTGACGGCTCGTATGATGAATTTAAAGCTACGCTGAAAAGACTCGGGGAAACTCCCTTGCCAAAAATCCATGAACGCAAAGTTGAACCCGAAGACGAAGAACGTTTTCAGACTATTTACGCCAAATACGAAGGTGCCGTGGCAGCACCTACTGCCGGACTTCATTTTTCAAGGGAGTTAATGAAACGTCTTGAAATTCTTGGTGTTAACTTTGCAGAAATTACCTTGCATACCGGTTTGGGAAACTTTAGGGGCATCGAAGTGGAGGACCTTACCAAACATAAAGTGGATTCTGAAGAGATGATTATCAAACCTGAAGCCGCTAATATTATTAATAAAGCCTGGGAAAATAAACACAGGGTGTGTGCAGTGGGTACCACCAGTATGAAAGCACTTGAATCGGCAGTATCCATCACCGGGAAAATCAAACCTTTTGAAGGCTGGACCAATAAATTCATCTTTCCGCCTTACGAATTTAAAACGGCCAATGCTCTTATTACTAACTTTCATTTGCCGTATTCGCCTATGTTTATGATGGTTTGCGCTTACCTCGGCTACGATTTTGCTTTTGATATTTATCGCTTGGCCATCAAAGAAAAATATCAGTTTTTCACCTATGGTGATGCTATGCTGATTATGGATTAATTATTAAAGAAAATCAATATTATTGCAAAAGCAGGGCTTAGTTGGAAATTCTGCTTTTTTTAGTATGTCATTAAATTACAAGAAGTTAACCTATTAACTGAAACCGCCAAGTGCGAGAGCATGCTTGGTGGTGTGAGAGGGCGGGGGAGTAATCCCCTTACCTACTCGATTTCACATTAGGAATCCAAATAGCAGGTATGATATTGATAACTTGCATATTGTAATGGTGAAAACAAATGATTATTTTTCAATTGCTAAAATCGTGCCAGAATAAAAATGTTGTTACATTTGTAAAAAAACCAATAAAAATAAAATGATGGGTAAATGTTAAAACAACGGTTACAACAAAAACTTTTGCAAAAGCTTTCTCCTCAGCAAATTTTGCTGATGAAACTTTTGCAGGTGCCCACCATTGAACTGGAGCAGCGTATTAAACAGGAAATTGAAGATAATCCGGCGTTGGAATTGGATGAATTGGACGGAAAGGATGATGAGCAGGATTTTCAGGATAATAATGATACTTCTGACGATTTTGCCAATGAGGGAACAGATACTTCTGACGAGAGACAGGACGATTTCGATATTGACGATTATTATAAAAGTGAAGATGAAATTCCTGAATATAAACTCCAGATCAACAATCACAGCAAGGATGAAGAAAGAAGGGAAATTCCCATTTCTTCGGGCTTGACTTTTCATGAACTGTTACAACAGCAACTCGGTATGCGTCACCTCGATGAGCATCATTATAAAATTGGCTTATATATTATCGGAAATATTGACGATTCGGGTTATTTGCAACGTTCAACTGATTCTATGGTAGATGACCTCGCCTTCATGCATAACCTCACAGTCAAAAAGGAGGAAGTAGAGCGCGTGTTGAAATTAATCCAGGAATTTGATCCTGCAGGGGTGGGGGCACGCAATTTGCAGGAATGCCTGCTGATCCAGCTTCAAAATAAATATAAGGGAGATAGTTCAGAAGCCGTTACACTCGCTTTAAAAATTATTAAACGCTATTTTAATGAGTTTACCAAAAAGCATTATCAAAAAATAATGAAAAGGGCCAACATTACCGAAGACCAGCTGAAAGAAGCCATGGAGGTGATATTAACCTTAAATCCCAAACCCGGAAATTCACTCGGAGAAACTGCACGAAATAACCATTATATCATTCCTGATTTTACTATCACCAACCACAATGGCGAACTGGAACTTTCGTTAAATACATGGAATACACCCGAGCTTCACGTGAGCAACACCTATTCGCATATGTTAAACCAACTTGCGAATGGTAAAAAGAGCAAATCGGACAAGGAGGCTTTTACGTTTATAAAAAACAAAGTTGATTCGGCTAAATGGTTTATTGAAGCCATAAAACAGCGTCAAAATACGTTGTATATCACCATGAAGGCCATTATGGATTATCAGAGAGAATACTTTCTCAGTGGTGATGAAACCAAACTGAGGCCCATGATCTTAAAAAATATTGCCGATGTGGTTGGCATGGATATTTCTACTATATCGAGGGTAGCCAACAGTAAATATGTTCAGACTCCTTTTGGTACTTTTCTGTTGAAAAGCTTTTTTAGCGAGTCGATGCAGAAAGAAAACGGCGACGAAGTTTCTACACGTGAAATTAAGACGCTCCTGAAAGATTTAATTGCCTCCGAAGATAAAACAAAGCCTTATACCGACGATCAGCTCACTCAATTATTAAAAGAAAAGGGCTATCCAATTGCTCGCCGGACCATTGCAAAATACCGTGAACAATTGGGTATTCCCGTAGCCCGTTTGCGAAAAGAGCTGAGTTATTAATTTGTTGATTATGAGTAAAATAATCGCCCGCCTGTTTTCCTTTATTTTTCATCCGCTTTTGGTCCCCGTCTATTTTTTGCTGATACTTTATCAGCTTAAACTTCCGGAAGTGATGCTTGTGCCTGACAAATACAAAGTGTTGATGCTGGCTTTTGTATTTTCAACTACTTTTTTAATGCCGGTATTGTTTGCCCTTTTGTTGTGGGCAATGAAAATGATTAAAAATCTATACGTACATGGTCGCGAAGAACGTACAATTCCTATGATTGGCGTGGCGGTATTTTATTTTCTTACTTTTTATGCTTTAAAACGAATGCCGGTTTTTCCTGTTTTCAAACTTTTTCTACTGGGCTCTACCGTGCTGGTGCTGCTGGGAATCGTAATTAATTATTTTTATAAAATAAGTTTACACCTTACAGCCTGGGGAGGGTTTGTAGCAGCCCTTACGGGGATGAGCTTTCAGTTTCATCAGACTTTTTATTTTTGGCTTTTTCTAGTGGTTTTCAGTTCAGGCCTCGTCGGATTTGCCCGCATTCAATGCCGGGCACATAACCAAACACAGATAAACCTTGGCTTTCTACTAGGATTCGTGGTGATGTTGGGACTGTTTTTATTTTTATAGGTTATAGTCGTAAAAGACTTTCTTTTTTTAGAATGGCGTCAGTGTGATACCTACCGAGATAGGGTGTAATTCGGGACCATGACCGGTTTTAAACATCGACACAAGTTGATAAGAGGCAAACAGGTTAAATGATTTATATCCGATTCTAATAATCGGGCTGTAATTGAAAGTGTTCAACTGGCTGATATTTTTACTTTTTATGTTATACTGTGGGCCACCGGCTGTTAAAGCGCCAATATACTTTTCTTTGCTTCCTATCAAATAGCCTATTTTTAAGCCGATGCTGAATTTAAAACCTTTCTTTCCCCTAAATTTTAATTCCAACGGTAATTCAAGATAAGAAAGTGATATTTTATCTCTTTTGATTAGGCTTGTGTCAGCCGGAACAAGTTGAATATCACTAGCCTTAATATCAGAAATTTTACCGTCTTTTAGGTTTAAATTATGACTTCCCACACCTAAGCCAATACCAAAGGTGGTGTATTTGCTTTTTCCTACGGCAATATTATACGTGAGGAACACATTGGTGGCCTGGTTTAACACGCGTGCATTTACAGTAGAAGGGACACCGGTCCAAAAATCACTGAATAAGTCGATCCCTACCGTTACTTTTCTTTTTGCGCTTTCGCTAAGTACTTGTGCATTAGTTTTCTGTGTGGGTATAAACAGAAGAAGTAAAAGTGCACCTATAAAAAAACGTTTCATTCAATTAAATTTTAAATGTTTCTACAAAGATATAACAATTCCTGTTCCTAATTTTGCCCCGACAATAAGTTGTTGAGCAATTTTTGTACCTTTCCTGATTGCCAGCGGGCAGCCCCTTTTTTGCTCAGTACCACTTTTCCTTCTTTTGATATAATAAAAGTAGTGGGGATGCTACGGGTACTAAAATCGGGCGGAACAGAACTATAACGATAGAAGGGCATATTTTGGTATTGATGTTTCAGGATAAAGGCTTTTATTTTTGCGGGACTTTCATCGCTGAGCAACACGAAATTAACACGATCTTTATATTTTTCATACAGGTCGCTGATGCCGGGTAGTTCGGCAATACATGGCGGGCACCATGTAGCCCAGAGGTTTACAAAAACCGGTTTGCCAAGTAGCTGGCCAAAAACATGGTTCTGACCTTCCTTATCGGTTATCACCCATTGCTTGGTTTCTTTGCTGATGGGATATTGCTGCGATTGGGACAGCTCTGACGGGGGTAAAGACGTTACCCGGATAAAAACGGCGGCAACTTGTGTACGGGTACCGGGAATTAGTAAAAGCAAAATAAAAAGAACAAATAGGAAATCGGTTATAATGGTAAAAGGCTTCTTCGTGTGAAAATAATTGTGAATCAGGGCTTTTATTTTGTTCAGCATAAGATGTAGGTTGGGGATTAAGCCAATTGTGACCGCCTGTCCAGTAAAGCGTCAATTTCTTCCTGGCTCAGGTTCGGGTTTTTGAGCATCTCATCAATTTCGGCGATTTCTTTGGCAGGATCAGCAGGTTGTGGTGGGATTTGATGGCTTACGCCTGTATTTTCCGTTTCGGAAATAATTTCAAATTCAGATTCTCCCAGTTCTTCCCGAAGTTGTTTAATTAAGCCTTCTACCATATCTTTAACACCATCGCCAAACTGGCCTTGCAATTGATAGGCTATTTGATCTTTCATGGTTGCGTAATTGCTGAAGAAAAATTTAAATTGTTCCAGCATGGCTTTGCTGAGGCCGGGGATTTCATCCATCGAATGCTCTTGCTTTTCCATAAGCTTGTTAAAAAGCCGGAAAAGTTCGTCTAAATCCTGTTTAAATTTATCCATATCCATGATGGCTGCAAAATTACTAATATTTTTAGTGTAAAATCAAAATTTGATTTTGAGCCAGGTATAAATTTATCCTAAGGTAATCCCTGAAGCTAAAAACTGGCGAAGCAAAAGAAAACCTACAAAGAACAAAAAGGTGCTCACGGCATCTATTCGCTGAAAAGGTGGTAGTGTTTTTAACTTAAAACCACGATTTTCAGGCCCTTTTGTCCATAAAAACGTAATTAAAATGACGAAGCCAAGCAGATAGATCATCTGTAGGTTGAACCGGGTTTCGTTGAAACAAAAACCAAAAACCATGAGCCAGGGAATGACAAAAGCAAAGAGAAAATAATTGGTTTTGATATGATCCTCATGAACATTGCGGGGGTTAATACCCAGCATGATAAGTTTACCAATACTTAAGCCGGTCATATAAAGAAAATAAAGGGCAATAATCACGCTAACCACTAATATCACATCTCCGATATGCATCAATTGCGAAACTCGATAAACACCCGTACGTTGAATGGCATTCTCTACAAAAGTAGCAAACATCCGTGTAAACGAAAATACCATGACCCACAACATAAAAAATGAAAATGATTGTGTTTTACGCGGAATAAAAGTATAAACCACAAAAAAACTTATGCCCAGTATGAAATTCATGATCGGCCCTGACAAATAAACACTGATAATGGCATCGCGGGTCCAAACCGGGGAATGAGGCGGGCTAAGGAAATCAACGCCGGATAGTAATAGTTTTGCCCCGATATTTAAATCGTAACTGAAATATAATGTGGTGAGCCCTGTTAAAAACCGGATGAGATACCATGCAAACAGAGCGGCAAAAAATGAAACAACTATTGTTTGAAGCCACTCAAGCCCTTGTAAATATTTTTGATTGAGTTTCATAAATCTCTAACCGGTAATTTTTGTAAAAGTAGGGAGTTTTATCCGAAACATCAACTATCCTGGTTATGCAGGAGCGTGCTAAATCTTTTTATCTTGACTTTAGTTAATGTTTTGCATTATCTTTGCTTTTGAAAATCAGATAATCATGCGACAAACCGCGACATACAATCCCATTTCACATCAAGCAGGCAAATGCTTGTTTGAATGCTGGATTTTCTGATTCTTTTCCTTCCCCAATTCGTTTTCCGTTTTATTAACCCGTTTAATATCCTTGTGATGGAAGGAATTATTTTTGATATCAAGCATTATGCATTGCACGATGGCCCCGGCGTCAGGCAAACAGTATTTCTGAAAGGTTGCCCGCTTTCATGTTGGTGGTGCCACAACCCGGAGAGCCGGGGTAGCGAGCCTTTCTCTTTTCGTAAAGAGGAAAAGATAGATGGCCATGTGGTGGCTGAACAGGAAACCGTTGGCCGGAAAATCAATGTTCAGGATTTGATGAAAGAAATAGAAAAAGACACTTTGCTTTTTGAAGAATCGGGAGGTGGCGTAACTTTCTCAGGCGGCGAGCCTTTGCTGCAATTCGATTTTATGCTGGAGGCTTTAAAAAGGTGTAAAAGCCACGAAATTCATACATGTGTCGACACAACAGCTTATGTTTCAAAAGAAAAACTGCAACATATTGCTGAATTTACCGATTTGTTTATGATTGATCTGAAACAGATGGATGACAGGTTACACAAAAAATACACAGGTGTGACCAATGTACTCATTCTTGAAAATATCCGGCGGCTGGATGCTGAAGGAAAGAAGATATGGATTCGTTATCCACTGATTCCGGATATGAACGATCAGGAAGAAAACCTGCTGAAAATGCTTGCTTTTTTGCAAAGGCTGAAACAAAAACCGGTTGTCAGTATTTTACCCTACCATAAAATAGGAAGCCATAAATACAAACGTTTTGGGTTGGAATACAAAATGAACGGAACGTACGAACCGGAACCTGAACAAATTGAAAGGGTTAAAAACTTGTTTGAACAGGCTGGTTTTATTGCCTGTGTTGGCGGATAGCCGACTTTTTTTAGTCGAACAAGTTGTATCAAAATTTTAATTTGAAAAAGATGAACAAAAGAATAGAAAAATTAAGGAAACAAAGTCAGGAAGCCGTTCCGCGTATTTCAGCCGAAAGGGCTTTACTAATAACCGAATTTTATCAAAGCAGCCTTTCGCGCAGGGTATCAGTTCCGGTGAGGCGGGCGCTGGCATTCAAACATATTTTGGAAAACAAAAGTCTCTGTATCAACGAAGGCGAATTGATTGTTGGCGAGCGCGGACCGGCTCCAAAAGCAGTGCCCACTTACCCCGAAATCACCCTGCATTCCATTCACGACCTGGAAGTGCTTGACAGCAGGCCCAAAGTGTGGTTTAGGGTAGACGAGGAAACCAAACAAATTTATCGTGATAAAATAATACCCTTTTGGGAAGGGCAATCTAACCGTGATAAAATCTTTGCTTCAATGAACAAGGAGTGGAAAGCAGCTTATGAGGCAGGTGTCTTTACCGAATTTCAGGAACAGCGGGCGCCGGGGCATACTGTTCTGGGAAACAAGATGTTCCGCAAAGGTTTTCTCGATTTAAAAGCTGAAATAGCTGTAGCTGTTGATCGTTTGGATTTTTTTAACGATTCGAAAGCTTATGCCAAAAGGGAAGAATTGAAAGCCATGGATATTGCAGCCGATGCTATTATAGCTTTCGCGAAACGATATGCCGCAGCATTAAAAAAACGGGCCGGGGAGGAAACAAATCCCGGACGAAAAGCAGAACTTTTGAAAATGGTTGCCATTTGTGAACGGGTTCCTGCCCATGCCCCGCAAACTTTCCATGAAGCATTGCAGCACTACTGGTTTATCCATCTTGGGGTAATCACCGAGGTAAACCCGTGGGATAGTTTTAATCCCGGGCGGCTCGACCAGCATCTGTTTCCTTTTTATAAAAAAGAAATTGATGAGGGAAGCCTGACACAGGAAACAGCCAAAGAATTACTCGAAGCTTTCTGGGTGAAATTCAATAACCATCCGGCTCCGCCAAAAATTGGTGTAACGGCTAAAGAAAGCAGTACTTACACCGATTTTGCATTGATAAATCTTGGTGGGGTAAAAGCTGATGGAAGTGATGCTGTTAACTCATTGAGTTATCTGATTTTGGATGTGATTGAAGAGATGCGGATTTTGCAACCCGGCTCCATGATCCAGGTGAGTAAGAAAAATCCCGACCGCTTTATTAAACGTGCTGCCCGCATAATCCGAACCGGATTTGGACAGCCTTCGGTGTTTAATTCGGACGCCATTGTACAGGAGTTGCTGAGGCAGGGTAAAAGTCTTGAAGATGCCCGCAATGGCGGTGCCAGCGGTTGCGTGGAAACCGGTGCTTTTGGTACTGAAAGCTACATCCTTACCGGCTATTTTAATCTGCCCAAAGTGTTCGAAATTACTTTGAACAACGGTACAGATCCGGTGACCGGAAAGAAAATTGGCCTGAAAACCGGAAACCCGGCTGAATTCACAACTTTTGAAAATATGATGGCTGCTTTTCAAAAGCAGTTGCAGTATTTTATCGATCTTAAAATAAAGGGAAACAACCTCATTGACCGTATTATTGCCGAAAATATCCCTGTCCCTTTTTTGTCGTTGGTAATCGATGATTGTATTGCCAACGGAAAGGATTATAACGATGGCGGCGCGCGTTACAACACCAGTTATATTCAGGGCGTGGGATTGGGGACATTGACCGATGTGCTGACATCCGTTAAATACAATGTTTTCGATCAAAAAAAATACACGCTTAATGAATTGTTGGAAGCCGCTTTACGCGATTTTGAAGGCGATGAGGTTTTACGCAACGATTTGTTAAATCATACGCCCAAATATGGTAATGATGACGATTATGCCGATGAACAGGCGGTGCTGATTTTCAATTTGTTTTATGAAAGCGTAAACGGACGGCCTACCACCAAAGGCGGATATTTCCGAATTAACATGTTGCCTACCACTTCGCATGTCTATTTTGGTAGTGTCGTGGGGGCTTCATTGGACGGAAGGAAAGCCGGAAAACCACTTTCGGAGGGGATTTCTCCTTTTCAGGGTGCTGACCGTAAAGGGCCATCGGCAGTAATTCGCTCAGCAGCAAAAATAGATCACTTGAAAACAGGGGGAACATTGTTGAACCAGAAATTTAATCCATCGCTGCTGGATGATGAAAAAGGGCTGGATGCACTCGTTGCCCTCATCAGGACATACTTCCGCATGGATGGGCATCATATTCAGTTTAATGTGGTTACCGCCGACACTTTACGTGATGCCCAAAAACATCCTGAAAACCACAAAGATCTGATTGTACGTGTGGCAGGTTACAGCGATTATTTTAACGATCTGGGTGAGGAGCTGCAAAACGAAATTATCCGGCGTACCGAACATAGTGGCTTTTAAATGGGCTAATGGGTAGCTGGTTTGAGAAGTAGCATATAACTTTTGTAGAATACCCTATATCCGCAAGGGTGTTTCGTAGCGAAAGCTTGAATAGTGCGTCAATATTGGGAAGCGAGCATTGTCAATAGTGGCGTGCTATTTGAGCTTGCAGCAGACAGGCTCTTGCGGATATAAGGAGTTATGCACCAGTTGAAGAAGGCTAATTCTTAAAAATGAGAAAATATTTTACACGACATGTGTTTCCTAATAAGGAAACATGTATCTTTGTTGAACATTGAAAATATTTCTAATGGAAAACAGATTTGAAGTTGATTTTTTGCAAGACGTCATTGACTTCTTTGAAAACGTTGAAGAAAAAGCACGTGACAAAATCATTTTCAACATTCATAAAGCTCGAAAATCAAATGATCCGAAATTATTTAAAAAGTTAACGAATGAAATATGGGAATTCAGAACACTTTACAACAAAAAACAATACAGGTTATTTGCATTTTGGGACAAAACAAAGGAAACAAAGACATTGGTTGTAGCAACTCATGGAATAATCAAGAAAACACAGAAAACGCCGACGAAAGAAATATTGAAAGCTAAAGAATTAATGAAAAAATATTTTGAAAAACTATAAAAAATACATAGCCATGAAAACGTATTCATTAGATAAAGTTACCGACAAATACATTGGGAAAAAAGGAACCCCAAAACGAGATCAGTTTGAACAAGAACTCAAACTGGAATTACTTAGCGAAGCCATAAGAAAAGCCAGAATAGAAAAGCACCTGACCCAGGAAGAATTGGGGAAACTTGTTGGC
>CAJXKB010000025.1 GCA_913055825.1 uncultured Bacteroidota bacterium
CCCGCCCGACTTGAAAGGTCACCCTCAGCCTGCGCGAGTCTGACGGGGAGTCGGTGCGTGGCACAAAGAAAAATGAAAAATTAAGAATGACGAATTAAACCCAAAGCCTCTTTAATCAGCCACCGCGAGTCCCTTCGCTTTTGGCCTTGCTTCAGACTCGCGCTAAAGGAGTGAGAAGCTCAACCTTTCAGGAGCAAGCCCACCTGAAAGGTTAACCAATTTTCCTTTCAGGAGCAAGGCCACCTGAAAGGTTAACTATTTTTCGGAAATTTAAAGGTCACCACTCCCCCACCATCCGGATGGTTGGAAAGATAAAATTCACAATTATGATGTTGCATGATGGTACGGGCAAAATGTAGGTTCAGTCCGGTATGCTGATCCTGATGTTCCATACCTGTGTTAAACTTAAGCAGGCTTTTTTCGAGTATGGCAGAAGGAAAACCTTCTCCATGGTCACGCACTGTACAAATCGCCCTGCCTCCTTCACGGTCAATACTAATTTCAACCGGCTGGTCATCAGGAGAATAGACAAGGGCATTGTCTGTAACTATTTCCAGGGCCTTTCGCAAATAATTGACATCTGCTTCAATTGTGATTTCAGGGTCTGTTTTTTGCAAGACCAGCCTTGACTTTGCCCGGGGGTTCTTTTCGGTGAACTCCTGCATAAAACTTTCAATAAAGGAGGGCAAAGAAAATTCAATCTTTGAGAAAACCGATGCCCCATTGACATTGAGGTTTGAGATTTCTAATGCCTGTAGCGAAAACCGTTCCAACCTTTTGGTCGACTGGTCCAGCATAGCAAGGTATTCCAAAACCTCCTGAGGAAGTTCGCTCATTTTCATCAGTTCCACCCCACCCAAAATCCCATTTAGAGGAGTACGGATTTCATGGCTGACCATGTGTAGGAATTCGGTTTTAGCAAAATCGAGCTTTTCGAGGTCTTTCACAGCTATGGCGAGTTTGGCATTGGAGGCCTCCAGTTCCTTTGTTCTTGCTTTTACCTTTTCTTCCAATTGTTGATTCCACTCATTCAAGGCTTCCTTGCTTTTTTTGAGTGCCACATGGGTGGCCACACGGGCCAGTAACTCCTCGGGACGGAAGGGCTTGGTTAAATAATCCACGCCACCTGCGTCAAAGGCTTTGTTCAGACTTTCAGTATCTGTTTTGGCGGTAAGAAAGATGATGGGTACATCTTTATAAGCTTCTACTTCTTTTATCCGTTGAGAGGTTTCGTAACCATCCAGACCGGGCATCATTATATCCATTAAAATCAAATCGAAAGATGCCAGCGAAACCCATTGCAAGGCTTCCTCGCCGCTAAGGGCAAATTCAACATTATATTGCTCACCCGAAAGAAGGGAAGCGGCAATCTCCACATTACTCGGATTGTCGTCCACAATGAGAATAGTGGCCCCGTCTTTATTTTCGTTTTTCATGATAATATAAATTGAGCTGTTCCACAAAGTTACTAAAATTCACAATCATTTCTTTTTCTTTTTCCAACAAAAAATGTTCAGAGGCCGCTAAAAGTTCTTCGCCATAACGTTG
Organism: uncultured Bacteroidota bacterium; assembly: GCA_913055825.1. Taxonomy (GTDB): domain Bacteria; phylum Bacteroidota; class Bacteroidia; order Bacteroidales; family F082; genus Sulfidibacterium. The sequence goes on from CAJXKB010000025.1 coordinate 1,549, forward strand.
TATGGCCTCCGTATGATAAGCCCTTCCTATTTCAACCAATAACTTCCCCATTTCCCTTACTTTTTGCCGTGGACGGATACCTGTCGCCAAGCTTTGTTGCAAAGGAGTTATTTTGTCATTCAAATCGGCCATCAGTTGGGGAAATTGCTCCAGTGCTTTTGCAGTAAGCGCTACCTGCCCGGTTTTTGTTTTATCCTTAAGCTCATATTTCAAATGGCTACGTAAAACGCTTACAAGGTCATTCATGGTAGCAGGTTTACGAACAAAAGCGTTAAAACCTTCCTTTTTGATTTCTTTTCCTTTACCCTTAGTGGAAGAGGCCGTAAGGGCAATCACCGGGATATGCGACCATTCGGCATGTTCACGAATTATTTTGATGGCTTCAATGCCATTCATTACGGGCATCCGGATGTCCATAAATACTAAATCAACCGGGTTATGCTCCATGATTTCTAAGGCCTGCTGCCCGTTTTCTGCTTCAAGGAACGTAAACGGATAGTCTTCCAGCAAAGCCTTTAACACAACGCGGTTGCCGGGCGTATCGTCCACGATGAGCAGCGTAGCCGGTTCAGAAAAATGAATTTCAGGATCAATCGCTTTCAAAGCTTTCTTTTCTGTTTTTTCTCCGGCAAGCCTAATACCGGGTAAATGGATCATGAAAGTACTCCCTTTGCCTTCTTCACTTTTCAGTTCGATATACCCGTCCATCAATCGTACAATTTGCATGGTAATTGCAAGGCCCAGGCCAGTACCCCCATATTTATTACTGATTGTGGAATCTTGCTGCTCAAATAGTTTGAAAATCTTCTCATGAAATTCGGGAGGAATGCCTTTTCCGCTATCTGCTACCTCAAGGAGCAAATCGGCTGTTTCATTGCCAATGCTTTCGGCCTTAATACTGATTTTCACAAAACCCTTTTCCGTAAACTTAATGGCGTTGCTGGTAAGGTTGAGCAATATTTGCCTTATTTTGAGTTCATCGAGGTATAAAGCATCGGGGACTTCAGGAGCAATGGAGATAATAAAGTCCAGGTTTTTTTGGTGGGCTTTCAAGCGAAAAATACTTTCAATATCGCTCACAAGATACCTGATATCAACTGCTTGCATGTTTATTTCCATTTTTCCGGCCTCTGCCTTTGAAAAATCCAGTAAGTCGTTTATCAGATTGAGTAAAGCCTTGCCACTACTCTGCATAGATTCTATATAGTCTTTTTGTATCGGGTCGCTTGCTCTCCTTAAAAGGATTTCGGTAAATCCGAGGATGGCGTTCATGGGGGTGCGGATTTCGTGGCTCATATTGGCCAAAAAAAGGCTCTTGCTTCGGGTGGCTTCTTCGGCTATCTTTACTTCCTCATTTAATCGCTGTTCTCTAAATTTCCTTTCGGTGATATCAATAAACGTAACCACAGCGCCTACTACTTTGCCATTATGTATTTGGGGGTACGACCAATATTCTACAGGAAAATTACTGCCATCGGCTTTCCAAAACACTTCATCGTCCACATGTATTTCTTTTCCCTGTTTTAATGTCTGATAAATCCTGCATTTTTCCACTGGGAAATGCTTCCCGTCAACATAGCGGCCATGTATCATTTCATGCATGTTATTCCCTATCAAATCGCTTTCCTGCTCATAACCAAGCATACGCAGGCATGAATTATTCAAAAATGTACAATTCCCATTCAAATCAATGCCATAGATGGCCTCGGCAGCTGAATTCAGCAGGAGAAGGGTCTTTTCTTCGCTCTCTTTTAAGGCACGCTCGGTTTCTTTCAAATCAGTGATATTCTGTCCAATAACTGAAACACCAACAACTTTTCGGTTTAAATCTCTAATGGGTGAAAGCTTTAGGGAAACATCGATGATCCTGCCGTCTTTTCGCATACGGCGTGTTTCATACCTTTCTACTGTTTCACCATCCTTTATTTTTGAAATCAGTAATGGCCCTTCGTCAGTCATATCCTTTGGTAACAGTATCGAAACAGGTTTCCCGATTATTTCGTCAGCAGTATATCCATAGTTTAGCTCGGCACCCTTGTTCCAGCTTTGAATAATACCCTTCATGTCTTTGCTGATAATGATCGCTTCGGATGAATGAACAATATTGGCCAGGTTCTGTAGTTCGAACTGTGACGCTTCCAGCTTTTGCAATGCAATTTCAGCTAAACGTTTTTGTTTATTGGCATCCTGCATAAGGCTTAAAGCGGCTTTGCGCGATTTTTCCAAATGCGTGGCATTGACCTCCATGTCTTCCTGCCATTTTTTCCTTTCCGTGATATCTTCCTGGACTGAGACAAAATGGGTTATCTCACCCGCATCGTTCAATATAGGGGATATGGATACAGAATGCCAAAGGAGCCTCCCATCCTTTTTTTTGTTTTGAATTTCCCCCTTCCACGCTTTTTTGTTTAAAAGAGTGGCCCACATTTCAGTATAAAATGAAGAGGGCATTAATCCGCTGCTGATGATATTAGGGTTTTTACCAATTACTTCCGGGGAGCTATAACCCGTATCCAATTCAAATTTTTTATTCACATACCTAATCAGCCCTTCCTTATCGGTAATCATTACCGCAACGGGGTTTTGTTCAATTGCCTTTAGCAATATTTTATTCTGCTCTTCGGCTTCTTTACGTTGCTTAATTTCATCGTTAAGTGCATCTCTTGAGGCAGTTATGGTTTTAAAATTAACGGTCATTTCATTAAATTCCCTTGCCAACATCCCAATCTCATCCTTACTTTTCGAAATAACACGCTGACTTAAGTCACCCTTTGCCACCTTTTTAATGGCAAGCTGAAGTGCTTTAACAGGCTTTGAAAATTTATATGCTAAATAGAAGGATAGTACAATAATTGCGGGAAAAAAGATGAATAAAAGAAGGAGTACCTTCTTTTTCATCCGGTCAACAGGTAAAAAGAGCTCCTTTTTATCTTTTTTAACTACCAATCCCCAGTTCAACAAGGGTATATGTTCCCAAACAGCAAATACATTCTTGCCCCGGTAATCTACTGAAAAGCCCGAACCGCTTTTCCCTGCCGTGGCATACTGAATGGGCAGTGCTGTATCCGAACCGATAGTCACGCTCCTTTTGAAAGCGGCATTCTCATCAAAACGAAGGGGGCAGATAAAGACCACTCTATTTGAATCCCTTTCGCCAATCAACACTTCCCCGGTTTTACCGAGATTTGTAACATCCTTTACGAGGTTAAACAGGTCCTCGACTTTTAACCTGACCATAACCACCCCCATAAAAGCCTGCCCACGAAATATGGGGGCCATAAGGAAAGAACTTGCTTGCTTAGACCCATCGTAGTGGCGGTACTTTGATAAAAGAGATTTTTTAGTCTTAACTACTTCATCAAAAAGACGCTCAAGTTCCGGGTGACCGCTTTTTTTATTGAATAAATTGGCATACAAATGATCATTCTGTTTTAGTGAGTAGACAATGTTGCCATGTTTGTCGAGGAGGAGTATATCGGAATATCCAAAGGTTGATGCATAATACTGAAGGGTCTTGTGAAAAGTATTGGGATGTGTTTCATCCATCCGGAATTGGCTCGATTTGGTCTTGTGATTATCTTTTACATTTTCAAAATAAACAATTGCTTCTACCATGTCATGGCTATGCGCAATCATATTGAGATCCTTTTTATGTTCAGCAAAATAACGAACTATCTGCCTCTCTTTTAGCCCGGCTATATGGTAAAATTCCTCAAGGCTCTTCTCTTTCAATGTTTTCTGATAGTATGAATATGTAATCACACCGATCACGCTTAGCGGCACCATTGAAATCACAATAAACCAAAACAGGAGTTTGATTCCGATTCGGCTGATATAAGGAGCATTCAGATATTTCATGGTGTATTATTTTGTATGGGTGACATCATTATCTTTCTCATCGTCCCAAACGACGGCATAACGGGCAGGCAGGTTCATTTGTTTGCAGAGTAGGTTTATTTCCTCTTTCAGTTCAATCACACGCATTTCACGATCAATCATCGCATTGTTAAACTCTTCAAGTTCACGGGCTTTGTCTGCAAGATTTTGTGCGGCATGCTTGCTCTCAGTAATATCCATGACAAAACCTGTTGTCCCCATAAAATTATTCTGTTCGAAAACAGGCGAAATCCTGAGACTGATTATTCGGGAAATTCCGTCAGTCCTAATGATGGGCACTTCAACTTCAGGTGGGAATTTTCTATCGGCTACAAAACCGGCATACATGGCCCGGAATTTCTCTTTTGCTTCGGCCGGGATATTTATGTAGAAAGGAAGGCCTTCCATCTCATTAGGGTTTTTATAACCAAAAAGCTTACACATGGCCCTGTTGGCAAAAGTTACCTCTCCGGCTGCGTTGCATGTAAAAAAGCCTTCCCCTATTTCGTTTACAAGCTTAAGATAATCTTTTTCCAGTTGTTTTCTATTGTCAATATCCCTTGCCGCCACAACCACCCATTTCTTGTCATCAAGCTGCATCAACCTCATGTTTATTTCAACCCAAAACAGACGACCGCTTTTATGTTTCATGTTCCACTCAAAGCGTTGAGGCCTGCCGGCAGCAGCTTTTTTTATCCATTTTATGGCTTCATCTTGCGAGTAGGGAGGCACGTTGGCACTAATATCCCCCACCGTCGAGTTTAGTATTTCTTCCCTTGTATAGCCAGTCATCTCGCAAGCGGCTTCATTTACATCCAATATCTCACCGGTAGCGGCATCATGGAAAAACAACCCGTCATTGACAGAATTAAAAATACTTTCGTATTTTAATTGGCTTTCCTGCAGTTTCAACTCTGAAAATTTTCGCTGCGAAACATCCTGCTCTGTGCCAAACACCTTAGTGGCAGTACCATTTTCATCGTAAATTGTCTCTGTATAGGAATGAATCCATTTGGTTTTCCCGTTTGTTACAATCCTGAAGTCGTTTTCGAAAGGCTCTTGCAAGAGGCGGTCATCCCACAAAGCCTCAACCCTTTTTAGGTCGTCGGGATGCACCAGTTCAAAAAACTTATCGAGTGACGGTTTATCTTGTCTATCAATACCGTAAATCCGGTAAAGTTCGTCAGTCCAAAGTAATTCATTGGTTTTTAAATCGAACTCCCATGAACCGATATGCCCATTCTGCTGGGATATTTCGAGTAAAGTCATGGTCTTTGCCAATTTCCGTGTAGCAAGCATTTCTTGTGTCCTATCGCGGGCCATAGCAATAAACTCTTCAGAAGATGCCAATTTCCCGGGTACAATAATGCGAACCTCCGAACAACGTGGGCTGCCATCCTTATGTACCCATTCAATTTCAAAAGGAAGGTATTTGTTATTTTTGATGATATTTGCAAAAATTTTGTTCAAGCGGCGTATATCTTTTGAATGGAAAAAGGGCATCTTGCTAAAATGTTTGTTTTCAATAACATTCAGGGGATAACCACTCACCGTCTCAAATGCAGGATTGACATAAGTGATTATTCCTTTAAGATTTACCGCAACAATAATGTCGGGTAGCCGGTCAAGGATTTGACATTGCAACGAGGCTGATTTTTGTATTTTTTCAGGAGGGGTGCTCATAGAAAATTGGGGTGGAAAATTTAAATTAGCAATGAATATACAGATATAATTTCTTGTCAAAAATACAAAATAAATAATATATAAACTATTTAAATTTATAAATATCTTGATAAAAGCATGACCACTAAGGATAACCATCACTTGAAAGCCGTGCTTTTCAAGGATTTTAATCAGAATGAATGTAATAATAGGTATTTCTTTTCAGGTCTTTTTAGTTTCCTATCAGGGCTTATAATTTCCTTTCAGGTCGAACAAGACCTGAAAGGTAGAAAACCCCACTACCCTGCTTTAAAACGCCATAGGGAAAGTGGCTGAAAATCAATACCAGTTATGGGAAAATATAACTGCAATAAGCTCAACCTTTCAGGAGCAAGGCCACCTGAAAGGTTAACCAATTTTCCTTTCAGGTCGAACAAGACCTGAAAGGTAGAAAACCCCACTACCCTGCTTCAAAACACCATAGTGGAAGTGGCTGAAGATCAATACCAGTTATGGGAAAACATTACTGCAATTAACTCAACCTTTCAGGAGCAAGGCCACCTGAAAGGTTAACAATCAGGTCGAACAAGCCCCGAAAGAACCATTCATAGGAAATACTGTTTGGAGTGCCTGGAGTTTGGAGTTCAGCGCACTAAAGTTGGTTCGCGAGGGCTAAGTGATAATTTTCATACATTAGCAGCAAATTGTAAATGATTGCTTGCATGGAAAAGACAAATCCGGAAAAAACCAAAAAGTTCGATAAAAGTTATTTAGAGATGGCGCATGTGTGGGCCAAAAATTCATATTGTAAACGTCGTCAGGTAGGTGCGCTGATTGTAAAAGACCGCATGATTATTTCGGACGGATACAACGGAACACCTTCGGGTTTTGAAAATATCTGTGAAGATGAGTCAGGAAGCACCAAACAATACGTTTTACATGCCGAAGCCAATGCCATTACCAAGGTTGCCCAATCGAACAACAGCAGTAAAGGTGCCACACTTTACATAACTGATTCCCCCTGCGTGGAATGTTCGAAACTTATTATTCAATCAGGTATCAGGCGTGTGGTTTACGACCGTGAATATCGCATTACCGACGGACTGGATTTACTGAAACGTGCCGGCGTGGAAGTGGTGCATTTTGATATATGAGCCCGCTGTTACAGGCCTATCCTGAATTTACTTCCCATATAAATATAATGCTTATTCTTGAACAAAGGAATTGGAAGAAGAATTTAGGGGCTTGTCGATTGATAAAATTGACGATGAGACCAATAGGAAAAAGATATCCCCCCATGCGGATATTAAAATTAATTGATAAGTTCGTTTCTTTTGTAAAAGATACCGGCATCGGCATAAGTCCCCAAAAACGGGATGTGATATTCAAACAGCTTATTCGCAGGAAATTGACAAAAAAACAGCCAGTGATGCCTGCTGTGATGTTTTTATCTTCAAGCCCATCAACAAAGATGAATTTTACGAAATCATGGCCCGTTATTGTAAGAATGTATAGGCACTCTCCATGTTAAGCAAAACCTCTCTTAACTCATTTAATATCATTGCTGTAGCGCCCCAAACCACTTCGTCGTGCAAATAAAAACAGGGAACTGAAACGTCAATTCCTGTACGGTGATGAATTTGTTTTTCCGTTTTGCAGGCAGGATTCATGAAATCATCCAATTCAATTTCCATAAGATGATCAATTTCGACCGGATCAATATGAAACACCGGATTATCAGTCACATATCCCACAAAAGGATAGACATCAAAATTACTTGGAGGGATGTACATGGAAGTTAACCGGCCAAGGAGTTTGATATTTTTCGAATCAATTCCAATTTCTTCCTGTGTTTCGCGTAAAGCAGTGGCAGCAAAATCCTGATCGGAATCTTCAAACTGACCACCAGGCAGTGATATTTGCCCGCTGTGTACGCCATTATACACCACACGTTTAACCAAGGCAAAATAAATCGAATCTCTTTTTGGATAAAAAAGTACCATTACCGCACTGAGTCGCCTGCCCTCCTTTGAATCCATTCTTGCATCCGTTGTCCGCGTGGATGGCACCATTTCCCATTGTGCCCGAGTGCCGGGCAAAGGCTTTGACAACTCCTGCCCAATGCCTGTAATAAATTTTTCGAAAGATAATTTACTCATGGCGCAACCCTCCCGGAAGATATTCTTCATCAATATTGTGCATGGCGTTAAAAAGGTTGAACTTTGCTTTGGGATGAATTTTCTCCAACGAATCTTTTCCACCACTCACAGCCGCCAACACCTTATCCCCATCATCAATCATGTTAAATTGCATGATGGCTTTGGCCACATAGTTTTTTACATGCTCGATATGCCGCTTCTGCCATTGGCTGAGGTTTTGTTGTGCTTTCATTGGCCACAAAGATAAAAGTTTGGCAGCAAACCGTAAAGGAATTATAAGAAGTCCTTTTAAAAATTATTTTAGCTTTGCTCTTATGTTAGGAACCATTGTCAATGCGGGTACCGTAATTGTGGGAAGTCTCATTGGGCTTGCGCTCAAAAGTCGTTTGCCCGAACGCTATATCAACATCTTTTTTCAGGTCATCGGTTTGTTTACCCTGTATCTTGGCATCTCTATGGCAATGAAATCAACCCACGTATTACAGCTGGTAATCAGCCTTATAAGTGGCGCTTTCATTGGCGAGGCTCTTCATCTCAATCGGGGCCTCGACCGTATTGCCGAATGGGCAAAGAAAAAGTTTAAAAGTTCGCACGAGCGCTTTACCGAAGGGCTTCTGACTGCCTTTTTGTTATACTGCATGGGCTCATTGACCATTTTAGGCGCCATTCAGGAAGGTATGACGGGCGATGCGCATTTGCTGTATGTTAAATCGCTAATGGATGGTATTTCATCTATTGCCCTGGCATCAGGATTGGGTGTAGGCGTTCTGTTTTCTGCTGTCCCACTGCTAATTTTTCAGGGGGGAATTACCCTGCTGGCCATGTGGATGGGCGATTTCATTTCGTCTGTCATTATCACCGAGCTTACAGCCACCGGCGGTGTTTTACTGCTTGGTCTGGGCATCAACATCCTGGGCATCAAAAAAATTAATGTAATCAATATGTTACCTGCCCTGGTAATGATTATTTTATTTATGTGGTGGTTTCCAAATATTGGAATCTAGCAACAATATTAATAACCGGTAGTCAACACACTCATTTTGAGCAGTCGTACACCACAAATTTTTCATTTTCGGCCACGATAATAGTTTCGGTAAATAGTTTTTTCAGATGTGTTTTATAATTCAGGTTCAAAAATATCCGGGTTATCATCCCAATGAAAGCCATTATGATCACCGGAAAGATTCAGCCGGGAAGATTCTATTGCCAAACGGAAATCATCAAGTAAATAAATTTCAGCACCGGGGGAGAAAAATAGCAAGTAAAACATTACCGGAAGCCAAATCCGGCATTCGTTGGGCGCCGGATATTTCATGCAGATGCGCTATCAGAAAACCGCTGGCCGGTTTTTTATTGGCATATGTCCCTGTCCGGAAAATAGATTGTCGTCCTATTCGTAGCGAAGAGATTCGATCGGATCGAGCCGGGCCGCTTTATTGGCCGGAATAATCCCTGAAACCAAAGCCACAATAAAGGTTAAAAGGACACCTCCAAAAACCCAGAGCCAGGGAATAATAAATGTACTACCGGTAATTAGGGAAACAGCGTTCCCAACTATAACACCGGCTATAATTCCCAGAATACCACCTATTTGTGCAATCACAACCGCCTCAAAAAGGAACTGGTTCCGGATGGTGCGACTACGTGCCCCAATGGCTTTCCGGATACCTATTTCGCGCGTACGCTCGGTTACCGACACCAACATAATATTCATTAAGCCGATGGCTGCACCAAAAAGAGTAATCAGTCCGATCACCGTGGCGCCAATGGTAATTTTACTGGTGAGTCCAATGAGCATATTAGCAATATTATCACTTTTAATAATAGAAAAAGAGTCCTCCTCGCCAAGTCTGTCTTTCCTGATTTGCCTGAAAGCCCCTGTAGCTTCTCCAATGGCGGCATCCATTTGAGAAGGGTCCGTCACCATTACACTGATATTAAAATTCATATTGGGCCTCGAAAAATATTGCCTCACATTATTTAAAGGCAACAGGCACAAACGATCGCCATTAAAGCCCACACTGGAACCTTTTTCTTTCAATACCCCAACCACTTTATATTTTCCGGCCCCAATGGATATTACTTTTCCCAGTGGGTTCAGTGGTTTTTTGAAGAGTTTGGTCGCGATTCCGTTTCCGAGGATAACAAGATGATCTCCGTTCTGAGCCTCAACCGGCTGAAAATTTCTCCCCTGTGCCAACTCCAACCCTGCCGTGGAGAGATAATTTTCATCGATTCCTACCACCCGGATGTTCGGATCTGTTTTTAAGGACTTGAATTTTAAAGTTGCGGTGCCTGTGCCTGTAATGCTCAGTGAAGTGACGGCAGGAAAATTAAAACGGTTTTTAAAATCGACAGCTTCTCTGTAAGTAATTATTGAGTAAGATTTTGGATGTGTCCTGTGGCTTCCGATTCGCACGTGAAGTGAGCGGTTACGGATGTTAAATGTATTGGACCCCATCATGGTGAAATTCTGGGTCAGAAAATATTCAACAGCATCAATAGCGGTTAAAATTCCCACCAGGGCCATAATTCCAAAAGCGATAATCATGACCGTAAGGATTGTTCGCACCAAATGGTTTTTTATAGAACCCAGCGAAATACGGGCATTTTCCCTAATAAGTTTTAGATTTTTCATGTTAATCTTCCTTCTTACCGTAAGCCAAATCACCGGCATCACCCAAACCGGGTACAATAAAAGCCTTGGCAGTCAATTCATCATCAATTGCACCCGTCCAGATGGTCATCTTCAACTTTGAAAATGTCTTCTTCAAATTTTCGATTCCTTCCTTGCTGGCTAAAACCGAAACCACATGGATATGTACGGGTTTTCCTTTTTCAAGAAATCCTTTGATAGAAGCAATCAGCGAGCCACCTGTTGCAAGCATAGGATCACTTATAATCAGCACACTATCCGATGGAGAGGGAGCAGAAATATAATCAAGTTTAATCACAAAATCTTCGTCCTGATCGTATTTCCGGTATGCCGAAACAAATCCGTTATCAGCATGGTCGAAAAAATTCAACATACCCTGATGTAAAGGTAATCCGGCACGTAAAATGGTAGCCAGGAGTGGCTGATCTTTGAGCAAATTCATCCTGGCAGTTCCCAGCGGAGTTACTACCTCTTTTTCCTCATACGTGAGCTCCTTGCTAATTTCGTAAGCAAATATTTCGCCGAGACGTTCCAGATTTTTCCGAAAGCGTAGCTTATCCTGTTGTATATGCCGATCGCGTATTTCTGAAAGAAACTGATTAAAAATAGAATTTTCTTTTCCTAAAACTCTTACCATTGTGTAGTGATTGTGTTACAAAGATAATGGAAATTATTTATTGTCGGACTATTTTTTTGCCTTTGAAACAGTCATTTATGATTATCCCCATTTCCACATTGTTTTTAACTTGACCAAATGTCTCCATGGAAAGTTAAGTCGGTTAAAATCAAGGCGATAGTAATTCACTTCCTTGGCTCCGAATCCTTTATAAAAACGTGCGAGGTTCGGATTATTTGAACCCTCAAAATCCAGTATTTTTTGTGATGATGCCCATTCGCGTATTACCGCATCAATTAAAAAAGTCATGGCGCCCGTTTCACGTGCCTGCACATTGGTAGCCGAAAACAGAAAAATCAGATGTTGATGGCTTTTCAGAAAAAATGCACCTGCACACAAGTCATTATTCACGGTATAAACACCGTATATCAGACCCATACCCCGATATATCGCGGTGTACATCAAACGTTGCAATCTAAGATAGTGTACTGTTTTCCAGTGTTTTATTTGTTTCCCCCTGTTTTCACGAAAAAGTCTGACCAATTCTTCGGGTTTTAGTCCTTTCATCAAAACCAAACCGGAAGTCTGTGCTTTTTTTAGGTTTCGTCTTGTATTTGATGTATATTTTGATGACAGTTTACGATAATCATGAATTAGATCCAGTAAATTATTTTTTTGTGGATATAGCTGAAAATCACCGTCTGACGGTTGATTATGGACATTTAAATTAATTTGAGCAAATTGGTAATGAGCAGGGATATGTGCAATAAAATCATTTACAACTACTGCGTTAAGAATCTTCTTAGAGAAAATCCCCAACTGCTGGGTAAAATAGGGTTGAAATAAATAGGAAATTCCAAATTTTTTAGCTCCTGTTAGTGGCATTACCCGTTCATAATCATTTTCGACCAGTGCTTCCCATTCGCTGTGAACCACATCGAGGTACCATGACAAAGCATATATATTTCCATTAAAAGCCCGGCTGATACAATCGTCCCATTTCTTCTTATCAATAGCATGATGTGAAAAATATTGTATCATAGCGACATATATTTACCAACACTAAAAAATTCCAACCTTTAACTTACTCACCTGCAAATTCGAGCAGGTTTTCATAAACTGCCCTCCATCCCCTCCAACGCTTCTTATCGCTCAGCGATTCGTTATGCCACAGCGAAATAAAAGTACCATTAACTTTTCGTACTTCATCTACGAGTTGCCTTATTTTCGCGATGGCATCTGCCGGGGTAAGTTTCATATAATCTTTTAACGTCCCGTCCATCACGGCAAAAGGATGGATACGCAACTTTGTCTCAACATCAAGTGTTAGGTCATAAAACCTATAGGTATCACAAATACCTGCCCTAAACCCGGGCAAAGCGGCATAACCCATTGAATAATCATCGGTTATATCATTTTCAATTAAATTTTCGTACGTTTCGGGTAATGAAAAACGCAAAAAATGCTGACGGCTTCGTGTGATATCCTTTTTAAGCAGATCTTCAAGTTGAAAAAGTTCTTCTTTTAAAAATTCGGGATTATCCATGGTTTGATACGAAGGATGGATGCCTATCTCGGCATAATCGGCCAGCCATTTTACTAACAATCGAAATTTTCGGTTTCTAGGGTTTATGTTTTTATCAAAAGTTCCGTAATAGCCGAACAAAATAAAATAAATAGGATATAAGTGATACTTTTGTGTATAGCTCATTTGCAAATCGTAGGTATCAAACGGATCCTTTTCTTTTCCGAGCAGCACCCGTGTACGAAGCCTCACTTCACTAAAATTGAAACTTTGCAATGCCAGATAATAGCCTCCAAGACTCCGAAAAAGGCCTTTTTGCCGGTAAGCCCATGCCGAATCAATATCATAAGTTGGAACAAAACGGAATTTCTTTTTTGGAAAAACAAAATGAGGATAGCGTTCGCCGATAATTTTTTTTATCTCCAACACCCAGATGTTTACCATTGGTTTTTCTAAAATTCCCAATTGATTGCTCAGGCTTAACCGGGCTGTAAACCGGCCATGGATGTCCCTCACAAAAGGAAGATATTCCTCGTATCGCGAAACCAGGAAAAAGATAGCCGAGAAAGCATCAAAGGGCAAAACTGATTCCTCGCTGTAAACCGGAAAGAAAGCCTTTTCGTCTTTATACACAAGCGGATTGTATTCAAGGTTGCGAACCCCTCTTTCGAATAACAGGCCCCACGATTCAAAAAACAGATCGTCGGTATGCGCTTTAAGCCCATACATTATTTTCGGTTGGTCTGCCGATTGAAATTCATCCAGATTATTGGTCAGGCGATACGCTACCTTTAGCAAATCATTAAAAACCAACCGAAAAACATATCGTACCCGATTGGTTAGCTTGGGGACATATATTAGTAACTCATTCATTTATTCAAAAGTAGGAAAAAAACATGGAAGCCTCACATCTGTGGGGAAGTATTGAAATTATTTTACGGGAACTAACCGGTCTTCATTCCCCAGGAACAGGTGATGATGATAAGGGTCGTACCGCCAATAACGGTGGCTGCGACGGTTGGCCGCAATGTGCTCATCAAGATACCTGTTCATAAAATAGTCAAAAGTATAATCGGCATATGTACGTCCCAGGCTTTCGGCATAACCATAAATTTTTTTCAATGTTAAGCTATCTAAGCGATAAAGATATTGTAATTTGCCGCTAAAATCGTTTATACTAAACCCGCCTTTTACCCTGTCGGTCAATAAATTTTCTGCAAAAAGCACCTGATGCCCGATGGTTTTTTTTTGTCCGGCATTAACCTTGCTAACTTCAAACCAGATATTTACATCCAAAGCTTCAAGTTGTTTACGAAATACGTAAGTTAGATCATCCACGAAAGCAGTATCAGTAAAAGGATAATATTGCTCATCCAGTTCAGCCTGTGCCACATTAATAACATACGCATTACCGCCCGCCGAAAAAAATTGTGCTGTTTGTTGAGCCCGGAAAACCCTGATCCCAAAAACTTTTAATTCAGCAGCATAGCCTTTAGCCAGCCGCGTCAGAAAAACAGAATCATCAATCAAGCGAATAAATTTTGAATGTTGCCAGAGCAGTTCTTCCTTTTCCTGTTGTGTTTTATAACTAAGGCTATCAAGGATATGCGATTTTTGATTATACTTATAGATGTTTTTTGGAAGCAGTAGCAGGATTTTAGCAGGTTTGAAAGTTTTCACGAATTCTTTAGCAATTTTTCGTTCATTTTGACCTTTGGTCTGCCCTGCAGTCACCATTAGCAAAGCGAACACAAACATTGAAAACAGATATTTAAAATCAAACTGTCTCATTCCTGCATTTTTTCTCATCTGACTATCTATATCGGATGGCAATATTAAAAGTTGGGCATTTGAAACACCCATATTTCAATTTACTATGCCGTTTATTCATTGTTAACCAGTTCGTATTTACCACTTTATGCCCAATTTTTTATATTTCGTGTTGGGGTGCGTTATTTATATTATCAGAATGGCAAATCATCGTTTTTATCATCACTCCGTTGGACTGTATTTTGTAAATCATACCAGCCAGATAATTGCAAATAACATCTTTCATTCATATCTGTATCTTCTGGTTTCCACCATCTTGCTAATGATATTCTCATCAAAGTACCACTTGGAATTATTTGTTTTTTTGGTTCAAAACCAACATATCGAAAACGCTTTGCTCTTGAAAATGAATTTGGAGTGGGATAGAGGTAGTACTTTTCATCATTGTCTAATATCAAGTCCTTATCAGAAATCCAGAATCCAACACTATTTTGTGGTAGATTATTTCTATTTTCAATATAACCACTTCCCGAACCAGTCCAGCCTAATAAGCCATTAAAAATATTATTTGGAGAACCACGAAATATTTGAATACCACTATTTTCAATAAAATTCGTAAAATTATCGACTTTGCGTAAAAACTTTTTGGTACTTATTATTACATCCTCAATATGCGGTGGATCAACATCTTCCCTCTCTGTAAAATTTATATCCCAAATATCTCCTATGTCAAAATCAGTATCAGCATATTGGTCCCAGTTTCCAGGATTTAACAATCTTACAAACCTATTGTTTGAAACTATCAAGCCACCTACACAAGCGGCTTTTCCTTTATGTGTTTTTGATGTGATTAATATTTCCATTATAGATGCTTTATTTTGTATCCTAACTTTTCAAGTTTATCGCTTACAATTGATCTATGGCAAGCTTCCGGCTTTTCTTCAACACAGAATAAAACAACATTACTTGCAGCAACTTCATCCAGTTTGTCCAAAAAAGCATTAAAATCAAAGTTGCTTAATATTCTGTCTTTGTAGGCTATCGTAAAGGCCTTTCCTAATTTATCTCTATCACGTTTTAAAACACCTTCTTGTGCATCCGCTTCTTTTTGTAATTCTCTAATTTCTTTTGTTGGTGCAAGGTCAATAATGTGAGCATATTTAATATCAAGTTCATTTAACCTTTGTTGCAATCTATTGCTATTTACAAAAGCATATTTTGAACCCCTGACACCTCTACGTTGACGTATATCACAAAAAGTATCTATATTATTATCAATTAATTTCTGAAAATATTCTTGTTCTGTTGAACCATAAACTCCTATTGTAAAAAAATTCATAAAGCGTCTTATTTATATTTTTTTCTTGAACCAAAAGACAATTCTTCTCCAAATAGATTAACAGTTCCATTTGGTGCGACAATTGACATTACATCTTTTTGGTCTTTAATAATTAATTTTTTTTGTTTGTTTTTTGTTCTTGTAATATGGTTAAGGTTAATACCAATTTTGATTAATTCTTCTCCAATAAGTTTGGTTCTATGACATTCTTCGGGTTTGCTTTCACTACACATTATGGCTACTTTAATTTTTTTTTGATTTGCCATTACAAGTCTTTGTAGACCTTTCTTAAAAAAATCTTTTTCTTTTAGTTTATCATAATCAACATGTCCATTTGTATAACAAGAGGTGTCATCAGGCAATCCACCAAGAACATCTCCCATGAATGCATATGTAATACCATTTCTTAAAAGCGAAAACTTTAATGCATTTTGATTGAAATGTGGACTATATTTTGAATATGGCTTTGACCTAATATCAATCAAGTAGTCAATATTAAAATGCTTTAACTCCTCAATAAAAGTTTCAATACTCTTGTTTCCATGTCCTATTGAATATAATGTCGACTTATCCATATTACAAATATAATTTATATTATGTATTTGGTTTTTTATGCACCCCAACTATGCTATAGAAACGTTAATTCTGGCAAAAAATTATGATTTGAGCATTTCTTTAGCAAATGCTGTGCCATATTCCTCCGCTCGTTGTAAATCTTTCTCTGTGGGTGAAAATTTAATAAAAACACCTTCCTCAAAAAAATTAAACTTTAGCGATCTCAGATTCTGCTCAAGCATCTTCCTGTTCTCGCCACTCCATCCATATGAGCCAAATGCTCCGGCTATTTTTCCATGATCGCGATAGGGATTGACAACCGCGAACAATCGATAAATGGGCAATAAAATATTTTGATTAATGGTGGGACTTCCTACAATTATGGCATTACTTTGCGTAAGTTTCATTTCGAGTTCTCCCAGCGGGCTATGCTCAATATCCATTAATTCTACATCAAAATCACCTGCACGCCGAATTCCGCGGGCAATGGCCCCGGCGATAACACCGGTTTTGTGATAAGCTGACACATAGGGAATAAACACCTTGTTTTTAGCGGGCTGCTTCAGGTATTTTTCGGCCCACATTCGGGTAAGGTCCATATACTGTTTCCAGTTTGATCTCAATATAGGGCCATGTCCGGGACAAATAGCCGCAATTTCCAACGGCTCAATTTTATCCAGTGCCCGAATCATAAAGCGGCTGAACGGCTTAATAATTACATCAAAATAATAGCGAAAAGCCACACTGAAATCATCCACTTCATCATCAAACATCCGCTCATCGGCAAAATGACAACCAAATGAATCACAGGTAAATAAAAGTTTCTCGTCTTCAAGATAAGTGTACATCGTGTCAGGCCAATGCAGGTTGGGAGCCGATATAAAACGCAGTGTTTTATTGCCCAAATTCAACGTATGCCCGTCTTTAACAGCGATAGAATCAAAATCGGTACCGACTATATCTTTGAGGTATTTTATTGCCACAGAGGTAGCCACCACTTTTGCTTTAGGTGCAATTTTCAAAAGATTTTTCAGGTTACCCGAATGATCCGGTTCGGTATGATTCATAACGATATACTCAATTTCAGCCGGATCGGTAACCGAACGTATTTTTTGCTCATAGGTTTCCCAAAAAGTTTCTTTTGAAGTGTCGATGATGGTTTTTTTATCAGCATTGATAAAATAAGAATTATAAGTGGAACCGAAGTCGGTTGTCATTACCACATCAAAAGTGACCAAATCGTAATCCAGTATCCCAATCCATTTCACATCGGGGCTAAGATTTAATATTTCGTTTTTTTTCATTAAAAGCACATTTTTTATAGGTACAAAGATACAAAACCACAGGGTTGCTGTAGTTAAAAATCAGTTATTTTAACAGAAATTAAACTTTCAAAGAAATGAAGCTGTCGGATATAAGGTCTTAAAATAACTCCATTTGTCCCTTCTCGTCATCAGGTTTATCGACATTGGAATCAGAAGTATTTGATCCCTGCTTATTTTTGATTTCCACAGTAGCTTCATTTTGCTTTTCAGCAACGGTATCTTCATCAGTAACAAAGTTTCCCGGTTCCTCTGCCTGAGGGTTCAACGGCAGGGGGTCAATCAGTTTAATTTTTTTCACCTCTTTGTTTGACAATCGTTTACCTTTAGCAAGATAGCCTTTAATTCCAATAAAATCGGCCAGTGGGACCACTTCAAAGATTACTTCATTGTTTGCTTTGCCTTTAATCTCCAATTCAATTCGTGGCAAATGATCAAATGAAAACAAAATCAGTTTAGACCCTTTAGTATCAGGTATAAAAGCATATTTTTTATTAACTGCGCTGTCTTTATCCAGCTGAAAGCGCTTAGCATAAAATTTTTCCTGTTGTCCGTCGAAATAGACCGCGCTAACGATTTGATCGGGATTAAATTTACTGATATGAATCATCTCGTCATCAAAATGAGTAGATAAATCAAAAGTCGTCAATTTGATTTCTCCCGAAGATAAAAGGGTAAATATTTTATCATTCCCCTTAAAAGCTCCGAGATAAAGTCCTCTTTCCTCGGTATTTAATCGTCTTATTGTATCGTCGTACCAAATATCCAGTGCACCAAGTGTACTGACGCCGTCTTCACGTTTACTGATAGATTTGATAGCGGTTTTACTAATAATATTTCCCTTTGACGCACGGCCTTTAATAGCAAGGCTGCTAAAATCAAAATCGAAAGCAGTTTTCTTCATCTTAGGACGCGGGCGTAAGCTAACGTGAACTACTTCGGCTTCCCCGTTGGGGTTGGCAGTAAAATAGACCACTTTTGAATCAGGCGTTCCTTTTGTGAGTACATATTCTTTATCGCGGGTAACTCCTTTAACAGGAAACCTTTTTACATAATATTTTCCCAAACGGCCATCCCGGTAGATCATATTGTAAATGGTACGCTCGTCATTTTTTGTAAAAACATCGATATGGATAACGTCTTTTCCCACAAAAACTTTAGGTACAACTTTAGTAACGATAAAAGTGCCGTCATTGCGAAATATTATCATATCATCAATATCAGAACATTCGGTTACATACTCATCTTTTTTTAGAGAAGTTCCTGCAAAGCCTTCTTCGCGATTGACGTATAATTTTTGATTGGCGACGGCAACGGCTGCTGCCTGGATTGTGTCAAAATTTCGAATTTCGGTACGGCGTTCGCGGCCTTTCCCGTATTTCTTTTTGATGTGCCTGAAATAGTTGATGGCATAATCGGTCAAATGAGCCAAATGATTTTTAACCTCTTCCATTTCTTCTTCGACTTTCCGGATTTGGTCTTCGGCTTTGAAAGCATTGTATTTTGAGATACGTTTGATTTTGATTTCGGTAAGCCGTATCAGATCATCTTTGGTAACTTCACGTCTCAGTAATTTTTTAAACGGGCCGAGGCCTTCGTCGATAGTTGAAAGCACACATTTCCAGGTTTCACACTTTTCGATAAGTAAATAAATACGGTTTTCGATAAATATCTTTTCCAACGAAGAATTATGCCACAGGTCGTTCAGCTCGTCCAAACGAATCTCCAGTTCCTTTTTCAGCAGGCCCAGGGTCTGGTCAGTGTTGGCACGCAATATTTCCTTTACCGAAATAAACTGGGGACGGTCATTCAAAATCACACACGCATTGGGCGAAACGGACACTTCACAATTAGTAAAGGCATAAAGGGCATCAATGGTTTGATCGGGTGAGACATTATTGGCGAGATAAATCACAATCTCAACATGTTCGGCCGTATTGTCATCAATCTTTTTAATACGTATTTTTCCCTTGTCATTGGCGGATACAATCGAGTCGATGAGAGATGAAGTAGTTGTGGTAAAAGGTATTTCAGTAATAACAAGGGTCTTTTTATCCCGTTGGGATATTTTAGCGCGCACGCGGACTTTACCACCCCTGAGTCCTTCATTATATTTTGAAAAGTCTGCCAGCCCGCCGGTCAGGAAATCAGGGAAAAGGTCGAAATCTTTACCCTGAAGATGCCGGATTGACGCATCAATAAGCTCATTGAAATTGTGGGGTAAAATTTTAGAAGCTAATCCTACGGCAATACCTTCCACTCCTTGCACAAGTAATAGAGGGAACTTAACGGGAAGGGTTACCGGCTCTTTGTTCCGGCCATCATAAGACGTTTTCCATTGTGTTGTTTTTGGGTTAAAAACCACCTCTTTGGCGAAGGCCGAAAGGCGTGCTTCGATGTATCGGGGTGCAGCTGCACTATCGCCTGTAAGTGTATTTCCCCAGTTTCCCTGAGTCTCAATAAGCAGTTCTTTTTGACCAAGTTGCACCAAAGCGTCGCCAATAGAAGCATCACCATGGGGGTGAAACTGCATGGTATGGCCGATGATGTTGGCAACCTTATTGAAACGACCGTCATCAAGCCGGCTCATGGCATGGAGGATGCGTCGCTGAACCGGCTTAAGCCCGTCCAGTGCTTCAGGCACTGCCCGTTCCAGGATTACATAAGAAGCATAATCGAGAAACCAGTTTTCATACATACCCCGAAGATGCAATTGACGATGCTCTTCACCTGATTGTTCTCCGGTTTTATCTTCCGTTTTTTGCTCTTCTTCTCCTTCGTGTTTATTCAAATCTTCCATACCATTCATAAAATAATTCGGTTGAAACCGTACCGGCCGCAACTCGGGACAAAACAATAAAAAACAATTTGCCACAGGGCCGCTTAAACTTTAAAGCTGCGAATATAAGAAAACGCGTTAAAAATATCTTCACTTTTAGCGGGGCTGTTGATAACTTCCGGATAAGGATAGCTCTTCAATTGTATCATCGGAATGGGTTAGAAGCACAAAAAGAGGGTAAAAGCTAAAAAAAACGCCCCAACCAAAGGAAAGGGCGTTTTTTTTACCATTATAAAGTTTACAATTAAATCACACCCTGATCGAGCATAGCGTTGGCTACTTTAAGGAAACCTGCTATATTGGCACCTTTTACATAATTGATGTAACCATCTTCTTCGGTTCCGTACTTAACAGCAGCTTCATGAATGGAAGTCATAATCTGATGCAATTTGGCATCTACTTCCTCTGCTGACCAGTTAAGTTTCATAGAATTTTGGGTCATTTCAAGACCTGAAACAGCCACGCCACCGGCGTTAACTGCTTTACCGGGACCAAATGGGATTTTGTTATTGTGGAAAGCCTTAACAGCTTCAGGTGTACAACCCATGTTTGAAACTTCAGCAACAGCCTGCACACCGTTTTTAATCAGGTTAGCAGCATCTTCACCGTTCAGTTCATTCTGAGTGGCACAAGGCATGGCAATATCACATTTAACTTCCCAAGGATGTTTTCCGGGGACGAAAGTAGCTTCGGGAAATTCTTCTGCATAAGGCGCAACAATATCCTGATTTGAAGCACGGAGCTCAAGCAAATAATCTACTTTTTCACCGGAAATCCCTTCAGGATCATAAACATAACCGTCAGGGCCTGAAATAGTAACCACTTTGGCACCTAATTCATTAAGCTTAAGAGCAACACCCCAGGCTACATTACCAAAACCTGAAATAGTAACCGTTTTCCCTTCAAAACTATCTCCTTTGGTTTTCAGCATTTCCTTTGTAAAATATACACCGCCAAAACCGGTAGCTTCCGGACGAACCAGGCTGCCGCCCCATCCAAGGCCTTTACCGGTTAAAACACCTGTATTTTCACGGGCAAGTTTTTTATACATGCCAAAAAGATATCCGATTTCTTTTCCGCCTACACCGATATCACCGGCCGGAACATCAGTTTCGGGACCGATAAGTTTCCAGAGCTCCAGCATAAAAGCCTGGCAAAAACGCATAATTTCATTATCCGATTTTCCTTTGGGGTTAAAGTCGGAACCACCTTTTGCACCGCCCATTGGCAAGGTTGTTAACGAATTTTTGAAAATTTGCTCAAAACCGAGGAACTTCAAAATACTCAGGTTCACACTGGGGTGCAAACGCAAACCGCCTTTGTACGGGCCAATGGCATTGTTAAACTGAACACGGTAACCCAGGTTTACCTGAACATCACCATTATCATCCAACCATGATACCTTAAACATCAGTATCCGGTCTGGCTCGACCAATCGTTCAATAATTTTTGCAGAATCAAACTGCGGATTTTCATTTACCACTTCATTAATTGATTCGAGCACTTCGCGAACAGCTTGAAGGTACTCTGACTCACCCGGATGTTTTTTTTCCAGGTCGTTCATAATATTGTTAAGGTTCATGGCCTTGTAAATTTGTTAATTTTAAATTATGTTATCCATCAAATTATCTTGATTTCAGGGGGCAAAATTACTGCTTAATCCAACGTTCGTACGATTTCGTTACAAAGATAATGTATTTTTAACCATTCTAAATTATATTTGATATGTATTAACAAATCATTGATTAACAGATTTATATATATGTTTACTGCGATTATTTTTATATTGAGAAATCATCCTGAAAAGGGGATTTTACAAAAACAGTAAAATCATTAGCCGGCTTTACGTAATTTACGTAGCATTGATTTACCCTTTATATTTGCATTAAAACTAAAAGCAGAAATCGATGACATTTGATGAAAAAATAATACAATTTTACCAGAAACTAAAGTTACCCACACACTTTTACGACAATGTGGAAATCCTCAATCCTTATCAAAATCAGGAGACCATTGCCGCCTGCAAAGCCTTTTACAATAAGTTTTATCACGACCAAAAAGTGAGACGGATAATTTTGGGAATCAATCCCGGACGATTTGGTGCAGGCATCACCGGCATTCCGTTTACCGATCCTGTCCGCCTTGCAACAGATTGTGGTATTAGCAATACTTTTGACAAAAAACCGGAACTTTCATCACAGTTTATCTATCTCCTAATAAACTCGATGGGAGGTCCTAAAATCTTCTATCAACATTATTACATAGGCGCCGTAAGCCCACTGGGTTTTGTGAAAAACGGAAAAAATTTTAACTATTACGATGATAAAACTTTTGAACGAAAGCTTAAACCTTTTATTGTAAGAACATTGATTGAACAGATTGCATTGGGGGTTAGTACCGATAAATGCTACTGTTTGGGACAAGGTAAAAATTATGAATACCTAAAGTTACTCAATTCCGAACTCCAAATATTCGGTGAAATCATACCCCTTCCCCACCCAAGATGGATTATGCAGTATCGTCGAAAACAATTGGAATCGCATCTCCAAAAAATCAGCATATTGCTGAGCGTTTAACACAGGTTACATAGGTTCATCTATCAAATGAAATATTGTCAGGTTTAAAAAACGGTTTTTCGGGTTGTCTTATATTTATTTTTTTATATGTGTTGACTTATAATTCGATTAATTGTGAAGCCATTAATAACAAGGTGCCATGGCACAGTTTCTGTTTACGGCATCAACATTTACATTAAATTTAAATAAAATGGTACTACCTACAAATTTAAAGCACGTTGCTTCGGCAGCGGAATTAAAACAGTTGCTGAATGATCATGAAAATGTTATGGTATGTTGTGGCCGTATGGGGCCCATGTGCGTGCCGGTTTATGATGTGATGGAAGATTTACAGGACGAATATCCCCATGTGGAATTCAGGGATATGCTTTTCGACAATCCTGAAGCAGGGATTATCCGTGAGCTTCCCGAGTGTCGTGGTTTTATGGGGCTTCCTTTCACAGTATATTACAAAAACGGAAAAGTGGTCAAAGCCACCAGCAGCATCCAGAATCGCGATCAAATAACCGCAATTTTGGATAAAGAATTTCAAAAATAAACGTTTAGGAATTTTCAAATGGACAATAATCATTTTGATGTAATTATTCTAGGCGCAGGGCCTGCCGGCTTAACCGCCGGCATTTACCTGGGACGTTCCAAAGCCAAAACCCTGATTTTAGACACCGGAATGCCTGGCGGACAAATGGTGTTGACTTACGAAATTGCTAACTATCCGGGCATTGAAAATATCAGTGGCTATAAGCTTTCTTCCATCATGAAAAAACAAGCCAAAAATTTCGGGTGCATCATAAAATCGGGGGTAAAAATTGAACAATTTGAGTTAGAGGGCAAAACCAAATCAGTTAAGCTTTCCAATGGCGATAATTATACTGCCTCTGCATTGATTATCGCTACCGGTGGACGCTCGCGTATGCTGAATGTACCAGGTGAAACCGAATTCAAAGGTCGTGGTATTTCATACTGCGCCACCTGCGATGGTGATTTTTTTCAGGATAAGGAAATTGTGGTGGTTGGCGGAGGGAACTCGGCGCTGGAAGAAGCTGTTGCCCTGACAAAATATGCGAGTAAAGTAACTATACTGCACGAATTTGATCATTTCCAGGCTTTTGAACATGCCGTGGAAGAAGCCCGGAAACATCCTAAAATCAACTTCATCATGGAATCTCACATCACCGCCTTTTACGGAACGGAAAGCTTGGAAAAGATTCGATATAAAAATCTGAAAAGCGGTGAAGAAAGGGAAATGACCATTGACGGAGTATTTATTTTTATCGGTTATGAAGCCAACACCCAAAGCCTGCAAAAAACTCCATTACAGTTAAATGGCCGAAATGAAATTCTCACGGACGAAAATCTGCAGACTAATATTCAGGGGGTTTTTGCTGCCGGCGATTGCCTTGCCAAACGCTACCGGCAGATAACTACAGCGGTATCAGACGGCACTGTTGCAGCACTGAATGCTTTAAATTACGCGCAACATTAAAGCCCGGGCAAACCGTTCTCAAGTATACCTTATATCCGCAAGAGTCTGTCTGCTGCAAGCTCTAATAGCACGCCACTGTTGACAATGCTCGCTTGAAGTTCCTCACCGTAGCTACTGCTACGCTTGCGGTACTTCTTCGTTGCGCTTCCCAATATTGACGCACTATTCAAGCTTTCGCTACGAAACACCCTTGCGGATATAAGGGTATACAATAAACCATATTCAGGCTGGGCAAAAGTCAATTTGACACTGCAATTTGCAAGCTTGTTTTATCATCCGGGAATTTGGCATACATTTGCGGCCAATTAATATTTGCTTATGATTACACTAGCTATTATCGACCCGGGACAGCACTGGATGCTGTGGGCGATTTTGATTTTTGCTGCCAGTTTTGGCATCTGGGCCGAACAAAATACAAAATGGGGAAGCAAACTTTCTGCTGTCGTAATTAGTATTTTATTTACGTTTTTATTGTCGAACTTTTCCATAATTCCCACCAGCGCCCCTACCTACGATATTGTATGGTCGTATTTGGTTCCGTTGGCCGTTCCGCTATTGTTATTTAAAGCTAATATTCGACGTATTATCAAAGAAGCAGGCCCAACGCTGATTGCTTTTGGCATTGGTGCTGTGGGAACTATCGTCGGAACACTCATTGCCTTTAAGACCATTCCCTTAGGTGCAGAAGGCTGGAAACTGGCCGGTATATTTTGCTCAACATATATCGGAGGTTCAATGAATTATGTCGCATCTTCCGAAGCTCTTCAACTACACTCCAGCGACCTGCTCACTGCCGGGGTAGCTGCCGACAATCTGGTAATGACACTTTATTTCCTCCTGCTTTTCGCAATTCCATCCATGGGATTTTTCAAAAAATATTACAAAAATGTTCACCAGCAGGAAGCCGAGCTGGCCGAAAGTATTGAACAAACTGAAATAGAAAACGACAATCCGGGACTATTGGATATGGGCAAAGCATTAAGTATCGGATTTATTGTTACCGCCATCAGCTTTTTCCTTCAGGACCTCATTGGCATTAAAGGAAGTGCCATCCTCATTATCACTTTGATAGTAATTGCTATTGCTACCATTTTTCCCAAGCCCATGAATAAAATAAAAGGTGCTGATATGATCGGCACCTTCCTGATGCAGATATTTTTTGCTGCTATTGGTGCCAGCGCCAACGTCATTATTGTCCTGAAAGTAGGGCCGGCGTTATTTCTCTTTGCAGGATTGATTTTGCTGGTTCATTTACTGTTTATTTTATTTTTCGGAAAGCTCTTTAAACTCGATATTGCTGAAATCGTAATTGCCTCCAATGCCAATATGGGCGGGCCGACTACCGCAGCTGCCATGGCCGTGGGCCGGCGATGGAAATCGTTGGTGATACCTGCTATTCTTTGTGGAACGTTAGGTTATGCAGTGGCAACATTTATTGGCGTAGGTGTGGCATATTTTCTCCACTAATTTAAACCAAAAACAAATAGAAATAAAATTATCTTTTTCGATTTGGATTTATAAAAAATCGAAATACATTTGCAGCGACAATTCTTCAGGGCAGGGTGCCTTGTTTGGTAACAAACAAGAATTCCCGACCGGCGGTATAGCCCGCGACTCCCGATAAAAACCGGGACTGATTCCGTGAAATCCGGAAGCCGACAGTAACAGTCTGGATGGAAGAAGAAATTGCCGCATAAACTACATTTGTTACGCAAGGCGCCTTGCGTGATAGTTTAAGTGTAGATTTACGCGATAATAATACTCCCTCCCTGCCCTGTCGGATGCAGGTTTTTTTATGCAAATTTTTAAATTTCAATCATGAAAAAGAGTATTATTTATCTGATTTTCAGCATCCTATTTACACAGCCCATGTTGGCTCAATTCAAAGTTAACGGACATATAGTTGACCTGAACAACCGGAAACCGCTGGCCGGTATCCACATTGTGATGCCTGACGGGAAAAACGGCGTGGTGTCCGACAGCACAGGTTTATTCAGCTTCCAAACCAAAAAAAAACAATCCTGGTTCTTATTGGAAGCCGTGGGATATCAACATCAAAAAATAAATTATAAAATCAAAGGACAGGAAATAAATCTCGGTATAATAGGCCTAAAACCTAAAATCTATACCTTAAACGAGATAAACATTACTTCAGGTCTGGCTAACAACCGGAATACGCCTGTTAATGTTACTAACCTGGAAGCAAGGACTATTAAAAACCAACTGGGTGACCGGCCTTTGCCCCTTGCCATGCAAAATATCCCCGGTGTTTATTCCGTACGCGACGGAGGCGGCAGTGGAGATGCACGCCTGAGTATCCGGGGTTTTAAACAGGATAATGTGGCCCTTTTGTTGAATGGGGTTCCCATTAACGGTGTGGAAAACGGCTTGGTTTACTGGAGCAACTGGCTCGGACTAAATGATGCTGCCGCTGAGATACAAATACAAAAAGGGCCCGGGTTCACCAATCTGGCTACCAATGCCGTTGGTGGAAGTATCAACATAGTAACCCGCACGGCTGGTCGCAGCAAAGGAGGTAGTTTTAGCTTTCAAATTACCGATTACGGAAACCAAAAAACAACCCTCAGCCTAAATAGCGGCCTGCTGAAAAACGGGTGGAATTTTTCGTTCATGGGCGCTTATTTCAGCGGAAAAGGCTATGTGGATGCCACTTATGTGAAAGGCTTCTCTTACTTTTTTACTGCTAACAAACAACTGAATAGTAAAAACCACCTGAATATAACTCTGTTAGGATCACCGCAACACCACGGACAACGAACCTTACGACTTTCTTATGAAGAAGAAAAATTACGCGGCAACCGTTTCAATAAAGATTGGGGATCACTGGACGGGCAGATAAAAAATGCTTCCGAAAACTTTTACCACAAACCCTTTTTGAGTATTAACCATGACCTGGCAATTAGCAAAAGCAAAAAACTTTCCAACACCTATTATATTAGCTACGGAACAGGTGGCGGAAAATGGTCCGACAGTTTCAATTATGCCCCTTCCATTTTTACTTACCGTACAGAGAGCGGACAAATCGACTGGAACCGGATATACCTGAACAATTCCGAAAGTCACTCTCCCTATGCTTTAGCCAATGGAGATACCGTGACAAACTACGCTATTAATATCGGGACCAATTTTTTGGCAAGCCATATTCAAACCGGGTTTATGAGCACATTTGAACAAGACTACGGCAAAGGACTAAAACTCACCGCCGGACTGCATTATCGCTACTTAAATTCATTCTTGCGGGAAAAAATTACCGACCTTATGGGTGGCAAATTCTATATTGAGGACTATGGTTGGTCGTTGAGCGGTGTTGCCGGCCGTAACCAGATTAAATCCGTGGGCGATATCATAAAAGTGGATAATAATTCAATTATTCAGCTGGCCTCGGCTTATGCCCGTTTAACCTATGAAACTCCTAAGCTAAAAGGCTATGCTTCCATTGGCGGAAATAATCATTGGTATCAGCGTATCGACCGTTTCAATTACATCCAAAATACCAAAAGCAGACAAATTGCCAAACCCGGATTTGATGTTCGTGCAGGCCTGAGTTATTCGGCCGGCAACCGGCACATTTTCTATTTGAATACTGCTTTTATTTCGAGGGCACCCTATTTTAAATATGTATTCGGCAATTTTACCAATGTCCCGGTTCAAAATCTAAAAAATGAACAAATTGAGGACTTCGAGATAGGGTATCGATACATCGGGGTAAAATTCAATGCAAAAATTAATGTTTACTACACCCGTTGGGACAATGTGTCAATGTTGAGCAATGAATATATTCAGTTAGAAAACAATAAGCAGTCGCGTGGCATGATAAACGGGCTCAATTCGTTACATAAAGGCGTGGAATCGGAAGTGGAATACCGCTTTAACAATTCACTAAAGCTAAAGGCTTTTGTTTCATTTGGTGATTATCGCTGGCTAAATGATGTGCATGCCACACTTATTAACGACAACAATGTGGTTACCGATACCGTAAATGTGTTTGCCAAAAACCTGTTCGTAGGCGGAAGTGCTCAAAATCAACTTGGGGCTTCGTTTGACCTTCGTTTTTTCAAAGCGGCACACCTCATGTTGGAATGGAGATTTTATGATAAAATATTTGCTGACTTTGACCCTACGCAACGTTCAGACCCGTCAAACCAAAAACAAGCCTATCGTTTCCCATCCTACCATGTCCTGAATGCATACATCAGTCTTCCGTTTCAGTTGGGAAAATTTCCCGCCATGCTTCAAATCAATGCTTATAATTTACTGAATAATGTCCATATTGAAAGCGGAGAAGATGGGATCAAAAATAATTTAGCAACTTTCAGGGGTTATTGGTCATTTGGAGCCAATTATAACATTAACATAAAATTTTTCTTCTGATTCATGTAAAAAAAGATAATTTTTCTAAGTTTTAAATTAATGAACATCAGCCGATAAGCCCATGAATTTAACTTTTATTAAGAAATCCAAAAACTTTTCAACAAATTTCAAACAGGTAATAAATTGTTAGCCTTTAAATTACGGCCTTTTCACCGATTCATGCGCTGAGATATAGGCCACACTTAACAAAAGCTTAATGTTTTCAATGAAAATATTCCATATTTTAGCCACAGAAATTTTTGGAACCAATTTTAATTAAATTATTTGTTTTATGAAAAGTACAAAATTACTTTTAACCCTTCTGGTAAGCGTACTCTTTGCCGGAGCAACACTTGCCCAGGGGGTAGTAAAAGGTGTCGTTATGGACGCCAACAACCATGAGACCCTTGTTGGGGCTACAGTGGTTGTAGAAGGAACTACTGTTGGTGTAACCACCAACCTGGACGGTAGCTTTACACTGGTTTCCCCCGTTGGAAACCAAACTTTGAAATTCAGCTATGTAGGCTATGTTTCTCAGGAAATAAAAGTTTCCGTTAAAAACGGTGCTACTTATAATGTAGGTACCGTAAACCTCAAATCAAGCGCTATTGGCTTAAGTGAAGTAAACGTGTTGGCATCTGTGGCCGTCGCGAGGAAAACACCTGTTGCTGTTTCCACCATTGATTCCAAATCAATTGCCGATCAATTGGGAACAAAGGATTTACCTTCTGTTATGATTTACACGCCTAACGTTTACGTTACACCCACCGGTGGTGGTTATGGTGATTCCAGAATTAATGTACGTGGTTTCGACCAGAGAAACGTTGCTGTGATGATTAACGGTATCCCCGTTAACGATATGGAAAACGGCTGGGTGTATTGGTCAAACTGGGCAGGCTTAGGTGATGCTACCCGTACCATTCAAATTCAGCGTGGTTTAGGTGCTTCCAAACTGGCTATTAACTCTGCCGGGGGTACCATCAATATCATTACAAAAACTACTGATATGAAAAAGGGTGGATCGGTTTATTTATCCACTACCGATTATGGTCTTATGAAACAAATGCTGACACTCTCCACCGGAAGGCTCAAAAGCGGGACTTCTCTTACTTTTGTTGGTTCGCACACTGCTGGTAGCGGTTATATTGATGCTACATGGACTAAAGCATGGTCATATTTTCTGTCAGTGTCACAAGAGTTGGGTAAAAACAACCAATTAGTATTTACAATCATTGGTGCACCCCAACAACACGGACAAAGAAATGGTTATTACATGCTGACTCAGAAAATGTTTGACAAATACGGCCCTAAATACAATGAAAACTGGGGATGGCGCGGTGGCGAACAATTAAACGAACGTGTAAACTATTACCACAAACCTCAGATGGCCTTAAACTGGTATTCAAAACTGAGTGAAAAAGCTCACCTTGCTACTTCACTTTATTATTCATTTGGAACCGGTGGTGGTTCTGGTCCTTTAGGATACAATGGTAATGGCCATTATTATAAATACGAACCACCCATGACGGCCAGTGGTCAATATGATTGGGATGCTTTAGCTGAATACAATGCCAATAACATCGATTCAACTTATTCGACTACCGAATCACGTTCACAGCACATTATCCGCAATTCGGTAAATAATCACCAATGGTATGGTTTGTTATCAACATTAACTGTTAATTTTAATGATGGACTTACGCTGACTACCGGTCTTGACATGCGTCATTACAAAGGTGAACATTACCGTGAAGTTCGTGACTTATTGGGTGGCGACTATTGGTACGATTACACTTTTGGCATGAGCAAAGTAGGTGATAAAATTGCTTACTGGAACGATGGAATCGTTAGCTATACAGGCGTGTTTTCACAGCTGGAATACACCAAAGGTATTTTTAACGCCTTTGTTGCCGGTACTTTCTCAAATACCTGGAACAAACGTATTGACTATATGTCATACTACCCTACTGATCCTAAAGCCGTTAGCCCTACACTTTCTAAAGTTGGGTACGATTTTAAAGCCGGTGCCAACTTCAACGTTTCCGAAAGAAGTAACTTCTTTGTTAACGGTGGCTTATATTCAAGGGTCCCCTTCTTCCGTTTCCAGTTCCTGAACTATCGAAACACTGTCAATACCAATCTGAAAAACGAAACTATCACTGCTGCCGAATTAGGTTACAATTATAAGTCTGCTAAATTCAACTTCAAATTTAATGCTTATTATACCGTTTGGGGTTCAATTTCACAGTTGGCCGGATTTGTTGCTGATAATGGTGCTTACGTCAACGCATTTATGTCTGACTTAAAAGAAGTTCACAGAGGTGTTGAATTGGAATCAACATGGTATGCAACCCGTTGGTTAAATTTTGGAGCTATGATTAACTTAGGCAAATGGACCTATGCCGATGATGCAACCGCCCTTTTATATGATGATCAAACTCATGCACAGATTGGTTCAGGTACCATCTATACCAAAGATTTACGTGTAGGGGATCAGCCCCAAAGTTCTTATGGCTTTAATGGTAATATTAAGCTCACCAAAAAAGTTACCTTTGGTTGGAACTACCTGTATTACACCAATCTTTATGCTAATTTCACTCCGGAAACCCGTAAAAATCCTAACGACCGTGCACAGGCTTACAGACTGCCTGACTATGGCAAATTAAATGTACGTTTGGGATGGAGATTTAAAATTGCCGGTATGGATTCCTATTTTAACTGGAATGTTTATAATCTGACAAACAATATTACGTTGGTTGAAGCTGAAGATAAATATGACAGCGCAACAGGTACACACGTATTCAAAAAAGGATTCTGGAGTTGGGGTCGTAATATGAACTTCTCCCTGAAAGTTAAATTCTAACAGAACCTTTTAATATCTTTAAAAAAACCCCTCTTCAAATGAAGAGGGGTTTTTTTTATATCTTGCCGAAAAAATATCATAATGAAAAACTACATTTCTCTGCGCGCTTCAATAGTACTCTTTTTGGCTGTCAGCTTTTTACAAACGGCTTGCCATTCACCCGTTACAAAGCAAATCAATAATTCAAAACCCTATCTCATAATGCTTTCGTTGGATGGCTTTCGTTGGAATTATACTGATGAAGCCAACACCCCTGTGTTGGATTCCTTAAAAAAAGCCGGTGTATTTGCCGAAATGAAACCCTGCTTTCCCACTAAAACTTTCCCCAATCATTACAGTATAGCTACAGGTTTATATCCTGACCATCACGGTATTGTACTTAATAGTTTTTACGCTCAAGATTTAAACAAACACTATAGTATTTCGGACCGGGCATCCGTTTCCGATCCCACGTTTTACGGAGGTGAACCCATTTGGAATACGGCAACCAAACAAGGGGTGAATGCCGCTATCCTTTATTGGGTTGGTTCGGAAGCACCCATCCAAAACATGCGTCCCGAAAAATGGTTTCACTACAATCAAACATTGCCTTTTACTTCACGCATTGACAGCATTGTTACATGGCTTTCATATCCTGATGGCACACGTCCTCATTTAATTTTATGGTACTATCCCGAGCCGGATGGAAGTGGCCATCATTTTGGCCCTAAGGGTGAAAAAACCATTGCAATGGTTGAGCAACTTGACCATTGGTTAGGAAAGTATTTTACAGCTATGCGAAAGCTACCTGTTTTCCCGAAATTGAACTTTATCATTACTTCCGACCATGGTATGGGAAGCATCTCAAACGAGAAACAAATTATTCTTGATAACTGGGTTGATACCGCTATGCTCTCTCAAATCGACGGCAGTAATCCGGTTTATAATTTTAAGGTAAAAAAAGGGCTTATTAACAAGGTTTATGTAAGATTAAAAAAAGCGTCCCATTTGCAAGTGTGGAAACATGATAGTTTACCACAACGACTTCATTACGGACACAATATTCGCACACAAGACATTACGGTGGCCGCCGCGCCGGGTTGGAGTATCTATTGGTCGTGGAAAATCGGCCATGGCAAAGGCACCCATGGATACGACAACGATTGGTCTGATATGCACGCCATTTTTTATGCGGCCGGACCGGCTTTTAAGCAAAATTACAGCCAGCCCGTTTTCGAGAATGTGGACATTTACCCGCTCATTGCTCACATTTTACAACTAAATCCTGCAAAAACGGATGGTCATTTGAATGATGTGAAAGGGATGTTAAAGGAAGAGTAGATAAGCCTTCGTACTCAGCTGCCGGCTTAATCCAAAATTTGATCCATCCGCGACAAACGGCTTCGCAAAAAATGGTCGGCCATCACCAGTGCAGCCATTGCTTCAACAATGGGAACGGCTCTGGGAACAACGGTAATGTCGTGACGACCTTTTCCTTCGAGCAACAATTCATTGCCCTGTGCATCGTACGACACCTGTGGCTTCATAATGGTGGCAATGGGTTTAAAAGCCACATTAAAGTAAATGTCATTTCCATTGGAGATACCACCTTGTACTCCTCCGGAAAAATTAGTCAATGTGGATAATTTATCCTCTTTCTTAACAAATAAATCATTGTGTTCGGAACCTTTCATGCTTATTGCTGAAAAGCCTGACCCAATCTCAAAACCTTTTACCGCATTGATACTCAGCATTGCCTTTCCCAAATCGGCATGAAGTTTGTCAAATACAGGCTCACCGAGTCCCACAGGAGTGCCTTTTATAACACAAGATATTTTTCCGCCCAGTGTATCTCCCTCAGCAGCAGTTTTTTCAATAAGTTTCAACATCTCATCTGAAGTTTTCTGATCGGGACAACGCACCGGCGATTTTTCCGCAAGGGGTAAATCATTCCAATTAGGGATGTTTTTTATATCAACTGGCCCTAATTGACTGACGTAGGCACGGATACTAATTCCGGCCTCCCTGAGCAATATTTTGGCAAATGCACCGGCTACCACACGTGCAATGGTTTCACGGGCCGATGAGCGCCCTCCTCCCCTATGATCTCGAATACCATATTTTTTTTGATAGGTATAATCGGCATGCGATGGGCGGTAAGCTTTTGCAAGATGGTTATAATCAGCCGAATGCTGATCTTTATTCCAAATAAGAAAGCCAATGGGAGTCCCAAGTGATTTCCCCTCAAATACACCGGAAAGTATTTCAAAATGATCGGCTTCCTGCCTGGGGCTCACCCATTTCGATTGCCCGGGACGCCTTCGGTTCAATTCATTCTGGATGAACTCTTCATTTATTTTCATACCGGAAGGAAAGCCTTCAATAATGCCACCAATGGCCTTTCCGTGCGATTCGCCAAAACTTGTAATTTTTAAAATTTTTCCGAAAGTATTCCCTGACATATCTAAATTTATAGTTTAATTTTGTAAAAATAAATAAAAATCAGAATCAAAAAATGTTAATCAAAACCATGAGGTATTTTAAAAATTGGAAGAGTTTTATTTTCATTGTTTTAGTTGGATGTGGGTTTTCGTTTGCGGCTTGCAATATCACATCCTCCAATTCAACTCCTTATTATCATTTTTCAAAAACAGCACAAGATTATTGTCTTTTTAGCAAAGGGACTAACTGGACTTATAAAAACGATCAAACGGGTACAACCTATAAGATTTCGATAAATAAGCTGAACTCCTACGTTGGATTTCACGTTAAAAACCCACTTACGAACGCATACAGTTATGATGCTGTGGAAATGCAATATGACTCAAACGGCCTTCAGCTAAGTAAAGCCCTGATTACGGCAGGACCGACACTTGCCGGAAATACCGAGGCTAATGATCTGTATCGTATTTTCTGGAATGACAGCAGTTTTATATTGGCTTTTGCCCCAGGATACACAATGGGAGAAGAACAACGTCTGGGCGGAGAGGAAGGCCTTTACACCAATCTGGAGGTCTTAAGCACTTTTTCCGTAAACAACAAAGAGTTTTCCAATGTATATCACACTCAGGTAATTAAAGCGGAAAATAATGCTGATTCCGCACGTTACGAATTCTATTTTGCGCCACATAACGGGTTAATCAAATGGATGAAAGTTTATAAAGGAGTGACCATTAGCTATAGCCTACAATCAGATTCGATTGTTCAACAGTAGTATGCCATGCACCAGGGATAGGAGCGGCAGCCCGGAGGCAACAGCATTATTGAGGCTTTCGGGGCAAA
>CAJXKB010000026.1 GCA_913055825.1 uncultured Bacteroidota bacterium
AATCTGATTTTTTCGCGATGAACTTTATCAAAGGCTACTTTTTCGGAAGTTTTTAAAAATAATTTATTTTCAGATGATATTTTCACCATAATTTGTACCTGACTATTTTAAAAGTTGTGATATTTTATCTACACGTGAACTATGGCGGCCTCCTTCAAAAGGCGTCTGCAAAAATGCTTCAACCATATTCCAGGCTTCAGTAAAATTAACAAATCGTCCCGGCAGCGAAAGTACATTGGCATTATTATGCATCCTGATCAAACGGGCTTGTTCAACATTCCAACACAAACCCGCCCGCACGTTCGGATATTTATTGGCTGTCATTTGTGCACCATTTCCACTACCGCACATAATAATACCCTTTTCGTATTCACCTTTGTTAATAGCATTTGCCAACGGATGGATAAAATCAGGATAATCAACACTTTCGCCCGAATAGGTTCCAAAATCTTTAACTTCATATCCGGCTTCTTTAAGCTTGTGAACAATAAAATCTTTCATCCAATATCCACCATGATCAGAAGCTAATGCCAAAACTTTGCTTTTTTCATCCATTGTTAATAAATTTATTTTACAAAATTACTGAAAATAATTGGCCTGCCCGAAACACACTGACAACGAAAGTATTTTATTTTATAGACAAAATACATATCTCTCACAATAAATTAAAAATCAATTTATTGTGATTTATTAAGATATATTGTTAATATCTGTGTAATTTTGTTGTATAAATAGTTATAAATAGAAGCTTATGAACAACAAAAATTATGGCACGGCAGGGTTACCTCTTTTTTCACTTTTTTTTGAAAAAGAATGAAACTTTTATTCACAGACACTGTTCGTATCCTAATAAAAAACTTATGCTTGTTTAAGTTTATTAACAACATGTTCATTAATTAGTCATCGTTTTGGACCAAAACAGAATAGATGGGGATAATTTGTAAAATACATGTTAAGAAAAACACTAATTTTAAAAATGCAATTATTTAGAAGTGTTTTATTCACCAAAGCTAACAAGCATATAAATAATAATAAGATTTTAATTTAAAAAATATTAATAAAAGAGAAATTGTTAAAAGAAGTATAATGGACTATAAAAAAGAAATATTAAAGCTAAAAAAGGCAAAAAACGCATTGATTCTGGCGCATTATTATCAGGTTGATGAAATTCAGGATATTGCCGATTTTGTAGGCGATAGTCTGGCGTTATCGCAAAAAGCAGCTAATGCAGATGTTGATATTATTCTATTTGCCGGGGTTCATTTTATGGCCGAGACGGCTAAAATTCTGAATCCGGATACAAAAGTATTGCTTCCCGATATGGAAGCAGGCTGCTCGTTGGCCGATTCGTGCCCTTATGATGATTTTGTAGCCTTTAAAAATAAATATCCTGACCATGTAGTCGTTTCTTATATAAACACAACAGCTGCTATTAAAACTGTTTCCGATGTAATCTGTACTTCGGGCAATGCTGTTCAGATTGTTGAATCTTTTCCAAAAAACCAGAAAATTATTTTTGCGCCCGATCGTAATTTGGGTGGTTATGTAAATCGTATGACAGGAAGAAATATGGTGTTGTGGAATGGTACCTGTGAAGTGCATGACATTTTAACTACTGAGGCCATCTTAAAATTAAAAGAAGAGAACCCGGATGCTAAAGTAGTGGCTCATCCCGAATGTCAACAGCAAATTCTTGAAATAGCCGATTATGTGGGATCAACCACGGGTTTATTAAATTTTACCCGTACCGATTCGGCAAAAAAATATATTGTAGCTACTGAAAGTGGTATTCTCCATCAAATGTATCTTGATTCACCGGATAAGAAATTTATGGTAGTACCTTCTGACGAGAGTTGCTCCTGCAACGATTGCCCGTATATGAAATTGAATACTATGGAAAAATTGTATTTTGCATTGAAAAATGAAAAACCGGCTATTACAATGGATAAACAAACCATCGAGCTGGCACGCCGGCCTATCGAACGTATGCTTGAAATATCTAAAAAACATAAAATTATATAGTTATGAAAAAATACTACTTTATTTTGTTGGGATTAATGGGAATTCTTTTGTTTTCTTCTTGTTCGAAAAACATTTACTTTACCCGGAATATGCGTATGAATTTGAATAAAAATAAATTGAGTGTGGACAAGGTTCAGTTTTATAATTCAAAAAAAATTGAACTTTTACGATATATTAGCTCTGCAGAAACTAAAATTGCCCGAGGTGAAATAAGATATGAAAACGGTCGTTACAGTGAAGAAATAATTATTCCGAAAAATACACCGGGAATAGTTGTTAGCGAAGGAAAAAAATTCTTGAATGTAGCTTTTGAAGACGGTAAAAATCGAAACTTAAAATTTGTGCTTAACGATAAAAACCAGTATCAAATTTCTGCCGACAATTGGAAGCAAAATTATGGACGAGTAGTTTATGATACCTTAATTTATTACATCGAACCTAAAAGCGATAAAGCCAGATTAACCGTTAAAAAAGATAATATTTACAACTTTCGGGCTAATAAAAGAGTGGTGAAAGGAAGAGTGGTGAAAGGCAGGTCGATAAATAATACCCGGAAATAGGTATTCTGCAATAAGAAAGGTACTACTATTTTTGTCCTAAAAAAAAGGATGAAAAAATTTACAACAATTATTTTTTTCTGTTTTTTTGTTTCAAATACTTTTGCCCAAGTTGCAGGTATATCAGCTTCCAAGTTGGTGGCCTACGACGTTAATATTGTTCCAAAATATACCCTGGAAGTGGAACCTTCATTTTCGTATTTGTATAGTCACCAGTGGTTTAATAACAATAATCACCTTCAGCCTTTTAATTTGGCTGATGATAGTTGTTTGGTGATGAACAATTTTTATATGCGATTTACTTTAGGACTTGAAAAAAATTTAGAGGTTGGTACTTTTATCAATGCTGACATGAGCTCGTTTTCATTTGGCGCCAAATACCGGTTGTTTCAACATAAAAAATCGGGACTTGCTTTATTAGCCGGAACTACTTTTTCAAAACAGTCAGATTGGGTTTACCGGAATTCCGGATTTTACGGGAAAACCTTGTCGTTGGCCGTAGGGTTTGCTTTTACACAACAATTTTCTCCAAAGTTTTCGTGGGATACTGATCTTCAATATCAAAATATACTGAGCCAGGATAAATCAATTACTGACAATATGTTTCTGGATACTGATTTTGGTTATTATTTTTATGATCATCGTTTTCAGTTTATAGCAGGCCTTAGTTTTAATTATAACAATCATAAATCTGATAAACATGATACTTATCGCCTCACGTTTAACCCTGGCGTAACTATCGAAACAGGTAAATCGTATATCATCGTTGTTTATTTTCCCATTGATTTATTAGGTAACGAAGTAGAACGAACCTACGGATTTTCTCTGGCTTTTACTTTGGGAGTTGATTGATGAAGATTAAATTTTGGCCATATTCCAATAAACAACACACAAAATAAAACCTTCTACAACAATAGAAATCAGCATATAAGATAATGACATTTTTATTTCGCGATAATATTTGCGTAGTAAAAATGCACCGATGGGCAACGAAATTAATACCGGTGTCAACAAAATAATTCCCCACATACCGTATTGCCGCCTGAATTTAATGACCATCTTATTTTTACGTGTAAATTTTTTTCGCCCTCTTCTTTTTATTCTCTTTCTTACTTTGCGGCGCATAACAGCCCATTGCCATTTTAAAGGGATAATTTTTGCAAGGGTCGGCCACAAATAAGCAGCGTAAAACAACCAAATATCAGTAAGATAATAATACACCACGAAAGCCAGTACCCCGCCTGTAATCAACGAAAAATAGACAAGCCAAAAATCCATACCAATGGCAATGCCATAAATTGGAGCATAAAAGTATTTTATCATGGCCAGGAAAAAAACCTGACTGGCTTTAAAAAATACTGACATAAGTGGATTATAACGTAAAAATTAAATCATATATCAGGCACAAAAATAAGGAAGTTTATAAATCATCTTTACTTTTAAAGAAATAGACTTTATTTTCTGTAAAGAAATTGCCCCGGCGAAACAGGTTCTTTCAACACTCCATCTCTGATAACAATTTGTCCGGCTTTTATAACAACCTGTGGAGTGCCTTTTGTTTTAAAGCCTTCAAAAATATCCGAATCACAATTCATATGATGATTTTGAACCGAAATAGTACGCTCCTTTTTCGGGTTCCAAATTACTATATCGGCATCTGACCCGGGTTCCAGTGCGCCTTTTTGCGGATAAAGTCCGAAAATTTTGGCCGGATTGGTGGAAGTAAGTGCTACAAAACGCTCCGGGCTGATTCTGTTTTGCAATACGCCATAAGTATATAATAAACTGAGCCTGTGTTCGATACCACCTGCTCCGTTAGCAATTTTGGTAAAATCATTTAAGCCCAATTGCTTTTGCTTCATGCTGAACGGGCAATGGTCGGTTCCCAAACTTTGAATGCTTTTATCAGCGATGCCTTGCCACAGGGCTTCATTATCTGTTTTTTTCCGTAGAGGCGGGCTTAACACAAAAGGTGCTGTTTGTTCAAAATTACCTGTATATCTGCTGTCGTCCAGCAGTAAATAATGGGGACATGTTTCGCCAACTACAGGCTGGCCGTTTTTTTGTGCTTTGCGGATGTGCTTTAACGATTCTTCAGCCGAAACATGAACGATATACAACTGACAGTTTGTTTTTTTTGCCAGGGCAATGGCCTTTTTTACCGCTTTGGCTTCCATCTGTGGAGGGCGTGACAAAGGGTGAAATTCAGGGCTGATTTTTCCTTTTGCCAGGAATTTTTGCCGCAACTCTTTTATTTCATCACCTAATTCGCAATGCATGGTCACTATTCCGCCGGTTTTAGCAACAGCCTTCATCACTCGTTCAATATCTTCATCCTCCAAACCGATACTGTCTTTATAGGCCATGTAAACTTTAAAAGAAGTAATTCCCTGTTTTTTTATTGCTTCTATTTCCTCAGGTAAATTATTATGCCATTCCACCGGACTAACATGAAAAGAATAATCGGTGAGGCAATGTGCGGCTTCTGCTTTACGGATTTTCAGTGCATCCGTCAGGCTTTGTCCTTTTTGTGGCGTTACAAAGTCGATGAGTGTGGTTGTTCCTCCAAACAAAGCTGCACGGCTGCCTGTATAAAAATCGTCAGTTGAAAAACCTGCGGCAGTGGGTAAATGCAGGTGTACATGCGGATCAATCCCTCCGGGAAAAACGAGCATTCCCCGTGCATTAATTTCTATTTCTGCATTCGCAGGCCTTTCTCCGGATTTTATGATACGGATAATTTTATCACCATCTATTAATAAATCAGCCTTGAAACTATTTTTGTCCGTAACAAGAGTTCCGTTTTTTATGAGCAACGCCATGGTGTTTTTATTTAAAAATCAGATTTTTAACATAATTTCCACTGCTGTCTTTTTTGAATCCCAGTTTTTTCAAATAGCCGGCATACCTGGGATTGG
Source organism: uncultured Bacteroidota bacterium (assembly GCA_913055825.1). Taxonomy (GTDB): domain Bacteria; phylum Bacteroidota; class Bacteroidia; order Bacteroidales; family F082; genus Sulfidibacterium. The sequence goes on from CAJXKB010000026.1 coordinate 5,498, forward strand.
AAGCCGGAGCCACAACTGTTTTAAAACCATGGTTAACAAAATCGGGCCGCAGGCGCTGGTAAATAAACTTTCCATTTTTATAATCACGATATTCGGGAATTACGTAATCCAACCCTACTTTTAACACAACATCATTTTCCCGATGTGCAAGAAAAATACCGGCTACGTTCATATTTCTAAGGATAAAAAAACTGACAGTGTTCATTTCGGGTTTATACTCAAAACCCGGAAAAAATTTATTGATTTCCTTTTGGTGAAAGCGAATAAATTCCTGTAAATATTTGTTGTCGCCTCTTACTTCGAGGGTTTCAAAAAGTTCTTTTTTAGTGTAAATCCTGATGAGATAAAATACGTCAACAGCGGCAATAAAACCGTTCAGAAATGTAACGGGTATGGCTTGAATTAGAAGGCCGTAGGTAGCAAATGCCAAGGCTCCTGCCAAATTAATCCATCTAAACTTAACGATGGAATTCATCGTCATGGAAACGGCAATAATGAGCGAGGCAAAATAGCCGAATAAACTGAGCAAGTCTGTTTGCATAAGTTATATGTTATTTTCTGGCTGCGATCAACAGTTTCAGCATTTTGATTCCCGCTTCGGCGATCACCGTTCCCGGGCCAAAAATTGCTGCTGCGCCGGCGTCATACAAAAACTGATAATCCTGATGGGGGATTACCCCGCCCACTATCACCATAATATCCTCACGCCCCAGTTTTTTAAGTTCATCAATTACTTGTGGTACAAGTGTTTTATGGCCGGCAGCCAAGCTGGAAACACCTAAAATATGAACATCGTTTTCCACGGCCTGGCGGGCAGCTTCGGCGGGAGTTTGAAACAATGGGCCAATATCCACATCAAAACCCATATCAGCGTATGCTGTAGCTACTACTTTGGCGCCACGGTCGTGTCCGTCCTGTCCCATTTTGGCAATCATAATCCGCGGGCGGCGGCCATCTAATTCGGCAAATTCGTCCGCCAGTTTTCTGGCACTGTCAAACAAACTGTCGTCGCCGGCTTCTGAAGAATAGACTCCTGAAATTGATTTTATCACTGCTTTGTACCTCCCGAAAACTTTTTCGCAAGCATACGAAATTTCTCCGAGACTGGCACGTTTTTTTGCTGCATCAACAGCGAGGGCCAGTAAATTACCTTTGCCGGTTTCGCATGCTTTGGTGATGGCGTCTAAGCTTTGCTGCACATCAGCTTCATTTCGCCCGGCACGTAATTTTTTCAAACGTGCCAATTGGGCTTCGCGAACAGCGGTATTGTCCACCTCAAGAATATCGAGGGGGTCTTCTTTTTCAAGACAGTATTGATTCACCCCCACGATAATATCTTTCCGGGCATCAATGCGTGCCTGCTTACGTGCAGCAGCTTCTTCGATACGCATTTTAGGTAAACCGGTTTCGATGGCTTTTGCCATACCGCCCATTTCTTCCACTTCCTGAATAAGCTTCCAGGCTTTACGGGCAATTTCGTGGGTCAGGCTTTCCACATAATACGAGCCGGCCCAAGGGTCGACACTACGGCAAATATCAGTTTCCTGTTGCAAATAAATCTGAGTATTGCGCGCAATACGTGCCGAAAAATCGGTTGGCAGGGCAATGGCTTCGTCCAGGGCGTTGGTGTGAAGCGATTGAGTATGTCCCAACGCAGCACCCATGGCCTCAACACAAGTACGGGTTACATTGTTAAACGGATCTTGTTCGGTAAGGCTCCATCCCGAAGTCTGGGTGTGGGTGCGAAGCGCCATTGATTTGGGGTTTTTCGGGTTGAACTGTTTCACAATTTTAGCCCATAACATCCTTGCAGCCCGCAGTTTGGCAATTTCCATAAAATGATTCATCCCTAATCCCCAAAAAAAAGATAAGCGTGGAGCAAATTCATCAATTTTCAAACCCGATTTTAATCCGGTACGGATGTAATCCAAACCATCTGCCAGCGTATAGGCCAACTCAATGTCGGCTGTAGCCCCTGCCTCCTGCATGTGGTAACCCGAAATGGAAATGGAATTGAATTTGGGCATGTTTTGGGCCGTATATGCAAAAATATCGGAAATGATACGCATTGAAGGAGCCGGTGGGTAGATATACGTATTCCGAACCATAAATTCCTTCAAAATATCGTTTTGAATGGTACCCGAAAGTTCATCTAACTTTGCCCCCTGTTCCAGTGCGGTAACAATGTAAAAAGCCAGTACCGGCAATACGGCCCCGTTCATGGTCATGGAAACAGAAATTTTGTTCAACGGAATTTGATTGAAAAGAATCTCCATGTCTAAAATGGAATCAATAGCAACGCCAGCTTTTCCAACATCACCTGTAACACGTTCATGATCAGAATCGTATCCGCGGTGAGTGGGCAAGTCAAAAGCTACCGACAATCCTTTCTGACCTGCAGCAAGGTTACGACGATAAAAAGCGTTGGATTCCTCGGCAGTCGAAAAACCGGCGTACTGTCGGATGGTCCATGGCCGTGTGACGTACATACTGGAGTAGGGTCCACGCAAAAAGGGAGGAATTCCGGCTGCAAAATTTAGGTGCTCTATATTTTGAAGGTCATTTTCTGTATAAACCGGTTTCACCGGGATTTTTTCAGCCGGCACCCAATCGGAACCGGTAAAATCAGCAGGTTCAACATGAAGTACCCCGGGATTGTTTTCCGAAAAATTATCGATTTGTATCTTTTTAAAATCAGGTTTCATCTGTTTTAATTTTAAATCGCTTAACGATTAATTCCTATCAGCTTTTGATATTTTTTCAATTCTTCCAGCACGTTACAACGGTTGTGAATAAAATACTCCATTCCTGCATTTTTTAATTTATCCACCAGGTTTACCGGATAACCAGCCAAAACCACTACGCTTTTGTGCCGCAGGGCCTCAAAAACCGGGAAAACCCAATCGGCATATTCTTCATCAGCACCACAAAGTACCACAATTTCAGCCCTGTTATTTTCTGCTATTTTTATCCCTGCATCAAGATTTGTAAAACCGGAATGGTCAATAATTTCATATCCGGCACAGCCAAAAAAATTAGTGGCAAATTGAGCCCTGGCGCGACTTTTGGATGGATTTCCATAAGAAAACAGGTTGACCTGCGGACGTTTATGTTTTAAAGCAAACCGATCAGTTTGGTATCGTAAAGCTTCAAAAGGTGTAGCTGCGCGATAAGGTTGAAGCTTTTCAGCTGAATCGGGTGCAAAAAACACTTTGGGAGAAATCTGTTTTTCCATTTTCTCAGCTGTATTTGGAAATTGATTTACACCCAGGATGGAACGTTTCCGGTAGGCAATATCCCGATTTTTCTTTTGGGATTCTTTTTGGATGATGTGTTGAACAAAGCCTTGATTATAAACCTGTTCATAACCTCCTTTTTCATCAGTTTCGAGAAATAAATCCCATGAATGATGAATAAGTTTGTCGGTTAGCATTTCAATGTAATAGGATCCAGCCGCAGGGTCAGTAACTTTATCAAAAAATGATTCTTTTTTCAAAATTAATTGTTGGTTCCGGGCAATCCGTTTTCCTAATTCCGAAGAGTCACCAGTAGCTTGATCGAACGGAATAGTTGTAATAACATCAGCTCCTCCCAAAATAGCAGACATGGCTTCGGTTGTGTTGCGCAATATGTTTACATAAGGGTCGTAAAGACTTTTGTTCCATTGCGAATTCACGGCATGCAACATCATGGTGCATTGGCTTTTGTTTACACCGTAGGCGGATAGTATTTTTGCCCATAAAAAACGTAAAGCCCTGAACTTGGCAATTTCCATGAAATAGTTGGAACCTGTGGCAAAGCTAAATCTCATCTTGCCGGCAATTTGTTCCGCCTCATAGCCGGCTTCGGTTAAATGCTGAATATATCCGCTACCTTTGGCCAGTCCAAAAGCCATCTCACTTACCGTAGAACCACCACTGTTGTGAAAAATACCGGCATCCACCGTTATGCTGTGAAAGTTTTCAAGGGGTAAACACGTTTCAAACAGCTTTGTCATTTGTGCATAAGTTGTTTTCTGCATGTTTTCGACAGCAAGGGGATCGCAAAAAACAGATCCGTGGATTTTTTTCAAATCCCAACCCTGATTTTTTGCAAGTTTAATTAACAACTCAGGTAAATCATCAGTATTGGGTAAACGAAAATTCAATTCGACCCGTTCTCCATCGATACCTTTGAGCAATTGCTGAAGCGTTAATAAATCAATAGGTTGTAAAACATCAAAAGCCAGTGAATCGACTCCGTTTTCGATGGCCTTCTGTGCCTCTATGTTGGCTGTTTTTACCTTACTTACTTCTATCAGTTGATTGATCTTCCACTCATTTCCTTTCGATTGATTCCCCCTGACAAACGGATAAGCACCCGGCAGTCCCCGCATGTGTTCGAGATGTTTTAAATCCTCGGCTCGGTAAAAAGGTTGCACATCGAAACCCTCATCGGTGTGCCAAACCAGTTTTTTATCATAATCAGCCCCCTTAAGGTCGGCTTTGATTTTTTTCTTCCAGCTTTCGGTGTCAACCGGAGGAAAATCATCAAATAATTTTTCCTTGTCCATTTGTATTGAAATGCTAATTTTTTGGCAAAAGTAAAACAAAAGAAAGGGGAAACAATATTTTGTTATTAATTTAACAGATAAATTTTAGAATACCGTTGGTCTTTTTGCTTAAAAAGACTCAATAATTTCAGATTGTACTAATTTTCCGGAATTTACCGTTTGATGTTTGGCTTTTTTTTTCGGAATTTTACCACAAAAACCATAACTTTATTGCGTTAATATGTTTACTAAAATTTTCGAGTTAAAAGCTAATCATAGCAACTTCAAAACCGAAGCCATTGCCGGGCTGACTACTTTTATTGCGGGGATGTATATTATTGTGGTTAATCCTACTATTTTGAAATATGCAGGTATCCCTTATTCCGCCGGGCTAACGGCCACTGTACTACTCAGTGCTTTTTGTACCATTGCCATGGGTTGGTACGCCAAGAACCCCATTCTTGTTGCCCCGGGCATGGGGATTAATGCTTATTTCACTTATTCGGTGGTGCTGGCCCAGGGGGTACGGCCCGCACTTGCCCTGGGTGCTATATTTTGGTCCGGTGTTTTTTTTGTTATCATTTCGGCTTTAAATATTCGTACAGCTATCATTAAGGCCATCCCTTCCACTGTTCGCTTGGGTGGCGCGGTAGGTATTGGTCTTTTTATCGCAGTTATTGGTTTTCATAATTCCGGTTTTATCGTGGCCAAACCCCCGCTTACCGGTGTAGGAATTATTAATGCAATTACCCTTGTGTTTTTGGCCGGATTATTTATTACGATAATTTTGGTTGTAAAAAAAGTAAAAGGGGCCATGGTTCTTGGTATGGTTTTAACCACACTGTTGGCATGGCCTGTGGGACGGTGGTTTGGTGATGCCTCGGTGGTGAATCACGGAGTGAAAACATTGATTAACTTTGATGGTATATATGCTGCTCCCGATTTTAGCTGGTTTTTAAAAGCAGATATCCTGGGTTCTCTTAAATATAGTTATATCCCAATTATATTTGCCTTGCTGTTTGTTGATATGTTCGATAGTATCACAACTTTTGTAGGGGTTGCAGAAGCTGGAAATCTTAAGGATGAAAATGGAGATCCAAAATATATCAAACAATCAATGATTGTAGATGGTTTTGCCACTTTGCTCGGTGGCGTTTTTGGAACAAGCCCGGGAACGGCGTACATCGAATCGGCTACAGGTATTCACGAAGGTGGACGTACCGGGCTCACAGCAGTTATAACCGGATTGCTTTTTCTTCCATTTCTTTTTCTCTCACCGTTGGCAGCGTTGGTGCCTGCTGTGGCCACCGCTCCGGTTTTAGTACTGGTTGGGGTTTTCATGGCCGGGCCCTTAAAAAAAATTGACTGGCAAAACATGCAGGAAGCTATCCCGGCATTTCTCACTATTTTACTGATACCTTTGACTTATTCTTTAACACAGGGAATTGTTTACGGGTTGCTGAGCTATACGCTCATTAAAATGATTATGGGAAAATGGAAAGAAATCCATCCTGCACTTTGGGCTATTGATGCTTTTTCATTTTTGATGTTGGCCATCGAATACAAATTGATATAAATCCTTCTACACTGCGATTTTATTTTTTCCAACCGAATCCCACAACCATACTAAAAGGCTGGTAACAATCAGAAGTCCGATAAACCAAAAAGTTAGTTGGATATAGTTAAGGTTTCCATGTAACCAAAGGGCTAAATTTCCTGCCAAAATCATAAAAATGATATAAAAAACAGTCACATTTTTCCCAATATATTCCAGATAATGGGTCACGCGATTATTCACGCGGTTTACAATAGCATGTGCACTTAACAGCCACCAAAACATATAGTTAATACAAAACATAAAGAATAGGATTCCATGATGATAGAACAATATCGGACGAATAGTAACACCGAAACCAAAAGGGATACTTCCGATAAGCATAAGCCCCGACAAGCTTAAAAGAATAATTTTTACGGTCTGGCTGTGTTTAAACTGATCGGAAACAAAATACTGTTTAAACAAATAAAACGAATAACCCGCCAGCACATAAGCAAACCACGGGATAAAAGGGAAAAATGAACCTGGGTATTTTCCGTAAATTAAAGGAATAAACAAAGAATGGGGATAAATTTTTTCAACCGGAGGAACCACATACTGCAAGAGTAAGAAAATGATAATTAGAGACAAGTACAGCAATACATGACCTTTTAGTAATTTTATTATCACAGCCATAGTAATAAGGCTTATACCTGCTAAAATCAAAATATCGGATCCAAATAGAAGATGCATGGTATCAGTTTGGGCCGTTACTTTTGTTAGATGAAACAACACCAATGCATTTCTTCCGATATTTACCAGTAAACCCAACGCAATCAACCGGATTCCACGTTTTATGTTTTCCATGAAAGATTTTGCATTGTGCGCAATGTAATAACCCATAACGGCCAAAAAAACAGGAGCTGCCGGAGGGCCGCCAAGAAACATGGAAATTTTCCCCACTAAACTGTTTACAATTACCGGCTTGGCAAAATATTCAACCAGGACCATTTGAACCATCGTTAAAAGAGCCAGTCCCTTAATAAAATCAGCCGTTCTGCTTCTGCTTATTTCCATTTAAAAATTTTGATAAAGGTATATTAATTGATTTAGACTTGAAGGGGTGTTTATTAAATTTTAAGATTATTTTGGAAATAACTCCAGTTTTTTTTCTTTACTTAACTCTTTTTTCAACATAATTTGGATACGGTATTTGCCTTGGACAAACAACTTTGCCTGATCTTTATAATGTGGGCTTAGCACGTTGCCGCTTTGTCCGGTTGGGATAATCGTAAGTGCGTGAACGGGATCGGCAAAATCAATTAAAAAGCGTAAAGCAGGACCTGAAATTACCGGATAAATTCCTTTTTTATTATACACAATACTTTCTTTATCAATCACTTCATTGCTTCCCCGCATAGGGAACGGCCCTACATTGAAATATTTATCAAAGGGTTTTTTTCGTCCAATGGGATGAATATTTATCAATTGATGAACGTGGCCCCATTTCCAACGGGAAACATCCCGGCCCAACTGATTTTTTAGTGCTACGGCAGTTTCGGCAAACGATTTTTGAAAAATATCGGAACGGTTTTCTTTTTCTTTGGTTTGAACATTATCCCACCAAGGAGAATTTTTATCATTTAAAAGCCTTTCGATAGAGCTTCTGAGCATATAAGTTCCCACCAATTTGTGAAAATCGTTTGCTCCGATTTCATCCTGCATGGCATCCCTTAATACAAAATAGAGCCATTGTGTATAAATGACCGCGCCAGTACTTGCCGTATCATAATTTCCATCCCAGTTGTTCAGTGCCTGTACTATTTTCATGTTACTTCCGGCTTGTTCCAGATGGTTTAACAGCAGACGGACTAAACGTAAATCGCGATTGGAATGCGTGTCAAGTTGAATACTCTTCATGCCATTTAAATCCCATTTTGGTTTGGATAAAAGCAGTTCTTTCACGCGTCCCGAGCGATAACCCGGCGAATAATAACCGGCATATTCTACCCCGTCCACAGCCGGAGGTGCATTGTTTGAAGTGTTCAGAATCCCTTCGGGCGGATTTACCCATTGTGGATTTTTATTGAAAGAATAAAAGCCGAGCACGTCGTCTTTGCCTGAAGCTCCATCTAAAATTAAATGCGGGTTAACATGCGGAGGCCGGCGTGGTATTTTTCCGGTAGCCCATAATGCAATGTTACCGGCCTTGTCGCCGTAAGCCACATTTAAACCAACCACATCAATCAGTGGCATGGCTTTTTTAAAACTCTCCAATCCGGTGGCGTTGTTAATCATATACAAAGCTTCCAACGCAGTAGTTTTAAAATGCAAGGGAGCCCACCAAAAACTCACCGGCACATCTTTTTTTAGTGTAATATTTTCATATACATCATTCAGCAGGGGGCCATGTTTCGAGTAATGAATATCGAAAGTAACATTTTTTTCTCCTTTCACCCTGATTACTTGATGAACTGTTTTCATGGTTTGCCAATGATCTACATTCCAAACTTGAAGCGGATTATCCGGATTTTGTTTTTCGGCATACAAGTCCATGTTATCGAAAGGAAAAATGGTTAGGCCCCAGGCATATGTATCGTTGTGCCCTACCAGCGCAAAAGGGATGCCTGCCAGATAATATCCGTAAAGATTAAATCCGGGATACTGAATATAAGCTTCGTACCACACCGAAGGTTGCGAATATTTGATGTGTGTATCGTTGGCCAGTATTACTTTTCCCGATTTGGAGTGAGCTCCACTGATCACCCAGTTGTTGGATCCCTCCCAAATGGGCATGGGAACTATATCTTGTAACGAACGCACCTGTTTTAATAATCCCGCAAGCAATGGCGCTTCGCCGGATTGTGAAAACCGGTGGGCATTGGATAGCGAATCCAACTTAAAATCTTTCAAATAACTATTATTTGTTTTATGTAAAACTCTGGTAATTAGGGGGTCATCACTCAGAGCAGATGTAAAACTCAGAGACATATATCCAATGGTGGAGAACACGTCTTTAACCGTAAACAATTCGGGTTTAAAATTGAGCAGGGTAAACTCTAAGGGTAACGAGCCGTGTTTGATAAAGCTGTTTATCCCATCAACATAGGCCTGTACCTGTTTGCGAACGGGCTCGTCGGCGTCTTTCATAAATTGTTTGGAACTTTCGGCAGCCATTTTATTTATAGACAAAGTGCGCATGTATTTGTCAGTTTTCACTAAATCTTTACCGAGTATTTCGGCTAACCGGCCTTCAACCACCCGGCGGATCATCACCATCTGAAAAAGACGGTCCTGGGCATGGGTATAGCCCAGAGAAAAATACGCATCGTGGGCATTTTGGGCATAAATGTGGGGTACACCGTAGGAATCATAAATTACCTCAACTTTTTTGCTAAGACCTGATAATTCCATTCTTCCGGAATAGTTTGGGGCTGTACTGCGCATCCAGAAATAAACAACAGCAATAATGATTAAAATAACCGTAAACAGGATAAATAAAACTTTTTTTAGTGTTTTCATGGTGGAGTAAATTGTATGCAATATTTAGTTATCCAAATTTAGACGATTTTTTGAAATATAACAGGTCAGGATGAAATTTTTCCTTTTTTTTCCTATAAATCAGGTGCTTTAATTAAAAAACACTTTTCGATAAACGATTTTTAGATAAGCTGTAAAACGCCAACAGCTACATTATTCGTATTTTTGGAAGTTAAAATAAGTCGTAAAATGATGATTTCATTTATTCTCAACAACCAGCTCATTAACACCGAACAGCCGTCGGGCATGGTACTACTTGATTTTATTCGTTATGAAATGCACCTGATGGGTACCAAAGCCGGTTGCCGCGAAGGCGATTGCGGAGCATGTACCGTGCTCGAAGGTGTACTCGAAGGTGATGAAGTCCGCTACAAAAGTATTGTCTCGTGCCTTACTCCGCTGGGGAATGTGCACGGCAAACATATTGTTACAATTGAAGGCCTGCAAAAAGATCAACTCTCGCCTGTGCAGCAAACCATAGTTCAAAATGCGGCTACACAATGTGGATTTTGTACACCCGGATTTGTAATGTCGCTCACTGCACACAGCCTGGCGCCTGAAGCCTCTGATAAAGAAAAAACCATTGCTGCCATCAGTGGAAATATATGTCGCTGTACGGGTTATAAATCTATTGAACATGCTGCCGAAGATTTATCATCCATTCTTGAAAAAAAAGATAATAACGACCCGTTGGGCTGGCTGATTGAACAGGCTTTTTTGCCGGAATATTTCCGCAATATCGCCGAAAGGCTTAAAAAAATAAAACCCCGTAACGTGGCTCCCGGCACAGGTATTCCGGTAGGTGGCGGAACCGATTTATTTGTGCAAAAAGCAGCTGCTTTACACGATGTGGATTTACAATTTATGAGCGCTTACGAAAAAGGTCATCGAATTGAGTTTTTGGATAAAACTTGTGTGATGGATGCCGAAGTAACTACTTCGCAAATAATGCAAAATGAGCTACTTCAACACTATTTTCCCCGCTTAAAGGAATATTTTAAGTTAATATCTTCAGAGCCCATTCGAAATATGGGAACCCTTGCCGGGAATATCATCAACGCCTCTCCCATTGCAGATTTGGTGATTTTCTTTTTAGCTTTGGATGCCCAACTTCAACTCGAGCGAAATGGCAACATCCGCAAAATTGCCTTACGCGAATTTTACACCGGATACAAAACAACCCGCCTGGAAAAGGGTGAAATTATCGAGAAAATCGAGTTTTTACTCCCTGCCGAAAATGCCGCTTTCAATTTTGAGAAAGTCAGCAAACGGCAGCATCTTGATATTGCCAGCGTGAATTCAGCGTTACTGATTCGTACTGAAAAAAATATAATTGTTCAGGCTCATTTGTCGGCCGGTGGCGTTTTTGCTTTTCCATTTTATGCACGTGAAACCATAAAATTCCTTGAAGGGAAAGAGATCGACATCCAAGTGCTGCTTGAGGCCGCTACTGTTTTACAAAATGAAATTGCACCCATCAGCGATATTCGCGGAAGTAAAGCTTACAAAAGCCTGTTGTTGCGCCAGTTGTTTTTTGCACACTTCGTGGAATTATTTCCAAATCTTATTTCCATCGATTCTTTACTTGAAAAAATTGCTTCCTGATGAAAAATATAGATTCCAGAGGCCATGTTACCGGTCAATCCATCTATTTGGATGATATCCCCATAAGGGAAAACACATTATACGCTACTGTTTTCGATTCAAGTATTGCCCACGGGAAAATTCTCGAACTGGATTTAACGGAAGCAGAAAGTTATCCGGGTGTTCAACAGGTTTTTACCTATTTAGATATTCCCGGAGAAAATCAAATTGGGGGAATTATTCCCGATGAGGTTTTATTTGCTGAAGAAGAAGTCCATTTTCAGGGACAGCCGATTGCTTTGGTAGTAGCTGATAACGAGCGAATTGCTCTTGAAGCACGAAAGCGAATCAGGGTAAAATATGAGGAATACGAGGCTGTAACCGATCCGCGCAAAGCTGCGGAAAAAGGGCTGTTATTACTTCCCCCACGTACATTTGCTAGTGGAAATCCTGATAAAGAATGGGAAAATTGTAAATATGTTTTTAAGGGGCGTGTAGATCAAGGTGGCCAGGAACATTTGTATATAGAGACGCAGGGCGCTTATTGCTATCCCATGGAAAACGGTAATATGATGGTGCATTCGTCCACACAAAGTCCCACGGCCGTGCAACGGACTATAGCGAAAGTATTGGATGTATCCATGCATGAAATTCAGGTTGACGTGGTACGTCTGGGAGGTGCGTTTGGTGGTAAGGAAGACCAGGCCACCGGCTGGGCTGTGATGACTGCACTGGCAAGCAAAATTTTGGGAAAGTCTGTAAAACTGAGTCTTTCGCGCCACGATGATTTGCGGATGACCGGGAAACGGCATCCATATTCTTCCGATTTTAAAATCGGATTTTCCGAAGACTTAAAAATTCAGGCATATGAAGTGACTTACTATCAAAACGGAGGTGCTGCAAATGATTTGAGCCCGGCTATTTCGGAACGCACTCTGTTTCATACAACCAATTCGTATTTCATTCCCAATGTGCGCGCAACCCTTTACAGTTGTAAAACAAATTTACCACCCAATACTGCATTTCGGGGGTTTGGCGGACCACAGGGTATGTTTGTGATTGAATCGGCCATCGCCAAAGCAGCAATGGAACTCAATATCCCCGCGAGTGTAATTCAGGAAAAAAACCTTTTGAAAGAGAAAGACGTTTTTTATTACGGACAAGTTGCCGAGCAAGTCAATATCGGTAAAGCTTGGAAATCAGCCTTTTCAGAATACAAAATTGCTAAAAAACAAGAGGAAATAAAAATCTTTAACAAAAACAATCAAATCTTTAAAAAAGGCCTTGCCCTCATGCCTCTGACTTTTGGTATTTCGTTTACAAAAACACCAATGAACCAGGCCCGGGCGCTGGTGCATATCTATCAGGATGGGAGTCTGGGGGTGAGTACCGGTGCTATCGAAATGGGGCAGGGTGTAAACACGAAAATGGTTCAGGTAGCTGCCCAAACTTTTTCCATCGACCCTCTACGGGTAAAGCTCGAGTCAACTAATACAACACGTGTAGCTAACACCTCTCCTACTGCTGCCAGTACCGGTGCCGACCTGAATGGACAAGCCCTTCAGATTGCTTGTAAAACCTTGCTTTTGCGCTTGCGGAAAATGGCGGCAAAAATGACGGATGCGAAAGTCAGGGATATTGAAATCAGGAACGAAAAAGTTTATGTAAATGATGAAGAGACCGGGATTGGTTGGGAGAAACTGATTGAAACGGCCTTTTTGAATCGCGTGAACCTGACGGAAAGCGGCCATTATGCCACCCCCATTATCCACTTTGATGCTGACAAAGGAAAAGGACATCCTTTTGCCTATCATGTGTATGGTGTTGCGGCTTTGGTGGTTAAAATAGATGTTCTCCGCGGAATTTACGAGACTGAAGAGGTGGACATTATCCATGATTTCGGAAAAAGCATGAACCCAATTATTGATACAGGACAAGTGGAAGGGGCTGTGGTTCAAGGAATTGGTTATATGACCATGGAAGAGCTGGCTTATGATAAAACCGGTAGGTTACTTTCAAACAGCCTTTCTACTTACAAAGTGCCTGATATTTATTCGGTACCCAAAGTACTTAAAGTAAAGCCCCTTAAAGCAGCGGGGCATAAATTGGCTATCTTAAAATCGAAGGCTGTGGGCGAACCACCGTTGATGTATGGGCTGGGGGTTTATTTTGCTTTGCAAAATGCGATTCGCGCTTTTAATCAAAACTTTGAAGCCTTTGATGCCCCGATGACGCCGGAGAAAGTGTTGATGGGGCTGTATGGGAAAAGAAGTAAATGATCCGGTTGAATAGAAACACTTTTGTATCAAATTGTACGTATGAAATCAATTTTTTCGTTTGTTGATAAACATTTAAAAATGCACCATCCTGTAATGTTGATGACCGTCATCGCCCGTCAGGGTAGCAGCCCCGGAAAAACAGGATTTAAAATGGCAGTGGCTGCCGATGGTAGTTTTACAGGGTCTATTGGTGGCGGTGTAATGGAATACAAACTGGTTGAGAAATCGAAAAAAATGCTTTCCGAAGAAGGTGACATAAAACCTTTTATCCTGTTGCAGGACCACGATCCGGAGGCTACAACGAACCGTTCGGGTATGATATGCTCGGGAGGTCAGACCATTGCTTTCATCCCTTTAACCGATCACAATTTAAGCGTGGTTGCAGTTATCCTGAAGTCTATACAAGAACAAGAAAAAGGTGTTTTTGAACTATCGGAAAAAGGATTATTTTTTTTCCCTGACAAGATACTTTCACAACATATTATTACGGAAATTGTTGCCGAAGGTCATTGGAAATATCAGGAACAAACCGGCATGCCTAACAGCTTGTATATTTTTGGTGGTGGTCATGTGGGGCTGGCATTAAGCCGGTTATTCAGTAATATGGATTTCCAGATTTATGTTTTTGATAATAGAAGTGAATTGAACACACTGGAAGAAAATCATTTTGCCCACAGCAAACAAATTGTGGATTATAACAAGGTTCGCAACCTTGTTTCCGAAGGGCATAATATTTATGTTGTTGTAATGACTTTTGCCCATAAAAGCGACGAACAGGTTTTAAAACAAATGCTGGATAAAAATATCCGCTACTTAGGCATGATGGGCAGTGAAATGAAAGTCAACACTATTTTCGAACACCTTCGGCATGATGGCTTTACACAGCAAGTACTAGACAAGGTATATGCTCCCATCGGATTACCCATCAACAGCGAAAACCCTACTGAAATTGCCATAAGCATTGCTGCACAGATAATTGCTGTTAAAAACAGTGAAGCCAAAAATAAAAGGCCAAAAACAAAGTAATAAATACTTTAGCCTTCAGCCTTCAACTTTATGATTAGTCTTCTATTTTCTAAAAGAATGAAATCCGGTTGTCCTTAATCTCAGCAGCATCTTTAATAGCTACATAAGGATAATCTTGTTGTACACGTTGCCTGAAAGGAGTGGTTAACATTCTGACAAACTGATTGTAATTGGGTATTTTCCCGGCAGGTGTAATCTTGTCAACTTTTACAACAAAGGCAGCTGCATTACCAATAATAGGCTGGCTAACGGTACCGGGTTTCATGCCAAATACGGTTCCTATCACTTTATCTTCCATACCAAAACCAATCAGGTTACGGGTATTAAAGGTAATATTGTTCATGCTTTGGGTTTTTAGTTTTAAAGCATTGGCCATTTTATTAAAATTACCCTTAAAAGATTTCATTTTTTCAGCAATAAATTTTCCTTTCACCTGATTGATGACAAAAGGTTTTATTTTATTTTTAACTTCTTCCATTGAAGGGATTCCTTCTTCAAATTTCTTTGTTACAACAGCTACCACGTATTGACCTTCGAGGTCGAATACGTTGGAGACAACTCCTTCATCGGTTTCACTTTTAAAAGCCCAGCGTATAATTTCACGAGGATTTTGAAGTCCGGGGATTAAATAGCTGTCTTTGTAAACTTTCGGCATTTCCCTTAGTTGATAATGATTTTTTTTAACAGCGGTTTCAAAAGCTTCCAGGTTATGTGATTCCGAAGCCAACCTGCTGGCTTTGGCGAATACTTTTTGGAAAGTTTCGTTACTGGGAACAACCTCTTGTGTAATCAGTGCCACTTTTATTTTGTTGGAGAAATCCTTTTTGCCTATTACTTTGATGATGTGAAATCCAAATGGGGATTCTGCTTCGGTAAAATGTCCTTTTTTGGTTTTCACTACTGCTTCATTAAAAGCGGGAACCATTTGGCCGTCGGCAAACCAGCCCAAAGCACCTTTGTTCTTTTTAACCGATCCGTCATCTGAATATTTTAAAGCAAGGGTATTAAATTTTGCAGGGTTCCGTTTTAAGACTTTGTACAAACTATCAGCCAGCTTTTTAGCTTGTTCTTTGGTGCGTGTATTTTCCGGGTTAACCCGCATGGCACCCTTGTAAGCTATTAGAATGTGGCTGGCATTCATTGAGTCGGGTCGGCGAGCTTTTTGTAATAAACGGGCAATTTCAAAGGTGTTGTTTTCAAAATAAGGGGCGGAAACTGTTCCCGGTTTTGAATGGAACATTACTGAATCAAGAACATGAGGAAGTTGCCCCTGTTTCATCCAGGATGTATCCGATGGTTTATCCGAATTTGCATGGGCAAACTGAATAGGATCGGGGGTTTCCTCAAAATCTTTTTGTGTATAAATGGCTTCTTTACGGGCCTTTGCAATATCTTTCTGTGAAGGCAAAACATTAAAGGACACATATTCGAGGCTGCGTGCGTTTTTTTGTTTAAATGCAGCTTTGTGTTGTTCATAATAATTTTGATAGTCTTCATCCGTTACATTTATTAAACTGTCGGGGACATCTGCGTAGCGGGCAGCAACATATTCGATATTGGCTTTCGTATTATATTCCTGATACTTTAACTGTGCCAGGTCTTTGGGAACGTAGTATCCGTTTGCAATAAGCGCATTGTACTTGGTACGCATGCGGTCGTTTTTGATATAATTTTCGAGCATTTTCCATTGCTGCTTAGCGGCATCGGGTAACCGATCGTAATTTTGTAAATATTGAATAACCATGTTCCGGTCGTAAACACCGGTTTTAGGATTTACAAAATACTGACGAATTAAAGGATGTGGATTTGGACCCTGAATCAGGTCGAACATTTCATCGGCGGTTACAGTTATGCCAAGATCTTCAAATTGCTTGTCCATAAGTATTTTGCGAACCATTTGATCCCAGGTTTGTTGACGAACCCGAAAGGTTTCGTTGGTGGACAAGCTGTTTTTTTTGGTTTGTTGTTTTGTATTCTGCAGGTTTTCGTCCAGTTTTTTATTAAAATCAATGATGGAAATCTCCACACCATTTACCTTTCCTACATTCACATCCCTTCGATGATTTTTTTTCATAAAATCGCCAAGGATAAAGGCCACAAGGGCGCCACCAATTACGATTACCAAAAGAGTTGAATGTTTTCTAATGCTTCCAATAGCTGCCATCTTATATTTTTTGTTTATTTATTTCGAGCTGCAAATGTACAAATTGAATTGAATTATAAAAGAAAAACCAGCAATTTTGATTTTAGTATCAACCTTAGCTCGACTTAAGCTTTGCTCACAGATTCAGATAATTATATTCTATACGAAACAGATAACTATTGGGGCAGGAACCGGTTCGATTATTATTAATAGCTCAGGTTAATAACAAGCTTATCGATGCCCTTTATCTGTTTTGCGTGACAAGCGAACTTCTTCCAGGCGGTTACCTGATGCTTTTAGTACTTTTAGGACAAAAGGCGGGATCACAACTTCGTCATTTTTTTGTGGGATACTTTCGTGATAATGTAAGATAAACCCTGACAGTGTTTCATATTCTTCCGATTCGGGTATTTGAAGTTTATACTTTTCGTTTAGATAATCAATCTCAATACTTGCCGAAAAGATGAACTCGTCATTGCTAATCTGTTTTTCCACAACCTCATCTTTATCGTATTCATCTTCAATTTCACCAAAAATTTCTTCAATAATATCTTCCATGGTTACCATACCCGAAGTGCCTCCGAATTCATCAACTACAATGGCTACACTTTTGTGATTTTGGATAAAATGATTGAGTACATCGTTGGCGGCCATGGTTTCCGGAAAAATATCGGCAATTCGCAATACGTCTTCAATTTTGTCAGGCTTACCAAACATGTCATAAGCATGTACATAGCCTTGTAAATTATCGATGTTTTCGCGATAAATCATTATTTTAGAATGTCCGGTTTCAGTAAATAATTTTCTTAGGATTTCTACATCTTCGTCCATTTCAAGTGCCACAATTCCGGTACGCGGAACCATGCAATCCCGTAATTTTATATTTTTAAATTCAATAACATTCTGAATCATCTGGATTTCCTGATTGTATTCGGTATCAATTTTTTCTGATTCGTGTAAATCCTGTATATATTCATCCAGGTCGATGGCACCGAAAATGTAGGGTTTATTCGAAAAGCTGACGCCCATAAAAATCTTAAGAATAAGCTGTGAAATCCCGATATAAAGCAGAATTAACGGGTAAAATAAGTAGTAAAATAACCATACCGGAATGGCAAAAGTTTTCAAAACAGCATTGGGATTAATACGAAAAAGTATTTTAGGTGTAAACTCGGATACAATCAAAATAAGGAGCGTGGCCAAGATAGTTTGAATAACAAGAATATAAAACTCTGAGTGTAAAGCAAGTGGTAAAACAGCAGTAATTGCGGGTTCCAATACCAGTGCCATCGCTATGCCATAAACGACTAACGCAATATTGTTCCCCAGCAAAAGGGCCCCTATAAAACGTGAAGGATTGGCATAAAAAGATGAAAGTACTTTTGCCGGAAGTAACCTTTTTTTCAAATCAAGTTCTTGTTTTAGCCTGCTGGAACTTACAAATGCTATTTCCATGCCCGAAAAAAACGCTGAAAATAGCAAAGAAAGGATGATTACTAACCAAATGGTGCTCATAAACGTTTTGAATTATTTTAAAACCCTTGTTGAATGCACATTGGCAAAGATACAGAATAATTACTCATCAGGGAATGGAATCTTCTTTGATGTCCATCACGCCACGAATACCGTAAATGGTACGTTGGCTAAAAGTTTGGTTGGCCACCAGGCTGTCGCCGAAAATTGTCCGGTCCGGGCTGCTTATTTTTACAAAAGAATGCGAATAGATTTTTTCTTTTTTCTCATTCCAACTGAGGTTTTCCGTATCTAACTGTTCGTCTGTTTTTATGTTTTTTACCACCACATGGTTGCGTGCCAGCAAGAGTCTTTTTTTCTCCCATCGAATACCATAATTGGCAGAGAGGGTTGAAATTAATTTACCGGTACGGTCATAAAACTTAATATGGAAACCTTTGGGAAATTCGGTATAAGGCTGTTTTCCTCCGAATTTTAGTAATAAGGGGCTTTGCAAAATCATTTGTACATGCGCAGAATCGGTACGGATGTATTTAATATTAGTAGCTGTAACCTCGGCCAGTGTATCTTCGGCCATGATTTTTTGAACCGTTTGGATATTATTTTCACATGAAAAAAGCGTCCCTATTGCCAAGGCAATAAAGACGCTCATTATTATTTGAATACGGTTCATTTTACATAAGCTTAATTGGAGGATCTTACAGTAGTTACCTCATTAATCCAGCAAGTGACTTTGTATTTAGTACCCGGTTTAATGTTGTAGAAAAATAAGGTTTCGGTAGTGGGGAAATGTGCTTTGTAAATGGCAATTCGTTTGTTCATTAATGCGGCCATTTCCGGATCTGCTTTTTTGGCCTGGATGTATTTGTCAACGGCTGCCCAATAAGCTACTTTTGATGTTAAATCATTGGTACCGCATTTTCGGGCACTTTCGGCATACAGGTCGCCAATGAGCATATAAGCCGCACCGTTGTGTGGATCATATTTCAGCGACATGCGTGCCATGGCACGTGCACGCGGATAATTATTCAGTGCTCGGTAAGCATCAGCCATGTACATGTATATTTTGGATACAGTAGTGGTATCGGTTATTTTTGTTGCAGCGGACAGATATGTAATGGCATTCGAATATTTTTGTTTTTGCAACATCATTTTACCAATTAAATAAGCCGATTCGGGTGAAGGGTCAGCTTTGTATAAACTTACGTTGGCGTTGAAATACAAGGGGTCATCCGAGCAATGTTTATCTTCAAGAATACGTACTATTTTTCTGAGTAATTCTGCATCACCGGGGGTGGCATCGTATTTTTTCTGATAAATACGAACTAAATCTGTACATTTTGCAAAAGGCTCGAAAGTTAATTCGATATTACCTTTAATATTTTTGTATTCCGATAATTTACGGTTGTTGTTTTGTGCCTCATATTTCTTGATGTTGATATCTACATAATCTGAAATTTGGTCGTAGGCATCTACAACAGCAGTAGTATCAATTTCGCCCATGCGTGCCATTTTGGTAACCGTCCTAAAGTAATAAACCAATACGGCTCCTTTACTTTTTGCGCCATCAAGATCAACTGATTTTTTCAGTATTTCGTAGGCCTTTTTATAAGCGCTTGGTTCTGTTTGATACAAATCAACGCCTTTTCTTCCCAAAATATAACCTTTTTGTGAAAGGTGTGTCCGGTAATTATTGGGAAAATACTTAAGGCGATGGTCATAAACCATCATCAATGTGTCAATCAATGCCTTTTTGTTTGCCGCCGGCGCTTTTCTGATTTTGTAACCAATAATTTTTGCTCCGTCAACATAAATATTTTCGGTAGCACGCGGACAGTTTTTAAAAGTCCAGTACCAGGGACTAATAGCATCGTTTACGGCGGTATTTTTATAATGGCTTTGTTTCCACTGTCTGTAAAATTCACGGTATAAAGACAAATTCATGATACATTTCACGCTGTCTTTTCCGTATTTTGAGCCATTATCCTGAGGAACGGTTGATGATTTGACCGGAACTGCAGCCATCATAATTGAAAAACTGAATCCGAATCCAAGCAATAAAATTAAGACTTTTGCTTTCATGTTAAGTGTATTTAGTTTAACTATCTATATTTACGCTTGTAAAACCAATGTTCTACAATATTTATTCCAAACGAAAAATTAAAGAAAGTCTCTTTAATTAAATTATTTTTAAGTGTACCACGGCTCCCTACTTCGATACCGAGGTTGATATTGGTACGTGAGCGTTTAAACGGAAATTTTACTCCCGTGCTAAAGGCAAGTTCGGAAATGGAACTGCCATTTAGGTATAAATACGTTCTGTTATAACGAGCTCCCATTCGATAAGTAATCCGTTTTCGTAATGGTGAAATGGAAGAGTGATTTGGTGTATATTCACCGCCAACGGCAATTTTCCAATCATTTTGAAGCGATTCTGAAGTACCAAAGTATGCAAATTTACTCCATTTTTGCATTTGAAAGTCTGCACCAATCAGCCACTTCCCTTCATCCGAATAGCTAAGTCCCCCTCCGTAATGCTCAGGAATAACAATGTTTCCCCTTTCATCAGGATTGTATTGGATGGTGTCGTAAGTTTTGTCCGGTGTTGTGCCGTAGCCGCCCGTTAGGGTGGTCGATAGTGTCGAACGATAAGCTTTTGCGTTTATTTTATTGCTATACACCAGGCCGATGGTAAGTTTTTTCTTTCCTTTAAAATGAATATCATATTGTAATCCCCAATCATAAATAAAATCGCTCACACGGGTGTAGTTTTCAACTTTAGTCCCTAATAAAAAAGCGGAATCAGGCTGATAGGCAAGATTGTACAGGCTGATATTCCCCGATAAATAATTAACATTTACACCAAGCCGAAGATTTTTACCTAAGCGAAATCCATTTCCTATGTAATACCGGTTGAGACCGCCTTTTCCCCATCGGTTATTTAATATATTGCCATAGCCTTCAACTGTTTTTGATACCTGGGTGTTATAACCTGTTTTGCTATATGGTGTAGCTCCCAGGCTCATACGCCACCATTTAACAACCGGGAATCCGATACTCACATGGCTAAGCGTGGCATAGTTTGACGAGGTGGATAATAAGGTATTTTTAAGCGATTTTGTGCCCCCGAGGATGCCTGTTTGAAAAACCATGGTTTCCGAATTGAAGCTCGCATAGGAAGCCGGATTTGCCATATCTATAATGTAAGGGTCTGATACTGCCAACGAAATTCCTCCCATACTTTGCAGCTGTGTGCTGATGTTTTGTCCGTACAATTGGCCTAAACCGAAACGGGAAAAAGGCGAATTGATATCCTGAGCGTCGAGAGTTAGCGAGATGAATATCAAACCAACAAGAATATATGTTTTACTTCTCTTCATTAAAATTTAGAATTTCATTCAAACCGGCCAACACAATATTTGGCGCTGCAAAGATGTTATTTTTTAATCTTTTATCAAAATATTTATAGTCGCCTCCGCCCAAAACCACTTTTAATCCCTCAAATTCGGCCCGGTATTTTGTAATAATACCTTCTATTTCGGCAATAGTGCCATTTATAACACCAGAACTGATGGCAGCTGTTGTGTTGTTGCCTACCAATGCAACCGGTGTTTCCGGTGATACGCCTATCAAAGGAAGTTGTCCGGTAAATGAGTGTAAAGCATGCAGACGCAGATGAATTCCCGGGCTGATAGCACCACCCAAATATTCACCTTTGTGGTTTACAAAGTCGTAGGTAATGGTAGTTCCAGCCACAATAGCCAATACATTTTCACCTGGAAACAGGCTGTGTCCTGCTACCGCGATGGCCAACCGGTCTTTTCCCAATGTTTGTGGACTGGCATATAAATTTTTAACAGGCAGTGGTGTTGACGCATCCAGTTTTAAAAAGGATAAATGCGTTGTCAGCAAAGTATCCACTTCTGCTGCATAAGGTTTTACTGCTGATAAGATAGCAGATTGAATAGTTGTGTATTTTGTCAGAATATTTTGAATATGATTAGGTAGTAATTTTTCAGTACTTACAATTTCGAGGATTTTATCTCCCCGAAAAACGGCTATTTTAGCCCATGTATTGCCGATGTCGATTACCAGTTTCAATTGTTTTGTCATATTCAAAGCACAAAAATACGTTTAAAGCCTGTTTATACAACCCCTGAAAGGTACAGAAGGGGAAATTTTAACTTTTTTAATGATTTTTTTTGTAGAAATAAAAAAAAGCGTACTTTTGCCGCTCCAAAATTGTTGGTACCATAGCTCAGTTGGTAGAGCAACGGACTGAAAATCCGTGTGTCCCTGGTTCAATTCCAGGTGGTACCACACTTGATAAAAGTAAAACCCTGATTGCTAATAACTTTCGGGGTTTTTTTATATCTATACTTCCGTAGCTATGCGGGTTTAAAAAAATAATCTTCATAAAAATTAATCCCTTTTCCTTTGGTTTCCCCCTGATTTTCTATAGTTTGACTTCCGGTTTTTGGCAGGATAACGTTTTTTGTGAACAAAAGGACGTTTGTTATTTTTCAAAGACCATTTGGGGCTATCCCCCAGTTCGGCAGGAAGCGGAAGTTTCATTACCTCGTTTTCAATCAACATTTCAATACGATGAAATTTATACATGTCATCGCTATTGATAAGCGTAATGGCTAAACCTGTACTGGCAGCCCGTGCAGTTCGCCCAATGCGGTGAACATAATCTTCGGCATCACCGGGGACATCGTAATTAATCACAATGTCAATGTCTTTGATGTCGATCCCCCGGCTGAGCACATCGGTGGCAACCAATACCCTGATTTGTTTAGAGCGGAAAGCCCTCAGCACTTCTTCGCGTTGTTTTTGTTCCAGGTCCGATGAAATGCCTTCCACCCGGTAATTTTTATTTCTCAGTCCTCGCACAATGTCGCTGACTTTCTTTTTAGTGGAACTGAAGATCAAAATACTTTTTACTTCGGGCTTATCGCTAATCAGGTTGTTAATCAAGGGTATTTTTTGATTCTCATAAGTAAGATAAGCTCCTTGTAACACTCCTTCGGCCGGTTTGGAAAGCCCGATGGTAATTTCCACGGGGTTCTTTAATATTTTCTTAGCCAGTTGCTTAATTTTAAAAGGCATGGTAGCGCTGAACATCAGGGTTTGCCGTTCTTTTGGCAAATAAGTGATAATCTTTTGAATATCTTCGTGAAAGCCCATGTCGAGCATGCGGTCGGCTTCATCGAGAATCAGATACTTGATATGGTCAAATTTCACATAACCCATGTTGAGGTGCGAAATTAGTTTGCCGGGCGTGGCCACAATTATTTCTGTCCCCGACGTTAACGCCCGCTTTTGCTGGTCCCATTCCGAACCGGTTCCCCCGCCATAAATTGCTATGGATTCGGCATTGGTGAAATAGGAAAAACCCTGAATTTGCTGGTCGATTTGAATGGCTAGTTCTCGCGTGGGGACAATGACAAGCACTTTGGTTTGTTGTCCTTTTTTTTCTTCGAGCAACGTATTGAGTACCGGCAGGATAAAAGCAGCTGTTTTTCCCGTGCCGGTTTGGGCACAGGCAATAAGATCTTTGTTATCAAGAATGGCCGGGATGGCTTTTTCCTGAATGGGCGTAGCTTCCTCAAAACCCATAAAAGAAATGGCCTCCAGTAAGGTTTCTGATAAATTGAGTTCTTTAAAATTCATGTATTTTCAGTGGGTAATATTAATATTTTTCGGTTGGCAAAGTTAAGCAACATCTGTTCACAAACAAAAAGCCCGGGTTCGCTATAAATTAGTATCGAAAGCATAGTCGCGTCTTTTGTATATTTGCCATTCAAAACAGTTGTTTCATGTTCACAGGTAGCAGTCGCGAAATTAGCATCGGAAATCTTTGCCTTGGTGGGAATCAACCGGTGCGTGTACAAAGCATGACCAATACTTCCACAATGGATACTCAGGCTACGGTAAACCAGGTAATTCGATTGGTAAATGCCGGTTGTGAAATGGTACGTATTACGGCTTCCAATATCCGCGAAGCGGAAAACCTGAAAAATATCAAGGCAGCGTTAATACAAAAAGGTATAAATGTGCCGCTTATTGCCGATATCCATTTTCAACCGGGGGCCGCAGAGGTGGCCGCACAAATTGTTCATAAAGTTCGCATTAACCCCGGCAATTATACCGGTTCGTATCATCACAATAAAAGTTATACAGAAGATGAATATAAGCGAGAGCTGGAAGCTACCGCTAAAAAGTTATTACCTTTAATCAAAATCTGTAAAACACATCATACCGCCATCCGTATTGGTATCAACCACGGTTCTTTGTCCGACCGAATTTTATTCCGCTACGGTAACACCGCCGAAGGGATGGTTCAATCGGCCATGGAATTTATTGAAATTTGCCGTAGGGCTGGTTTTCACGATCTTGTATTGTCACTTAAATCCAGCCATGTGCCAACCATGATTAAAGCCAACCGGCTTATAGTGGCGCGGATGTTTTATGCCGGATACGATTACCCGCTTCATTTGGGCGTTACTGAGGCCGGAAATGGCGAAGAAGCCCGTATTAAGGCTGCTGCCGGAATAGGTAGTTTGCTGGCAGCGGGAATCGGCGATACTGTACGGGTTTCACTTACCGAAGCTCCTGAAAATGAAATTCCCGTTGCAAGAAGGTTAATTGAATTTTACGGTAGGGGAAAAAAGACAGGGCCACAGGTTAAGGTGGATTTTTATTCGATGAGAAAAAATAAATCAATTGGTTTTCCCCTGGTAATTACGTCGCCTAAAGCTAAAAATGCAGATGCTGATTCAACATTATTAAATATTGAAAAAGAGGATGATACATTAAATAATAAAGATAAAATTATACGGCTTTCTTATTCGGGAATACCCTATGAAGAGTTATTGTTACGGGCTTCAGCCGATTTTACGCGTTATACCTTACATGAGAAGCCTGCCGGTATCTGGATTGAAAATAACAATCATACTTCCGCTGAAGATTTGGCCGCACTGTCATTGAAAATCCTTCAGGCTCTCGGGCTTCGATACACCAAAACCGAATTTATTGCCTGTCCCTCCTGTGGGCGCACCCAATTTGACATCGAAAAGGTATTGGAAGAAGTGAAATCAAAGTTAGATGATTTGAAAGGCTTGAAAATTGCCGTTATGGGATGCATTGTCAACGGCCCCGGGGAAATGACCGGAGCTGATTTTGGACTGGTTGGCTCCGGTGCCGGAAAAGTAAATCTGTACAAAAGAAAACAAATTATTCAAAAAAACGTGGATATTGCTACTGCGGGTGATGAATTGTTGAAATTGATAAGGACAATTGATTTAACAAACCAGTAGTTGGGTTTTATCCGAAATTCTTTTCATCAAATTTCGTTATACGCAAAAAACTGCCATGCCGTCCGCATGCAATAGTTTATGTAAACAGACGTTTGTATCTTTGAACATTAAAGTATTTATTGTGGAATTATATTCAAAAAAAAAACGCTGGAAGATTTTTTTATTTATATCGGGCGTTCTGATTATTGCTGCCTCTTTATTTTATACTAATTTGTTGGTAAATCAATTTGCACAGTCGGAACGCAAAAATGTTAAATTGTGGGCCGATGCGGTTCACCGGAAAATACGATTGGTAAAATACACCGACTTGTTTTTTAAGCAATTGCGCAAAGCAGAAAGGCAACGTGTAGAAGTATTGGTAGATGTTTATAAACGTATTTTGGGTAATACCAACAACCAAGACCTTACTTTTTACCTAAACATTTTAGACAAAAACAACAGTATCCCGGTGATTCTTACCGATTCAAAAGGACACATTATCAGTTCGCGTAACCTATATCCCGGTGAGGATACGATAAAACAGCTTCGAGGAAAACTTAAAGAAGATTTTTCGGTATATCCACCAATCCGAATACAAATGACGCATAATAAACTTTATTATCGTAATTCAGTGTATTTCATCCAGTTGCAGGAGGTATTAAACGATTACATATCTACTTTTATGGCTGAGATTACAACCAATGCCGCCAACGTTCCTGTTATAATTACCGACAGTACACAAAAAAATATATTGCAGTTTGGGAACCTGAATGATGTGCGTATGAGCGATCCTACTTATGCCACTCAGATTTTACGCGAGATGAAAAGCCAGAATAAACCCATTGAAATCAATTTTATTGATCAGGGAAAATCATACATTTATTATAAAAGTTCTGATTTACTTACCAAAATGAGATGGTTTCCGGTAGCTCAAATTCTGGTGATTGGTATCTTTCTGGCATTGGCTTATGTCCTTTTCAGCTCATCGCGCAAATCGGAACAAAGCCGGGTGTGGGCAGGAATGGCAAAAGAAACCGCCCATCAGATCGGAACCCCTTTGTCCTCTATTTTAGCCTGGGTCGAGTTAATTAAAATGGATGATAGTAAAGCTCCGCAGGCGGCAGATGAGATTAAAAAAGATGTGAAACGACTGGAGGTGATTACAGAAAGATTTTCAAAAATAGGTTCTACACCGAGCCTTGAGGAAGATAATCTTACACGGATTATCTACGATTCTGTTGAATATTTAAAAGTGCGTTCGCCGCGGAAAGTTCAATATCATATACTTTTTCCACGCGATAGGGAAATTATCCTTCCGGTAAATGCAGCCTTATTTAGCTGGGTACTCGAAAACCTCTGTAAAAACGCCATTGATGCCATGAATGGCAAAGGAAATATTAGGATCGACCTGCAGGAAAGCAGCAAACAAGTAATAGTTGATGTAATCGACACCGGCAAAGGGATATCAATAACCGAACAAAAAGCAGTTTTCAACCCGGGTTACACAAGCAAAAAGCGTGGATGGGGGCTTGGTCTTTCCTTGGCCAAAAGAATCATTCAGGAATATCACAAAGGCAAAATCTATGTTAAAAGTTCTTCGTCTAAAGGAACTACTTTCAGGATGGTCCTTAAAAAATAAATAATGGCGGGCATCTATATTCATATTCCCTATTGCAAACAAAAGTGCCACTATTGCAATTTTTACTCGTTGGCTTCCCACAAATATCGTGATGTTTTTGTGGATGCCTTGTTGAAAGAATTGAATTTACGACAGGATTATCTTACGGATAAGCGTGTAAACACTATTTATTTTGGAGGGGGCACGCCTTCATTGCTTC
The DNA here is from genome assembly GCA_913055825.1 of uncultured Bacteroidota bacterium. Taxonomy (GTDB): domain Bacteria; phylum Bacteroidota; class Bacteroidia; order Bacteroidales; family F082; genus Sulfidibacterium. The sequence continues at coordinate 32,747 of CAJXKB010000026.1, forward strand.
AGATTGATGAAATTAACCGGATTTTGCAGTCTATTGGCAATTATTTTCAACTCGATGCAGATGTTGAAACTACCTTGGAAGCCAATCCGGATGATTGTTCGGCCGATTATTTGAAAGCCCTGAAAAGTGAAACCCCCGTGAACCGCCTGAGTATGGGCGTGCAAAGTTTTTTTGATGATGATTTGAAATATCTACACCGTGTTCATCAGGGAGATGATGCTCGCCGCGCCATTGAAACTGCTTTGAAAAACGGTTTTAAAAACATGAGTATCGATTTGATTTATGGCATTCCCGGATTGACGCCGGAGAAATGGAAACAAAATCTGGAAATATTTTTTGGTTATGATATTCCCCATCTTTCATCTTATGCCCTTACTGTAGAACCCAAAACTGCACTGCAAATCCTTATTTCAAAAAACAGATTGAAAAATACGAAGGAGGAAGAAATCGTTAAGCATTTTAAAATCCTTTCGGAAGAAACCCAAAAACACGGATTTGTGCATTATGAGATTTCTAATTTTGCCAAGCCCGGATTTTATTCCAGGCATAATTCCATTTACTGGCTGGGGGGTCATTATCTCGGTTTGGGCCCGTCGTCTCATTCGTTTAACGGCTCTTCACGGCAGTGGAATGTGGCCAATATGAAACAATATCTCGAATCGGACACGGTGGACAAAATTGTACAGGAAAAGGAAATATTGACCGATGAACAACGGTATAATGAATACATTATGACCTCGTTACGTACTTCATGGGGTTGCGATGCTGAACATATTCAAAATGTTTTTGGTAAAAAATATGTTAGGCTTTTCAGAGAAGGCATTCAAAAATATTTAAGGAAAGGCCAGCTGATACAACAAGGCAGTCGGTTTATGCTTACCGAAGCAGCCAAATTGTTTGCCGATGGCATCGCCGCTGATTTGTTTGTTTGAAGGTTATGTTTGTTGCGAATGCTTACCTTTGCCCAACTAAAAATTTAAAATTATGGCAGAAATAACATTACAGGGAAATCCGATACATACGTTAGGAACTTTACCCGAAAAAGAGAGCATTGCTCCTGAATTTACATTGGTTAAAACTGATTTAAGCGAAGCAAAACTTTCCGATTATAAAGGACAAAAAGTGGTTTTAAACATCTTTCCAAGTTTGGATACGCCCACTTGTGCTGCTTCGGTGAGGCATTTTAATGCTTCTGCGTCTTCGTTGGAAAATACTGTTGTGCTTTGTATTTCAAAAGACTTACCTTTTGCACAGGCCCGTTTTTGTGGCGCCGAAGGATTGGATAAAGTAATTACACTTTCCGATTTTAGAGATGGGAGTTTCGGAAAAAATTATCAGGTTGAGATTGTTGATGGGCCCTTGGCAGCATTGGAATCCCGGGCGGTAATCATTCTTGATGAAGAAGGAAAAGTGATTTATACCCAGCAGGTTCCCGAAATTGTTGATGAACCCGATTACGATGCAGCCTTAGCCGCCTTATAATAGATGGTTGAAAAAAAGATTTAGAAGTAATCAGCTAATAAAAAATCCGGGCATTTGACCCGGATTTTTTTTGTTTACTTACTTCAATCTTTTGTTTGTTTATAAATTTCATTTATCAGCGTTTCATACCGCTGTAGGATTACTTTTCGTTTTAGTTTTAATGTTGGCGAGAGCTCTCCGGTTTCGGTACTCCAACTGTCGGGGACCAGCCTGAAAACTTTAATTTGTTCTACATGCCCCAGGTTTGTATTGAGCTTGTCAATCTCTTCCTGATAGCGTTTGATTACTTTTTTCTTTTGAATCAGGTCTTTATTATCACGATAAGTAATATGATGCAAATGGCACCAATTGTGCAAAAAATCAAAGTCGGGTGAAATAAGGGCCCCGGTGAACCGTTTGTTTTCACCAACTACCATTAATTGTTCAATAAACATCGATTCTTTCATCACATTTTCGACTAATTGGGGGGCCACGTATTTTCCACCGGAGAGTTTGAACATTTCCTTTTTACGGTCGGTAATGCGGAGCATGTTTCCATCCAGTTCGCCGATATCACCCGAATGAAACCAGCCATCTTTATCAATAACTTCTTTTGTTTTTTCGGGATCTTTGTAATATCCTAACATCACATTATCACCTTTGATTAATATTTCTCCATCTCCGGCAATTTTTACTTTTACCTGATCGGGAACCACACCCACCCATCCGAAGCGGATGTAAGGAAAATACGATTTGTTGGCACAAACCACCGGAGAAGTTTCCGTAAGGCCGTAACCTTCCTGTACCAAAATATTGGCGGCCCAAAAGATGCGTGCCAAACGTGGTTGCAATGCTGCTCCGCCTGAAATAACGCCTTTGAGCTTGCCGCCCAAGGCATGCCGCCATTTGTTTAACACTAATTTGCGGGCAATGGCCAGTTTTAAATTGTAGATAAAACTTCTTTTTGAAGGATCTGGGTCGTAACGGTCGCCCACTTGTAGTGCCCAGAAAAAAATGTTTCTTTTGATACCTTTTAAATCACGTCCTTTTAAGATGATTTTATCATAAATTTTTTCAAAAACCCGTGGAACAGTGATAAACGTAACCGGATGAATTTCCTGCATATTTTCAACAATTGTATCAATATTTTCGGCATAATAAATGGAAATACCCAATAATTGGTAAACATACTGGCCGGTTCGTTCCAGTACATGACAAAGAGGAAGAAAACTGAGTGCCCGATCGCCTGTTTTCAGGTTCGACACAAAATCTTTCGACATAATCACATTACTGACCACATTACGGTGCGAAAGCATCACTCCTTTTGACAGGCCTGTGGTTCCTGAAGTATAAATCAGGGTGAGTAAATCATCAGCTTGTATTTCCGATTTCCGTTTTTCAAGTTGCAGCTTTAGCGTTGAAGTGTTTTGATCACCTTTTTCACAAATCGTTATCCAGTTTTTGGCCCCTGTCACCTCATCAAAAGTGTAAATATCACGGAGTTGTTCAATTTCATCCACAAAATGCTTCAGCCGTTGATAGAGTTCCGCATCGGAAACAATCAAAAGTTTCGAGTCGGAATGCGTCAAAATATGGCGATATTCTTCATCACTTATGGTGGGATAAATGCTTACATGTACGCAACCAATCTGCGACATGCCGAAATCAACAAAATTCCATTCGGGCCGATTATTGCTTACGGTAGCAATTTTATCTCCTTTTTGGAATCCCATGGCCAACAGTCCCAGGCTGCACCGGTCAACATAACTGCGGTACTCAGTCGTGCTGAATTTTTCCCATTTGCCATGTCGCTTCACCGCCAAAGCTACTTCAAGTGGATGCTGTTTTTCGGAATAGGTGAGTAAATCAAAGGTGCGCTTTATTTCTTTCATGGCAATTAGTTTTTAATAATAAAAAGAGTTCGTAATTGGATTTTATTTTCCTGCCACTAAGGTAATCATTTTTTTATTCCTTTTCAACTCATTTACTTCCAAAGTATTAAAAATATGTTAATTTTTGAAATATGTTGGTGAGAAACGAATGGAGACAGCAAGGCGGAAAACAGAAGAAAAAACAGAACAAGTAATTATTAGAAGTCCCCTTTATTTTGGGTGGCTGCGGTTGCTGCGCTGATGCCCCCGCCAACCTCACCGGG
>CAJXKB010000027.1 GCA_913055825.1 uncultured Bacteroidota bacterium
GCTTTTGTCAATTTTATCGCGCAATTGCAACGGATCCATATCCAATTTTTCAGCCAGTTCGTCAATCAACTGCTCCAGTGCAAAAGCACCCTGCACATTGCCAGGCGCCCTGAAAGCAGCTCCCGGCCCGGCATTGGTAAATACATCGTATTGCTCGGTTTTGAAATTCGGGCACTCGTACATTGCCTGTGCAATATTACCAACGCCTGCACCCAGGCCAATGCCAGCCGTGCCGTAAGAAAGCTGTTTCAGCGCTGTGAGAGTTCCCTCTTTTTTAGCACCGAGTTTCATGAACTGGACCGAATTGGGACGGTTACCCGCCGAGATATGTTCTTCTTTCCGGTCAAGCATCAATTTAACCGGCCTGCCCGATTTCCTGGAAAGGAAACCTGCCATCACACCAAAACTTCCCAATGAATGTTTGGCGCCAAATCCCCCACCAATAAATTCTGAAATAACACGGACTTTACTTTTGGGAAGGTCAAAAATTTTGGCAAAACCATTCCGTACGCCTTTGGTGGACTGTGTTGAAGCATAAATGGTCACATTGCCATGATTGTAATCTACCACCACTCCGTGTGTTTCGAGTGGGCAATGAGTCTGAACTTGTGTCCGGTAGGCTCTCTCAATGATGACATCTGCTTCGGCAAAACCTTTTTCCAGATCACCTCTTGGCCCACCATAAAAACTTGTCGTTGAAGGCCCCCTGACATTGCCTTTTGATTTCAGGCCCTTTTCAATATCTTCCATACCGCCGGATGCTTCCTGTTCAACATCGGTTTGGTAAACTAACGGGGCTCCGGGTTTGCGTGCATCACCCATGTCCACCACAAAATCAAGTGGCTCATATCTGATTTTTATTAGATTAATGGCTTCTTCAGCTATATCAGTACTTATTGCAGCAACTCCCGCAATGGGCTGTCCGGCATAAATCACATCAGGATATTCTGATTCCGAGCTGTTCTTTTCCCGGTTGGCCCCTTCATATCTTCGGTCAAAAATATGCACCGCAAAAACACCAGGGTACTTTTTTGCTGCCGAGATATCCACTGATTTTATCCTTGCATGAGGCACATCTGCACGGAGAATTTTACCGTAGAGCATACCCGGTAGATGAATATCAGCAGTAAAAACAGCAGACCCTGTCACTTTTGCCAGGGCATCCGTTCGTGTTACCCGTTTGCCTATAACTTTCAATGTGCTATTTACCGGTAGTGCCGGTGGTTCCGAAGTCGGGACTTCCCTTTCAATTTCACTGAGGTTATAGCCGGGAATTCCGTGAGGCAGTTTTATTTTTTTCATTGTTCTGTTTTTACATTTTACTTGCCGCATCAAGGATTGCGGTAATCACTTTGGGGTGGGTTCCGCAACGACAGAAGTTACCGCTCAGCGCAACTTTAACATCTTCTTCCGTGGGTAAATGATTGTTTTTCAGAAGGTGGGCACCAGTCATAATCATGCCCGGAGTACAGAAACCGCATTGTGTGGCATCATGCTCAATAAATGTTTTTTGCAAAGGATGAATTCTGTCATTATTGGCCAGTCCCTCGATCGTAATTACCTCCCTGTCACTTACTTCAATGGCTAACGTCGAGCATGACAAAACAGGCATGCCGTCAATCCACACGGTACAGGCGGAACATGCTCCCCGGTTGCAGCCTACTTTGGTTCCTGTAAGGTGGAGTTCGTTGCGTAAGGCATCGGCCAGGGTTGTACGGGGTTCAATGTTCATTTCTCTTATGCGGCCATTAACGTTCATTTTAATATTAATGGTTCCGGGGCCAAGCGTTTTGTCTTTTTCAGCAGTTTGTGCCTGCAAGCTCAACATCCCTGAACCGGCGATCACAGTTCCCGCCGCCGTTATTCCAGCACCTTTCAGAAATCCACGCCGGGAGATGTTACCGGTTTTTTTTGATTTTTTGTTTCTATTTTTCATGGTTTCAATATAAATTGATGAGAAAACAATGGCGAAAAGTAATCAGAACAAATGTATTAAAAATAGTTGATGCTTTACAGATACTGTTTTTTTAATTATGTAAATGACTGCTAAATAATTAGGTAATATGTAAACACAAACTTTCAAGGATAGCGAAAAATCCAATCCGGTTATATCCGATAATAAAAAAATTATATTACTTTTGACCGACCGTTTAGTCAAAAATAATTATGGCGCCACGAACAAAAGCTCAATTTGCACAAATCAGGCAAAACCGAAAAGAAGAAATTGCTGCTGCAGCAATGCAATTATTTGCTAATCATGGCTTCGAACGCACATCCATTAGCGAAATTGCCAAAACCGCCGGTGTTTCCAAAGGTTTGATGTACAATTATTTTAAAAATAAAGATTTACTGGTAAAAGAAATCGTGTTAGAAGGTTTACATCAAATTATGGAATCACTCGATTTTAATTTTGAGCGTGAACTTGACCGTGACACTTTCATCAAACTCATTGACAAAGATTTTGAACATTTAAAAAATAATGCCGATTTATGGAAATTATACACTGCTGTCCTTACCCAACCCCGGGTAATGGAATTAGTGAAAGATGAGCTGTTTACTATTGTGGCACCGTTTATGGAGTCCGTCAGTAGATATTTTGCAAAAAAAGGTGTCAAAAATCCGCAGGCTTACGGCTATTTTATCGGTGCTTTGTTAGATGGCATAGGGCTCGATTATATGTTTGATTCCGAACACTATCCCCTCGAAGAAATCAGAGAAATAATTATTGAAAAATTACTTTAAAAATATGAAAACACATCCATTTAAAATCATGGGCATTGTACTGGCAGGGCTGCTTGTGTTGTCAGTACCGGCGCAAGCCCAAACAATGACCGCCAAAGAGCTGGTAAACAAGTCGTATAATCTGTTTTTGGGAAAAAGCAGTTTCAGTGTGATGACCATGGAAATTGTCAGGCCAAGCTGGCAACGTACCATCAGCATGCAAAACTGGTCGCTGGGCGATGAATTTTATATTTCGCTGATAACCGCTCCGGCACGTGACAAAGGGGAAGTGTTCCTCAAATACGACAAAGACATGTGGAACTTTATCCCGGCTATCAACCGGGTCATTAAAATTCCGCCCAGCATGATGATGCAGTCGTGGATGGGATCTGATTTTACAAACAACGACCTGATGAAACAGAACAGTATCGTAAAGGATTATACACATAAATACAACGGCAGTGCCACCATCGACGGGTACGACTGCTATGAAGTTGATCTGACTCCCCTGCCAGATGCTGCTGTGGTTTGGGGTAGCATTAAGATGTGGATTTCGAAAAAGAATTTTAACACCCTAAAAGCGGAGTTCTACGACACACATGGAAAACTGGTAAAAACAGAGACTGCATCCAATCTTAAAATGATGGGCGGCAGGTTATTACCGGCCTTGCTTGTCATGACTTCCAACACGAAGAAAGGTCATAAAACTGTAATTCATGTCCAGTACGAGAAATTTGATGTAAAAAGCATCAACAAACCGTTCTTTTCCATACAGCGAATCAGAAACATCAGACCTGAAAATGTCAAACTGAAATAATAATGAAATCGATTATTAAAATAGCCTGGAGAAGTTTGTGGAGAAACCGGCGGCGTACCATTTTGACCATGGCCTCTGTGGTCTTGTCTATTTCGCTGGCATTGTTCATGCGGTCGATGCAATTTGGATCCTATGAACAAATGATACAGGCAAGCGTCAACCAGGTCGGCAATTTACAGGTTCACGACACCGGTTACTGGGAAAACCAAAGTCTCGACCGGGCATTTTTCGAACCCAAAGGCATGGAAAAGACCTTTGAAAACATTCCCGGCATAAAAAATGTGCTTCCCGGTTTGAAGACTTTTTCGCTGGCTTCATACGGAAATCAAACCAGAGGTATTCTGGTTTCAGGAATCAATCCCAGGTTGCAAAATAAACAAACCAATCTTTCCCGTAAGATTGCCAAAGGAGGCTATCTCACCAAACCGGGCGAAGTTCTCATTGGTGATAACCTGGCAAAATTTCTGAAGATTAATGTTGGTGACAGCTTGGTATTGCTGGGACAAGGTTTCAGAGGAATAACCGCTTATGGAATTTACAACGTAGCGGGGATTTTCCATCTTCCATCCAATGACATGAACAGCCAGCTGCTTTACATGAGCCTAAAAGATGCTCAAAGTTTCGTTTATCCCTACCAGGGAGGTTTGCTGACTGATGTATCCGTTTTCCTGAAAAACCAGTCGGATCAGAGCAGTGTCAAGGCTGTATTGGAATCCAGGTTGGGAAAGAAATTTGAAGTGATACCATGGCAAACCATGCTTTCTGATATTTTGCAAACCATCCGCGTGGATAATGTCAGCGGTCAGTTTATGCTGATGATTTTGTACGTGATAGCAGCTTTCGGTATTTTCAGCACAATCATGATGATGACCATGGAAAAACGAAAACAATATGCTGTGATGATTTCGTTGGGAATGCAACGCAGAAGGCTGATTACCGTCAGCGTGGTGGAAACATTTATTGTGGCATTTATTGGCATTCTGATAGGAATAATTATTGCATCACCCATTTTGTACTATCTGCATTTCAATCCAATTCCCATCACAGGAGACATGGCCAAAATGTACCTGGAATTTAATATTCCACCCGAGCTACCTTTCTCAATTAAATCGCATATTTTTCTGAGTCAAACGACAATCGTACTTGTTTTATCGTTGCTATCTTCCTTGTATCCCATTATTTATCTGTCGAGATTTAATGTTTTAAACGCTTTCAGACACTAAAAAATTACACCGATGTTACTGGCCATTGCATGGAGAAATATCTGGAGAAACCGCCGCAGGACGCTCATCGCTGCCTCAGCCGTGTTTATGGCTATGGCACTGGCGCTCCTGATGTTATCCATAAAGTACGGGTCGCTGGAACAAATGGTCAGCGTAGGCATTAACCAGGTAGGAAATCTCCAGGTTCATGACTCCGGATACTGGCAAAACAAAAGCATTGAACATTCCTTTTTTGATAATCCGAAAGTCGAGCAAGCTTTTAAAGGGCTACCGGAAATCAAAAGAGTCATTCCGCATTTACAGACTTTTTCACTGGCTTCCTACGGGTCGCAAACCAAAGGAATTATGGTATCCGGAATTGATCCCAAACTGGAAGATCAGCAAATAGGATTATCAAATAAAATCATTAAAGGACACTATTTACAGAAAAATGATGAAGTCCTTATCGGAGATAAGATGTCTGAATTTCTGAAAATAGGTGTTGGTGACAGCATCGTTTTACTGGGACAGGGATATCGCGGTGTCACCTCATACGGAATTTATAAAGTAGCCGGGATTTTTCATCTTCCATCCAACGAAATGAATACCAGCATCTTGTACATGAATCTTACGGATGCTCAGCGCTTTGTGTATCCCTATCAAAAAGGATTGCTGACAGGGTTCTCTATTTATCTCGACAAACCTTCACTGGCTGAAAAAATTAAACCCGTACTCGAGAAGAAATTAGGGAAAGACTATGAAGTGATAACCTGGAAGACCATGCTATCAGAACTGCTGAAAACCGTCAAATTTGGCAAAGCAGCAAACCAGATTTTTGTATTGATTTTATATGTGGTGGCCGCTTTCGGTATTTTCAGCACGGTATTAATGATGACTATGGAAAAACGAAAACAATATGCGGTGATGGTTTCCATTGGGATGAACCGCAAAAAGCTTGTTTGGTTGAGCATCATGGAAACATTTATGGTTTCTATCGTGGGTGTAGTGGCTGCTTTGGCGGTCATGTCTCCCCTATTATTTTACATGCATTTTCATCCCATCCCGGTCACGGGCGATATGGCAAAGATGTATTTGCAATACAACATCGAACCCATTCTGCCTTTTTCCGTGAGTTCATCGCTGTTCATCAGTCAGACAGTAATTATTTTAACACTTTCGTTTTTATCGGCTTTGTATCCGGTAATTTATGTTTTAAAATTTAATGTATTAAACGCCTTCAGGCACTAAAATAAAAATTATGTTATTTGCCATTGCATGGAGAAATTTATGGAGAAACAAACTTCGCAGTTCAGTGATTTTTGTCTCCATCGCCGTTGGAATTATAGGCGCTGTGTTTTCCGGGGGCTTTATGGCGGGAATGGCGGACCAGCGAGAGAATGCTACCATTGCGAATGAAGTCTCCAATATTCAAATCCACAACCCGAAGTTCCTTCTGAATGAAGAAGCGAAGTACATGATTCCCGCAGCACAACAAAAAGTCAAAGAAATTAAGCAAATCCCGCAGGTGAAAGGTGTCAGCCTCCGTCTGAAAGTCACAGGGATGGCTGCATCAGCCAACGCAGGTGCCGGAATCACCATCCGCGGTGTCAATATCGGTCAGGAAATGAAAGTGAGCGATATTAAAGACCATGTCATCAAAGGAAGCTATCTCGCTCAAAATGATAAGTTTCCGATTGTTCTCGGTCAAAAATTATCTCATAAACTTGATCTTGGGTTGGGTGACAAACTTATCATAACACTGTCCGATTCCACCGGAACCATTACCAGCGGAGCTTTCAATATTGTTGGGATTTACAAAACTTCAAACACCCAGTTTGATGAATCCAATGTTTTCGTGAAGAAAAGCGATTTGGCCAAACTCATCGGATATCCTGTCACTGTAGGGAATGAAATTGCCATCCGGTTGCATTCCAACCTGGAAACACCAATGGTGGTAGATAAATTAAATAAAATGCTGGCCGGTGAAGTACAATCCAAAAAGATTATCATTCAAAGCTGGGATCAGATCCAACCCTTACTGAAATCCATGGTGGAGATGATGGATTATTTCTCCTATCTGTTTCTCATCATCATTATGGCAGCCCTGGCTTTCGCAATCATCAACACCATGCTGATGGCTGTGATGGAACGCACACGCGAAATCGGGATGCTGATGGCACTGGGGATGAACAAAAGAAAGATCTTCAATATGATCCTGCTGGAAACGATTTTCCTTTCAATAATTGGTGCTGTAGTGGGCGTTGGACTCAGCATCCTTATCGTTCATTATTATGCCACTTATGGCTTTGACCTTTCCAGTTCGGCAGCCGGATTAAATGCTTTCGGATACAGCACCAGGATCTTCTTCAGGGTGAGCAATGAATTTTATGTAATCAGCCTGATTTTGGTGGTTATCATTGCTATCATTTCGGGCATTTCACCCGCTTTAAAAGCATTAAAATTACAGCCTGCAACGGCAATCAGAGAAAATAATTAATGATCCTTTAAATATAAAATCATGAGTATCATTCAAGCAAAAAACATTTATAAAGTTTACAACGAAACTAACGTTCCTGTAAATGCCCTCAATGGCGTTGATCTGGAAATCGAAAAAGGGGAATTTACAGCCATCGTCGGCCCTTCAGGCTCCGGAAAAACGACCCTGCTGAACATCATCGGTGGACTGGATCTGCCCACAGAAGGTGATATTTATATCGAAGGCACCAATCTGAAAAGCCTGAGTTCCAGAAAACTAATAGATTTCCGGCTTCATAACATCGGCTTTGTATTTCAGGCTTACAACCTGATCCCGGTGCTTACTGCGATGGAAAACACGGAATTCATTCTCGAATTACAAGGCGTTCCCAAAAAAGACCGGGAAAAACGTGCTATGGAAATTCTGGAAACGGTGGACATCGCTGACAAGAAAGACCACAAACCCGGACAGCTTTCCGGAGGACAGCAGCAGAGAGTAGCAGTAGCACGTGCCTTGGCATCGCAGCCAAAGTATATTATCGCCGATGAGCCTACAGCAAACCTCGATTCAAAGTCCACGGAGGAGTTGCTTACGCTGATGAAAAAAATGAATCAGAAATTCCAGACAACTTTTATTTTCGCAACTCACGACCAGCGGGTGATGGATAAAGCCCTCCGCATTGTGACTATTGACGATGGGAAAATAGTTAGCGATACACAGTTTGAACGCTAAAATGTTTTATAACAAAGCCCATTCGGATTTGCAATCCGAATGTAAAAGGGCAACAGGATTTATAATTCGATCAATTAAAAGTAAAAATGGGACTAAAAAACAAAATCACTGATGAAAACATGTACTTTCTGACTATGACGGTAGTCAATTGGATAGATATTTTCTCGCGCCCTATTTATAAGCACATTATCGTGGACTCACTCGAATATAACATAAAGAATAAAGGTCTTATTGTATCAGGTTGGTGTTTAATGAGCAACCATATTCATTTAATAGCCGGAGCCGAAGAAGGATTTCATTTATCTGATATTCTGAGGGATTTTAAAAAGTTTACAAGCAAAGCTATTATTAAAGAAATCATTGACAACCCGCAGGAAAGCAGAAAAAAATGGCTTTTGAATGAATTTGCGTTTGCTGGAAAGCAACAAAAAAGGCCACAGAATTATAAATTCTGGCAAAATGGCAATGAGGCGAAGGAAATTTATTCAACACCATTTTTGGAACAAAAGCTGGATTACATTCATAATAATCCTGTTAAAGCAGAGATTGTAGCTGAACCGGAAGATTACTTGTATAGCTCAGCCAAAGACTATGCTGGTGAACCGGGACTCATAGATATTGTTTTGGTTTAAAAATTAATAAATATGACACTATTATGCAGATTACAAATCTTTCAGCCCGAAAGCTTCCGGATTGCAAATCCGGAAGAGCACACAGCACACAAAAGTTACTAAATGATGTGCTCATTCGGATTTGCAATCCGAATGTAACAGGGCAAGAGGATTTACAATCCGGTCGAATAAATCTACAACATGAAAAACGATAATAAAAATAATAGTTTAAGATTTCATGGCCTCAGAACTTCCGGAATGCAAATCCGGAAGAGCATTGTAAACATGAAAAAAATACTTTTCATTTTCATTTTTTATCTAAGTGGCAATTTGCTAATTGCCCAGAATAACCACACATTCACTGCCGGAGGTTTTCTTGAATATGCCAACACCAGCTGGGCACTGCCCCATTTAAAACAATGGAGTGAACTTTCAGGAGCCTACACTCGCATAAACCTCGATTGGTACGCTACGTCCAATTTTTCCCTGCATGCCGGCATACGCAATAATTTCCTTTTTGGTTCAATGATGGCCGGTTTGTACCCATATTACGAGCAGATGCTTACCACTGATGACGGACTTATGGATCTCACTTTTAAATTAGCCGGCGATTCCTCCTCACTCCTGCTTTCAAATACCGACCGCCTGTATTTCAAATGGACATTAAACAAATTTGAAATTACCGTAGGCCGCCAGCGTATCAATTGGGGGATTAATATGGTCTGGAATCCCAACGATATTTTCAATACTTACAATTATTTTGATTTCGATTATGTGGAACGTCCCGGTAGCGATGCTGTCCTGCTTCAGTATTATACAGGCAATTTGTCATCCATTCAGGTTGCCGCTAAACTCAATAAAAACAAAGAACTTACGGCAGCCATCCTTTACAAATTCAACCTGGCCAACTACGACTTTCAGGTAATGGGCGGTGTTATGCAAAAAGATGTGGTTGCCGGTTTCGGATGGGCCGGACAAATTGGAAAAGCAGGATTTACAGGTGAAGTTAGCTATTTTAGAAATGCAAAACATTTTTCAGATTCAACCGGCCAGTTTGTGGCTTCTGTAAGTGCCAACTATACTTTTAAAAACAGCCTGTTCCTAAATGCCTCTTTTATTTACAACAGCAAAGGCACCACCGGAAAAGCCGGTTTAACAAATTATTTCATCAATGGAAACCTTAACCCCAAAACACTTACTTTTTCACGATTCGATTTGTTTTCCGAAGTATCATATCCCATAACCCCACTGATAAAAGTGGATGCTTCGGCCATGATCAATCCCAACGATGGTTCTGTATTTGCCGGTCCGTCGGTAGACTTCAGCCTGACTGAGAATTTGGAATTTTTCCTCATGGGACAATTATTTTTTGGCGATCAGGGGACCGAGTTTGGGCATTACGGTAAACTAATCTATGCCCGGCTGAAGTGGTCGTTTTAAAATAACCCGCATTTAAAGTTTCACATTAAAAGCTGAATATTTTCTACCTTTGTGTAAAATTCAAACTATGAAACTCGCACTTCGCTACATACGATCATTGCTATTTTTATTTCCGGCCGGCATGGCCCTTGCCACCAACGCTTCCCTTGAAGGACTGTCCATTGCTTTTGGCATTGTTGCGCTAACAGGAGCTTTTGCCACCACAATTTATCTGTTTCTTCATTTTGATGAAAAATTAAATGACAAAATTGTCATGGAACTCCTTGCAGATGCCTTTTTTGGCTTGATTTTGTTCACCTATCCCAATCCGGACGGCCGATTTTTCCTACTTGTGTTTTCAGCCTGGATTTTTATCATGGGCCTTTTGTTCATTACCCGCGGGCTTACCAAAGCAGGCATTGAAAACTTCTACTGGTTTTATCTCCTTACCGGGATTACGTACATCATCGCTGCCTTTGTCATCACCAACTACAATCCCGACTTCATGGCCACGATTCCTTTTGTACTTGGCATCGTACTGGTGGTTTATTCCTTTGTCAATATGTACCTTATGGTCAAAAGAAAAGGTGACATCTATAGCAATTAACGGGTAGATGTTCATTGTTTTATTTAAATCGGTACTTGCTTTAGCAATAGTATATGCCAAGAATTAATTTCTTATTGCTGCTTATCAACTCATCATTTATTATGCGTATAAATCAGACTGGCATTTCGATATCCCGATTTGTCTTCATACCAGTCCGGAAATGAAGTTCCATCGCTTTGCGCCCAATCGGCAAAATGTAGATAAGCCTGTGTAATATCCTGTTTTTCAATTGGATATTCAAACACCGTAGGGATATTGATAGCCCAAGGCAGGTTTTTATCCGTTTTGTAATAAACCCCTGTGGCTGCATTGGTAGCATCATCAAGCCTGCCAAAATAGATGGTATTCACCAAATCAGTAGGATGGTAACCTGGCAAATGAACTTCGACACCACGTTCCTGGTTCACAAAAATGAATGGGTTAAAATTACCAATATCCAAATCGTTATATTTAACTGCTCCACCTGTTGCAAACGCGCCATTATCATAAAAAGAGAGCTGCATAACTATGGTGTCCGGTTCTACATATGATGCTGATAATTCAGTATTTACGCCTATACCCGTCCCCGGATAAGGCATTAAACGCCAGGAATCATCATATACGATCACTGTGGCTTTAGATTGGCCGCTTTCCAAACCATTGGGATCAAGATTAATAATGCTATTGCTTGCCAAATCGGAACCTGTTGCACTAATAATCTGATCCGGTGAAACGTTGGGTAACTGGAATCCGAAACCATTATGGTAAGAAGCACCGAAAGCATACACAATAAAAGTTGCATTAATTGTCTGCACCCGTTCCTGTTCATCTTTTGTCACTGCAAAATCATAATTAATCACCAAATCATTAAAATCATAATCTCCTTTTGCCGGCCATAAATCTTCATAAGCCAATGTACCTGTGGTAGTGGCCGTGGTTGTACCCGTACCACCCGTACCGCCTGTACCTCCACCGCCGCTTACGGTTCCACAAAGAGCTTTATTGTCTTTACTGGTTCCGGCCATCAGGGTAAAATCACCATAGGTATTGCCAACAGTTGGGTTATTATCACATTTAGTGCTGAGGCTGGTGTTTTTTGAACCATCCACATAAAAATACAAGGTTTTGTCAAATTTACCGTCATGACCCGAACCGGTAAAGCTGAAGCTGGCTCCGGGCTGTACAGTTCCCGAGAAAATTTGTTTCTGGTGCTTCTTTTCTTTTACCTTTATTTGAGCAGCCGTGCTACCGTCGTAACGCATAGTTAATGAATGTAATTGTTGCTCACAACCGCATTGGGAAGTTGGTTTTTCACACAGATGCAATTCAGCCTTACTGGTACCGTCAACAATTGTGAAATCACCATATACATCTCCTTTATAAATATTTACCGAACAACTGGTATGGATGGAGGTGTTTTTCACACCATCGACAAAAACATAAATAGTATTATCCATTTTGTTATCGTTGCCCGAACCATGAAAACTGAAACTAGCCCCCGCGTCTACCGATTCGTTAAACAAAACCGTTCCTGTCTTTTTTTCTTTAACCTTTATGGTTGCCGGAGAAGAACCGTTATATTTTAATGTAAGTGTGCGCAACCCTTTTTCACATCCACAATCATCACTACCCCCGGTATGGGGGCAAGTAAAATAACCTAAATCTTTTCCGTCATCAAAATTCAGGTTAATGAGTTCGGCTGCATTTTGTATATCCTGAATGGAATAGCCGCTCAATCCTCCGCCACCTAAAGCTTTATTGGCAATCACCAAGAATTCATCAATGCTCATCCCTTCAAATTTACCAAGAGCAAACACCAAGCTTCCAAGTTTCTGCGCATTCGTCCCTAAAAATCCGGCCTTGTCAAATTTCACATTCAAAATAGCCGCTACTATCTGGCCGCCCCAGTTTCCGGCTACTTTTTGTCTGCTTAACGGATTAGTATAACTTTTAGTCAGTACTTTGGAACGTCCTGTTCCCGGCAGGAAAGCAGCAGCATCATTTGAAGTTGTTAAGCGGATATAAAAATGATCTTTGTCACCTGCAATTAAACCATTTGGGAATACGGCATCAAAATGGGCATCACGAACGGAACCCCCATTTTGGCCATGGGCTTTGGCATGCCATCCACCCTGGCTGTACGTTTTAAAACCGGAGAGATCACAGTTGAAAGTCGCCTGGCTTTTAAACTGATTATAATTGTAAACCATATCGCTCCCCACCCCGGCAATAACCGGCTTGTACTGATCCCCTGAACCATAAACCAGTTTTACCATATTATAACTGGATGGAACTGTAATTTTGGTAGCAACATTACCGGTATTTGGATTGGCATAACCCACATAAAGCAGGCGTGTATTATCTATCGAATAAACTTTTAATGTTTTACCTTTGTCTTCATCGGGCAAAGTCACATTGACATCCACTGTTTTTGTGGTTTTCCAATTAAAATCATTACTAACTACCAAATCGTTCATGGATGTAACGGGGGTTTCCTGGCTACCCGGTTTTGGTTTATTACATCCGGCTACCAAAAGGGCCATTAAAAAAAATGCTGCGACAGATCGTGAGATTTTCATTGTTTCAGGAATTATAATTATTTAAATTTAAAAGAACTTGATAATATGTTGTTCCAAAAAGTATAAAAGTACAAAAAGTCCAATCAAATGCAAAATATTAACGTAAAGGTTCCAGGCAGCACAGACTCCGCCCGGAACATATTTTAATTATGTGTATAAATTAACGAATTGTTACGGTAGCCCGGATTATTCAGATACCAGTCAGGGTAAAGCTGTCCGCTACTTTCAGCCCATTCGGCAAAATGCAGATAAACTTGCGTAATATCTTGTTTCTCTATAGGATATTCAAATACAACAGGCAAATTAATAGCCCATGGCAAATTAGTTGCTGTCAGATAATAACGATTGGTTGCCGGATTACTGTCATCGTCACCCGTTGTAAGCAAAGCAGAGTTTGCAAGGTCAGATGGTGCATAATCGGGCCTGTGAACTTCAACCCCTCTTTGCTGATTTACTATGATGAATGGGTTGAAATTTCCAATATCAAGTTGTGAAAAGGTCAATGATCCTCCTGCAGGCACCACCCCATTATCCATAAAGTCCATATCAACAACAAGCGTTGCCGGTGTTACATAAGGTGCGCTGGGGTCGGTATTCACCCCAATTCCTATTCCGGGATGTTGCATTTGGTCAAAAGAGTCGTCGTAAACCACAACGGTTGCTTTTGATTGTCCGGCTTCCAAACCGTTTGAAGCCAACTGGATGATGCTGTTGTTTTTCAAGCTATAACCTGTTACATTATTAATCTGATTAGGTGATACATTTGGCAGGGTGAACCCAAAGCCGTTGTAAAATCCGGCTCCAAAAGCGTAAATAGTGAAGGTTGCTTTAATGTGAACAATTTCTTCAGATAGGTTTTTGGTGATCTTGAAATTGTAATTGATTACCAAGTCGTTAAAATCATAATCACCTTTGTAAGGCCACAAGTCTTCATAAGCCAGAGTTCCCGTATAATTAACATTCGTCCCACCACAAGCGCTATTATCAACTGTTAACGGATGAATTATGATATCGGTTAAACCTTGTGTATCTTTTACCTTCAGATGGACATTGTACGTATTTTCCGTAGAATATTGATGAATGGCAGTTTTTGATGTGGACCATGGAGTATCCCACGTCCCATCACCATCAAAGTCCCATTTTACTTTCAAATCGGCCGTAGCATTTTCATTATCACTCACCCCTGAGGCGTCAAAATGAACGGTTGTAGAAGTAGTTACACAAGACGGGGCCCAATCAAATGCGGCAACAGGTGGAGTATTTCCACAACTATTGTCCACAGTTAAAGTATGTGTAACATCTGCAGTGGCGCCATCAGTATCCTTTACTTCCATTTTTACCGTGTAAGTTCCCTGACTACTGTATATATGTGAAGTAGTTTTATCAGTGTCCCAACCTGTATCCCAGGTACCATCATTATCGAAATCCCAACGGACTTCGAGGTTCGCAGTGGCATCTTCAGGATCAGTAACACCAGAAGCATCAAAATTAACTGTAGTTGATGTGGTAATACAGCCACTTGGTGTAAAGGTAAAGGCAGGAACAGGAGGCTGGTTAGCCCCACAGCCATTGTTATCAACCGTAATATCCATTGTAGCATCGTCGGTTAAACCGTCGCTGTCTCTTACTTCCATTTTTACCGTATAAGTTCCAGTGGCTCCGTATTGGTGAGTTACTGTTTTTGTAGTGCCAAAATTGGTATCCCAGGTGCCGTCGTTGTCAAAATCCCAACGTACTTCCAGGTTTGCCGTGGCATCTTCATTGTCGCTCACGCCGGAGGCATCAAAAGTAAAATCGGTATTGGTGGGCAAACAGGTAGCCGAAGCGGTAAAGGCCGCCGAAGGTGGGGTATTGCTAACAGAGCATATGGGGCCGCCATTGGCACTTTCGCCTTCAATAATTATAAAATTGCCAAACTGCATACCCGCCAGGATGGTTTGAGAACAACTGGTGTGTATTTCCACATTTTCTGTGCCGTTGATGTAGACCTTTATTGATGCGCCCATTTTATTGTTGGTGTTTGCACCAATAAAACTAAAAGTTCCGTTTTGGGGTACATGATCTTCGAAAATGGGAAAGTTATGGTCGCTTCCTTTTTTCTGGGTTACTTTGATTAGCGGGTTGGTTTCTGTGCCGGTATATTTCAATTTCAAACTGGATATCTGCCCGTCACAAGCGCCACAAACATCGTTAGAACTTTTTGTACTGTGGAACGTATAGCTGAGCGATTGGTCATCAACGCCCACCAGAACCGCATTTCCACTGTTACTGTCTCCAATTTTCAACTGAAGCATATTTTCATAAGCAGGAATCGTAATACGGGTCCTCAGGTGAATGCTCTTGTCAGCAGAGTAACCTACAAAATAGGTTCTTTTCCCATCTTGGGAAAGAATATACAACTTTTGTTGTTTAGCTGCATTTGGAAGATTGACCGATACGTCAAGGGTTTTGGTTGTTTTCCAATCAAAATTGGGATCAACCACCAGGTCGTTCATGCTCTTTACAACACTTTGTTTAGTTTGGTTTTGCCGATCCTGTACATCAGGAGCTTTCTGGCATGAGTGGAAACCCCAGACTGTTAGCATCAACATCAGCAAATAAATTAGTTTTTTCATGGCAATAGATAGTTAGAACAAGAAAAGCAGGGAAATATTCATGCCACAAAAAGAAAGTTCATTTTAACATACTGCTTTACAGTTGATTACGTATTTTGGGATTGGTTTTTCTGAATTATAGAAGCGGGAAATGGTCTCAAAATGGGAATCATTTTCCATTTTATGGAAAAGCATTAAACGTGGAACAAAAAAAGCCACTCAAATAAAATTATCTGAGTGGCTTAACATTCTCATTTAGAGCGTTTTGGTAGTCCGTACGGGATTTGAACCCGTGTTACCAGGATGAAAACCTGGCGTCCTGACCTGGCTAGACGAACGGACCGTGGGTCATTTTGGAGGTGCAAAAGTAAAAAAATTTTCTTTCCACCAAACTATTTCTGAAATTTTTTGATTTTTTTTAATCGGTAACATCCTGATCGGAGTAAAACTTAAATCCCAGGCGTTTTCCGGTTTTTAACGACATGGTATTAATCGTGTTTTTCATATCGTCAACCGTTAACAGTTTCACCTGTTCGTAAGGCGGAATTAGCAAATCAAAACTCAGGGTATAGCGAATAGCCGACTCAATAATTTGGTCGACATGTATTTTATCAATTTTATGCTGGCGGAAATTATTGTAGTGAAAACCAAGCTCACTTTTCCCATCTATAAAATAATGTTTCTCACCATTCACAAAAATTCGTCCAATGAGATATCCCAGATCGTTAACACGATTGTATTTAAACGAATCGGTAAGAAAATTATAAACATGGATAATTCCGCAATAAGACCGGCTGGGGTCATCCTGAATATATTTAGTTTGCATTACTTTATGATCGCGTGGAATTTCAAAAATATTGGTATGTAAAATAAATATCAGTGTATCACCGCCGAACTTCATCGAAAATTCAAAATCGCCATGAGGTTCAACCTCAAGGGGAACCGGAAAGTCCGACTTATTATTTTTAGGATATGTTTTGTACTCGGCAGCCATTTGACTTGCCACCGATTTAAAAACCTTAAATGCATCTATTGCAGAAGCATACACCTGTTGTTTCATGGCTGACTTCTCAACCAGTTCTGAAAACAGTGCTTCATGCAGGATCTTTGATTTTTTCATCTTAAAAATTATTCAAATATAAACGAGAGCATAAACACTTTGGAACGAAGCTGACTGATACTGCCCGAATACATGTCATTATTGTTCACAATTAAGTTATTGAGGCCATATATCATTTTTGCTTCAATACCCAGTTTAAAATAGTTGGTATAAAAATCGAAACCGGCACCAGCCTCCAAACCGATATCATGTGTTTTTAGTATTATTGTCCCCGAACCCAAATCCTGCTTAGTCTTTTTCACCGCAGCAAGATCGATGGACAAATTGATACCTCCCAAAAAATAAGCCCCCACATTATTGGCACGCCACGATCGGTACTTCAACAGCAGAGGAAAGGTAAGGTAGGTAGAGTTAACTTTTTTATGAACCACAAATGCCGAATCTGTGCCCGATGGTACCCCGGCCATCCCCGTTGCCGAAATACTGTAGTCAAGCGTCCGACTACCAAAAGAGAGCGTGGGGATAAATCTCATATCGAGATATTTCAATAACCGCAAATTGCCCAAAATTCCCACGGAAAAACCCGGAGCGGCCGATGCTATTACCGCACTCACACTATAGAAATCCGCATTGGGCAGGTTGGCCTGCTCTTTACTCCACTTGTGTTGTTCCAGATTATCAATGGGTTTAACAGAGAAATTCATGGTATTCATACCCAGTATAAAACCAAAATGATAAGGCTGCTCGTTATATCCCTGAAGGTTCATCACATGGGACTGTGCATACGTTTTCCCTAAAAACAAAGCAAAAATCAAGACAAAAAAAAGCCGTATGTTATTTTTCAAAGTGATTCAAATTTATTTAATAACGGCGGCTTTTGATTTATAGTATTCCGCTCACTAAAACTGTTTATTTTGTACCGATGTACAGGGTGGCAATTCCAAAGGATAACCGATGTTGCCGGGCTTGCTTAAAGCCTGCCTGCTGCATCTTTTCCATAAAAACATCCCCCTCGGGAAAAGCGGCCACCGAGTTGGGTAAATAGGTATAAGCCGAACTGTTTTTTGACACAACTTTACCAATAGTGGGTAAAATATGATTGAAATAAAAGCGATAAATGTTCTTCATGGGAAAAGCAGCAGGTTTCGAGAATTCCAGGATGACTACCTTACCGCCTGGCTTAAGCACTCGCTGCATTTCTTTGAGGCCTTTCGACAGGTTTTCGTAATTTCTAACTCCGAAAGCCACGCTCACCGCATCAAAATGATTATCATCAAAATGAATGTGTTCCGAATCACCAACCTGCAATTCAATTAATTGATCAAGTCCTTTGTTTTTTACTTTTACCCGGCCTACTTCAAGCATTTCAGCAGCAATGTCAATCCCTATAATCTTTTTCACAGGTAGTTTGGCCAATTCAATAGCAAGGTCACCAGTGCCGGTTGCCACATCCAGAATGATTTCAGGATGAATATTTTCCAACTCTTTCCTTACTTTTTTACGCCAGCTTTTGTCGATGTTTGCCGAAAGCAAATGGTTCAACAAGTCGTAACGCGGTGCAATGTCATTAAACATTGCCCTCACCTGCTGTTTTTTTCCTTTGGAATGAGAAGCGTCTGTCATATTATTATTCTGATTTAAATAACCGTATAGCTTCTTCAAGAAGTCTCTGTTTGTTGATGGGGACTACACCCACCTGTTCACACACCAGGCCGCCGGCCAAATTAGATAAAGCGGCAGTTTTTTCAGGGCCCAGGCCCTGTGCAAGACACAAAGAAGCCACACTGATAACCGTATCGCCTGCCCCTGACACGTCCGCAATATTTCGTACATGCGCCTTAATCAGTTTGCCTTTTTGTCCTTCTTTGGTCTTCCATCTCACATAAACGCCTTTTTCCGACAGGGTACTTAAAACAATTGAGATATTTTGATTTGAAAGAAGATGGTTTGTTGCGTGATACAGACATTCATCATTATCAACACATGTCAAATTGAGGCCTTCCCGTATTTCCTTCAGGTTTGGTTTCATCAATGTAATGTCGTGATAAGCAGTAAAATTAACTTTTTTGGGGTCAACCGTTACCGGGATATTTCTCCGTCCGGCCTGTTCAACCACAAAATCAATCAGGGATGGAGAAATTACACCTTTATCATAATCCTGCAAAACAATAACATCAACAGTGTGTGCATTCAGGATATTTTCGATACTCCGGCACAGTTGTTGAAAAACATCAGCATCCAGTGGCTGCGTAGTTTCATCATCCACCCGTAACATTTGCGTATTATTGCCCAGTATCCTGAATTTTGTGGTAGTATGTCGGTGCATACTTTCAACGAGTCCCTCCTCATTCAAACCCGACCGCTTCATCAACTTCCTTAAACTTCGGCCATTATCATCTTTCCCCACCACTGAACATATAAAGGTTTCTGCGCCAAGTGCTTTCAGGTTAAGACCAACATTGGCTGCACCTCCCAACCGGTTTTCCCTTTTTTCAACCGAAACCACAGGCACAGGCGCCTCAGGCGAAATCCGGTCAACATGACCCCAGATATATGAATCAAGCATCACATCACCAATAACCATTACCTTTTGATTTTCAAAAGACTGGAAAAGAACATGTAACTGATTCAGGGAAAATTTCATGTGATAAATCTCTAATTTAGTTTTTCAAGGGCTATACCAATCCGCCTCACCGCTTCCTTTATTAAATCGGTGGATGTAGCATAAGATATCCTCACGCAGGCAGGATCGCCGAAAGAATCACCCGATACCAGTGCCACACAGGCTTTATCCAGTAAATACATACAAAAGTCGTAACTGTCGTTGATTTTGAAACTTCCATCGGTTTTTCCAAAATAATAACTCACATCAGGAAATACATAAAAAGCACCCTGCGGCCTATTGGTTTTTATTCCCGGAATTTCATCCAGTAATTTCAGCAGCATATCGCGCCTTTCTTTAAAAACAGCGACCATATGATGCAGGTAATCCGAATCCTGCGTTGGGTTTTCAACAGCAGTGAGTGCTGCCATTTGCGAAATGCTGCCCGGCCCTGATGTAATTTGCCCCTGAAGTTTCGTACAAGCATCGGCAACGAACTGTGGCGCGGCAATATAGCCAATGCGCCAACCGGTCATAGCATAGCCTTTAGAGACGCCGTTAACCACAACAATCTGATCTTTAACACTCTCGACAGCTGCAATACTCACGTGTTTTCCCGAAAAATTAATATGCTCATAAATTTCATCCGACACAATCAAAACATCAGGATGTTTTTTGAGCACCTCAGCAAAAGCTTTAATTTCTTCCGCGGTATATACCGTACCCGTCGGGTTGGAAGGAGAATTGAACAAAAAAGCCTTGGTTTTAGAAGTTATGGCCGCTTCCAACTGAGCAGGACTCAGCTTAAAATCGTGCTGAATATCGGTATGAATCACCACAGCTTTACCTTCGGCCAATTTGATGATATCGGCATATGAAACCCAATACGGCGCTGGAATTACCACTTCGTCGCCGGGGTTGAGTATCGACATAAAAACATTGGCAAGCGATTGTTTAGCTCCGTTGGAAACCACAATCTGACTCGCCTTATAATTCAACCCGTTATCGCGCTTAAGCTTATGGGCTATGGCCTCCCGTAAGGCCGCAAAACCGGCAACCGGTGAATAATGCGTAATATTATCATCAATGGCCTTTTTTGCGGCTTCTTTTACCGGCCCGGGCGTATCAAAATCGGGTTCTCCAATGCTTAACGCGATAATGTCACGACCCTGTGCTTTCAATTCCCGGCTGCGGCGTGTCATTTCTAAAGTAGCTGATTCTGTGATACTTCGGATGCGTTTCGACAGTATATTATCTTTCACTTGTCCATTTATTTTAGAAGCGCAAATATAACAAATCCATTCAATTAAGCATTTTATGAATATATCTATACCGAGTCCGGTTAAAAAGAAACTGAAATTTCTACAGTTCAAAAATATGTTGTTATTTTGTATAAAATTCATATCAAAAATCAAGACAAAAACCGATGGAGTTAACGGTCTGTATCCTATCTGCTTTGGTAGTTATTTTGGTGGTTTACGGCATGTTGAAATCAATATGCCGGACCAATCAAAAACAAATTAAACTTTTGAGGGAAGAAATGTTGCAGCAGATGAAAACCCAGCAGGACACACCTAATAACACGCTTACCGGCCTTCGGTTACAAGCATACGAACGCATGACTTTATTTCTGGAGCGGATCAATCCGCCAAACCTGATTCCGCGTATTGCCGTGTCAGGACAAAGCGTTTTAGCTTTCCAATCGCTTTTGCTGCAATCTATTCGTGAAGAATACGAGCATAACCTTTCGCAACAATTATATATTTCCGATTTGGCATGGGAAAGTTGTAAAACAGCAAAAGAAACTATTGTTCAACTCATTATTCAATTGGCATCATCATTTGATAATTCTGATGACGCCTCCCTGTTGGCCGGAAAAATATTGACATCAGGATTTAAAAAAGAGAACAATCCGATAGAAAACGCCCTCAGCCTCTTAAAAAAAGAAATCAGGGAACAATTTTAACTATGGATGGATCAAACAACATATCAACAGCAGTTTTTATCGGTTCCGGCAACGTGGCCACACACCTCGCTGAAGGGCTTTATAAAAAAGGAATCAAAATTTTACAAATATTGTCTCCCAACAAAATGCATGCTGTTGAGTTATCTCAAAAATGCAATGCACAGGCCATTACAACTTTTGATGTCATCAACCGGGATGCAGATTTGTATATATTTTCAATCCCTGACGGAGAGATTTCAGAAGTAGCGTCTCAGATGCCGGTGGTTAATGGGCTGGTGGTTCACACATCCGGATTTACCGATCTCAATGTGTTGGACAAATTTGAAAAACATGGCGTTTTTTATCCTTTGCAGACCTTTTCAAAAAACAGGACAGTCGATTTTTCAACGATTCCGTTTTTTCTTGAAGCTTCGGACGAAGTTAGCCTCCGGCGTCTATCTGATCTCGCCGCGAGACTTAGTGCCCACGTGCATTTGATGGACTCAAATCAACGCAAAAAACTTCATTTAGCTGCGGTTTTTGTGAGTAATTTCAACAATTATCTCTATTTGCTGTCCGAAGAATTTCTGGAGGAAGAAAAGATCGATTTCAGTTTTTTACATCCACTCATCCGGGAAACCGCAAACAAAATCATGGAGTTAAATCCTGACAAAGCCCAAACAGGGCCTGCCCGGCGTAACGATAAAAAGACCATAGCCGAACACTTAAACATGCTCAGCGACAAGGAAGAATTGCATGAATTTTATCAACTTTTTAGTAAACACATACTTCGAAGATATTATGAGTAATTATAAAGCAAGCCTCACAAAAGTCAACACTTTTATTTTTGATTATGACGGCGTAATGACCGATGGAAAAGTGATCCTGCAACACGACGATCCGCCCTTGCGTACAGCCAATGTACGAGATGGTTATGTACTTCAACTAGCTGTACGACTGGGATATAATGTAGTTGTAATTTCCGGCGGGTTTTCACGATCGATGGAAAACAGATTCGACACACTTAATATTAAAGATGCTTTTACGGGAGTAAAAAATAAGCTGGAAAAATTTGAAGAATATATCGCAGAACGGCACATTGACCCAACACAGGTAGTTTATATGGGTGACGACATCCCCGATTTCCGGGTAATGCAAAAAGTGGGCGTACCGGTCTGCCCGGCTGACGCAGCTGAAGAAATTAAAGAGATCAGTGTTTACATATCCGACAAAAAAGGTGGCGACGGCTGTGTACGCGACATTATCGAACAAGTACTCAAAGTGCAAGGAAAGTGGCTTACCGAGGAAGCTTTTACATGGTAGGGGAAGCATTTGAAGTTTGGAGTGTGGAGTGTGGAGTTTGGAGTGCGGAGTTTGGAGTGCGGAGTTGGGAGTGCAGAGTTGGGAGTGCGGAGTTTGGAGTTGGGAGTGTAGAGTTTGGAGTTTGGAGTTTGGAGTGCGGAGTTGGGAGTTTGGAGTGTGGAGTTAAAAGAAAGAAAGTAATATTGAATAATGTAAAATAACTTTAGGCACTTTAGAGCACTCTAGGCACTCTAAACTTCTGTTATGTTAGTTGGGAGTGTGGAGTTGGGAAGTTGGGAGTTGGGAGTTATAAAAAGTTGAACAAGCACAGAGGGAAATAAATTTGAGGAAAGTAATTACTCTAGGCATTTTATGCACTAAAATTTTGAAATAAAACAGATTACACCTAATGATAAAATCTTTTTTTAAACTAATCCGGTGGCCTAACCTGCTAATTGTATTGGCAAGCATGTTTTTTATGCTATTTTTAGTCATCCGCCCGGTATTAGGGACAGCAGGAAGTCATTTCGGGATGTCCACATTCATGTTTGTATTACTTGCACTCGCTACCGTTTTTATAGCAATTAGCGGCTACATAATTAACGACATCAAAGACCAGGAAACCGATGCTGTAAACAGAAACATGAAAAACCCGGTGGGCACTATTTTTTCACAAAGGCAGGCCGCCTGGCTTTACGTAATTTTTACATTTTTAGGTTTGGCTGCCGGTAGTTACCTCGCGTTTTTGGTACAGAAGTTCCAATACGCATTAATCTTTTTACTAACAGCCGGGCTGTTGTGGTATTATTCGGAGCGCTATCAGTGTCAACCGATTACAGGAAATATCGTAGTTGCTTTTCTCAGTGCCCTATCGTTTGGGCTGGTTTGGCTGTTCGAAATTTTTGCCATGCAACTACATCCTTATGCTTTGCCCATTTTACCGGAAAACCTGAAACTTGCCAATAAGCTAGTATTTATATACATGGGATTTGCCTTTTTAGTAAGCCTGTTGCGTGAGATTGTGAAAGATATTGAAGATTATAATGGAGACGAAAAAACAGGTTGCCTAACCTTTGCAGTAGCTTACGGCCTTAAAAAAGCCAAGATACTTGCGTTGGTCGTTAATTTGGCCGGGTTGGCAGGAGTAATGATTTTGCAATGGTTTTTTTATACCAATGCTTTTATGATGTTGTTTTGGTTTTTCATGCTTGTGGATGTAATTTTTATTTCCGTTGGCATAAAACTCCTTCGAGCTGACAACAAAACAGATTACAATCATTTATCGCTTTGGATAAAAACCCTGATGCTTAGCGGAATTTTATCCATGGGGTTGTTTTATTTTGAGTAAAAAATTGATTGTTAGAATAATATCTATTTATCGTTTATGAAGAAAATAATAGCAAAGCCCTTTTTGAAATGGGCGGGAGGGAAGTCTCAGATTATTGATAAAATCCGGAAGATGTTACCCGTGGAAACTGTTGGCAGAAACTTTACCTACATCGAGTCTTTCGTTGGCGGAGGGGCGGTTCTGTTTTGGATGCTGGAGAATTTTCCAAATATGGATAAGGTGGTCATCAACGATGTTAATTCCGACCTCATAAATTCGTATAAAACAATCAAATATAATGTTAATGAACTTATTTGCCTATTGAAAGAATGGGAAAATGAATATCATAAAATGTCGGATGACGAGAAATCTAAAAAAGAGTATTATTATAGCAAACGTAGTCTTTTTAATTTAAGGACATCCCATATGACGGAACAGACGGCTTTGCTTATTTTTCTAAACAGGACATGTTTTAACGGCTTATATCGTGTAAACAGGAAAAATGAATTTAACGTTCCCATTGGTAGTTACAAAAAGCCCCGGATTTGCAACGAGCCTAACTTAAGAGCGGTTAGCGAGGTGTTGAAAAAAGTGGAGATTCTTAATCTCGATTTTGCCGAGACCCTCAATTATGCTGAGAGAAACACATTTTTCTATTTTGATCCACCATACAAACCATTAAGCGAAACTTCAAGTTTTAATTCTTATGCAAAAGATGAATTTGATGATAATGAGCAAATCCGGTTAAAGCAGTTTTGCGACACACTGAATATTCTGGGGCATAAATGGATGCTGAGTAATTCAGATGTCAGAGGAAAAGACAAGAACAATCATTTTTTCGATGAACTGTATGAAGCTTATCACATCAACCGGATTAAAGCAAGAAGAAATATCAATGCTAATCCCGATAAACGGGGGAAGCTGACAGAGCTACTCATTGTTAACTATGCTTCCGACAAACAATTTCAGACTGTTAATGAGGAGAAGTCATCTCAGGGATAAATGGCTCTCATAAAGTCCTTTTTGAAATAGAAGGCAAAATTTTTATTGGAAACTTCTCTTTTTAGTTTCCCCGAATAAATTGGATGATATGGTTTTGCATCTTTAGTGCGAATCTGAATATATTTTCCACTTGATGTATGGATAAATTTATCACCGTTAGAAACATCTACGGCTATTTTCTTTTTTATTTGAATGAAATCATTTTCAAGCTGTTGGAATAAACTGCTTCCCAATGGTATTTCAATGAATTTGTAATCTAAGAAATACCATTTTTCAGGGTTTTGATCCACTTTTACAACAGGGACATAGACCAACCTGCTTATCTTCTTGTAAATCCAACTGTTGCTAAATTTCAAATCAGGATCTAATAATTCGTCAAAATGATTGGAAATCTGACTAATAAACATGGTCTCCAGCGGCACGCCATGCTCATTACATTTATTTGTTTTAAGTTCGCCATCTTCAAAGTCTCTCAAAGTATTTCCGGGAGGAAGCCCAATAATATTTTCAAGTAATTTTCCTGTATTTCCTTTTGCTATCTTAATTCCTGACAGTTCTTGGGAAGAATACAAAATGCTAAACGAGGTGTTCTTAATCCTTTTCAGAATTGGCAATGCTTCTTTTAATTTCATTTAAATAAGTCTTTAATAGATATTTCAAAGGTCTTTGCCAAACGGTTAATATTTTTTAGGGAGATGTTTCGTTCGGCACGTTCCACCATGCCTATGTAGGTTCTGTGAAACCCTGTCCTGAACGCAAGTTCCTCCTGACTCCAGCCTTTGGATGTTCGCAATTCTTTTACCCGTTTTCCAAATTGTATAAGTATCTCATCTTTCATTGAACAAAGATGAGATTTTGCATACAATAAATCTACATACAATAAGTATCATTTCAGAATAATTAGTTATCTTTGCAGGAAATTTAAATATTATGACTGATTTAGTAAAAAACACATCTGTTGCAAAATATTTTAATAATTCTTTGATTATTCCGGAAAGAAGCGAAAAAATTCAGATATTAGTGGACGCATTGAGATTGGCTTCTCTGGACAACGAAATAAAGTCCTATACACTATTTATCCCGGATGATTGTGAGCGATATGGCTTTTCTGAGGGTTACCATGATCTTAGCGTATTGTTGCATTTTTTAGCGGATATGTTAGAAGAATAATGAAAACATACTTTAGTTCCAAGGACAAAAACTTCTATCTTTTAAAAGGGGATAATACTATTCTCTTACCTAAAATCAATCACAAATTTGACATGGTATTTGCCGATCCCCCTTATTTTTTGTCCAACGATGGCCTGACCATTAAAAGTGGTAAGATTGTGAGTGTCAATAAGGGAAAATGGGATAAGTCGAAAGGTTTTGAATTCATTCATGCTTTTAATAAAAAATGGCTTACACTTATCCGTGATAAAATGAAAGAGGATGCGACTATTTGGATTAGTGGCACGATGCATAATATTTTTAATATCGGACAGGTTTTAACAGAATTAAATTTCAAGATTCTAAATGTTGTTACCTGGGAAAAGACAAATCCACCCCCGAATTTTTCCTGTCGTTATTTTACCCATTCCACCGAACAGGTTATCTGGGCCAGAAAAAACACTAAAGTACCTCATTATTTTAATTATGAATTAATGAAAGAACTTAACGGTGGCAAGCAGATGAAGGATGTCTGGCGGCTTCCTGCCATTGCCAAATGGGAAAAATCCTGTGGAAAACATCCAACCCAAAAACCACTGTCACTCTTGTCGAGGTTAATTCTTGCTTCTACTAAACGGGATGCCTGGATATTGGATCCTTTCACGGGAAGCAGCACAACAGGAATTGCTGCTAATTTGCTTAACCGCAGGTTTTTAGGTATCGATCTGGAAGAAGATTACTTAGAAATAAGTAAAAACCGAAAACTGGAAATTGAAAATCCTCAAATAAGTCGTCTGTATATATCGAAGATCCGTGGATTTCAGACTCCCCGGCAACTGGAGCTATTTATCGCCAATGAACAGTCACCGGAATATGGAAATGATCTCTTTTTATAAATGTCAAATTTTCTGTAGAGATGCTACTCACCACCCTAAAAAATTACGATATCCTTCTGGCTTCCGGCTCACCACGTCGCAAACAATTACTGAGCGAGATGGGATTGACCTTCAGGATAAGTACCAAAAAAGTGGATGAAAAGTTCCCTCCGGGCCTCTCCCCTTCCGAGACGGCCATATTTCTCAGCGAATTGAAAAGCAAAGCTTTTCGATCAAACGAATTGAGCAACAATACTTTATTAATCACGGCGGATACCATTGTAAGCCTTGGAAAAGAGATTCTTGGCAAACCTAAAAACAAAGCTGAAGCCCGTGAAATCCTACAAAAATTATCCGGACGGAAACACAAAGTCATTACAGGAATAAGTTTACGAACTAAAGATCGGATGCACAGCTTTTCAGCTTCCACAGATGTATATTTTTCAAAACTAACTGACGAAGAAATAAACTATTACATCACAAAATACCAACCTTTCGATAAAGCAGGTGCATACGGCATCCAGGAGTGGATTGGGCATGCAGCCATCGAAAAAATTGAAGGCTCTTATTTTAACGTAATGGGATTACCTACACATCGCTTATACAAAGAGTTGGTTTCCTTTGTTGAAAATATGTATAGTTAATTTTTCATTACCTCCACCTCTTTGCTATCATGTAAGCTGCCATTTGAAGAAAAATTTGCATATCTCGAAAAAATCACTATACTTAAAGTTGAAATATTTATTTTTTATTAATAAGAAGAAAATTATATTATGATTAAAACAAAAGTATTTGATTTACAGAACAAACCAAGTAAAGAAGATAAAGATAGGATTATTGATTTCTTGTATGATAATTTACAAGAATATGGAGACCCCAAACCCGATATAGAGAAAGCGGTAGATTATGCACTAAAAGAAACAATATCTTTTGGTGGATTTATATTAGTATCACATTATAAGGATGAAATTTCTGGTGTTGTTGTGGTTAACCAAACAGGAATGAAAGATTATATTCCCGAAAACATTTTAGTATACATTGCCACGCATAAAAATTTAAGAGGACAAGGTATTGGAAAACAATTAATGCAAAAGACCATTAACTACGCTAATGGTAGCATTGCATTACATGTTGAGCCCGAAAATCCAGCAAGATTTTTATATGAAAAAGTTGGATTTACTAGCAAATATATTGAAATGCGATATAAAAAGGGGAAATAATGGCTTTTATAACATTAGACACGAAAAAATTAAAATCAAACTTTGATTATCTTAATACGCTTTTTAAGAAAAATGGTATTGAATGGTCTGTTGTTTCTAAAATGTTGAGTGGCAACAAACAGTTTTTAACAGAATTGTTGAAATTTGACATTAAACAAGTGGGAGACTCACGCATATCAAATCTTAAAGCAATAAAGACAATTAATCCAAATGTAGAAACAATTTACGTTAAGCCACCGGCAAAGCGTTCAATATCAAGCATTATAAAATATGCTGATATTAGTATGAATACGGAAATTGAAACGATTAAACTGTTATCGAAAGAAGCAAAAAAGCAAAACAAAACCCATAAAATCATTATAATGATTGAACTTGGTGAACTACGAGAAGGTGTTCTGGGTGAAGATTTTATTGACTTTTATGAGAATATTTTCAAATTAGAAAATATAAAAGTTGTTGGCATAGGTACCAATTTATCGTGTTTATATGGTGTTTTGCCAAATAACGATAAATTAATTCAGTTAAGTTTGTATGAACAATTGATAGAAGCAAAATTCAATAAACAAATTCCCTTTGTGTCAGGAGGTTCTTCCGTAACAATACCTCTAATTTTTCAAAACATTTTACCAAAAGGAATTAACCATTTTAGAGTTGGTGAAACACTGTTTCTAGGAACAGATGTTTTCAATAATACCAAATTTAAAAAAATGCATTCAGATGTATTTACTCTGTATTCCGAAATAATAGAATTAAATGAAAAACCGATCGTTCCAATAGGTGAAATGGGGACAAATGTTGAAGGAGAAAGTTATGAAATTGACCATTCTAAAATTGGAGAAACTTCGTACCGGGCAATTGTTGACTTAGGATTGCTTGACGCAGACATGAACCATCTTGAATTTACCGACAAATCTTTGAAATTTGCCGGAGCAAGCTCTGATATGATTGTAATTGACCTTGGGGATAACAAGAAAAATTATAAAGTAGGCGATTTAATTAAAATTAAAATGGATTATATGGGAACATTAAGAATAATGAACTCAAAATATGTTGAAAAGAAAATTAAACGTTAGCTAACATTTTTGAATAAGTAATAGCAGGTAAAGTGCTAAATATCAAGGTTTATAGCCCACTCAAACCGCTGCGCAGTTTGAGTGGAAAGTACCACGCAATCTGCCACTACTCAGCTCGACCTAAGCTTTGCTCACAGCTTCAGATAATTATATTACAGACGACTCAAATTTCTGCAAGACTATCGGGTTCCGAAAGCTTTCGGAATCAAGGAAATTTGAGGAAGTATAGGATGTAATTATCGAAGCCCGCTTGCGGGAAAGCCAATAGCATACCATCTTTGCACTTTAAACCACTCGATATAACCCGCTATATCTTCGTGATCTTCAGCACAAATCTGATACACTATTGGCTTTCTGTGATGTAAATCTTAGATCGAACTGAGGTTATTACCAAAACTCCAACTATCTTTGCAAATAATTTAATGAAATACATCTGATAAAATCTAAAATATGCAAAACAAGCCCCTCATACTTATCACCAACGACGACAGCATCCACGCGAAGGGACTCCACAAACTGGCAGATATCATGAGGCAATTTGGTGAAGTAGTGGTCATCGCCTCCGAACAGGTTATGTCGGGCATGAGCCATGCTGTCACTATCAAAACACCGCTCATGCCAAGGCTTACGCGTGAAGAAGATGGCTATAAAGAATACATAACCAACGGCACACCCGTTGACAATGTGAAGTTAGGTAAACACGCACTGCTTGAACGCCGGCCTGACTTGATTGTATCCGGCATCAATCATGGTTCCAATGCGGCCATCAACATAATTTATTCGGGAACCATGGCTGCCGCCATCGAAGGTGCTATTGACGACATCCCGTCCATTGGCTTTTCACTGGACGATTATAACCCGGAAGCCGATTTCAGCCATGTGGATCCGTTTATTGAGACAATCACAAAAAAAGTTTTAAAAGAAGGCCTTCCTGAAGGAATTTGCCTCAATGTGAACATCCCTAAAAAGTCGGAAAAGGCTGTGAAAGGCATTAAAGTTGTGCGACAGGCAAAGGCACGCTGGGAAGAAAAATTCGAAGCCCGCACCGACCCATTCGGCAGGAATTATTTTTGGATGGGAGGAGTTTTTGTAAACGGCGACCCACGTACCGACACTGACGAAAAAGCACTGGCCGATAATTATGTATCCGTCGTACCCATTCAGTTTGATTTCACGGCAAACCAAGCACTCAGGCAATTTAAATTTTAAAACATGAATCTGTTAAAACAAAATAAATTTCTAACGGGAGTAATTATAGGCCTGCTGGCCCCCTTTCCGGTTTATGGTTTATTTTGGTTACTCGACCGGCTTCTTAAAACCACAGGAATCTGGCACGGACTGGTTCAGCCCGAAAACATCTTCCTGCTCAGCCTGGTGGGTAACTTGCTCTTAGTCCGTACTTATTTCGTCAAACTTAAATTGGAAAAAACAGCCAAAGGCATTTTACTCATAACGTTGGCACTGATTTTACTCTTTTTTTATTTGTTTTATAAGTCGTGAAACTTTCGTTTAAACATATAACCTTATCTCATTAAATATGCTTGTAGAAATTGTCGTCTTTTTAATTATCAGCATCATACTCAGTTCAGTAGGTATTGGTGGAGGTATATTTTATGTACCACTGTTTCTTTTCCTCGGATATGGTTTCCAGGAAGCCTCAACAACCAGTTTGTTTTTAATAACAATAACCGGATTTTCGGCCTTCCTGCGATTTCGTAAAGCGAAAATGGTGGACTGGCAACTAGCGCTGATTCTGGAAACTTTTACTGACATAGGAGCTTTTACCGGAGGAGCTACCTCAATAAATTTTCATCCACATCTGCTAAAAATTATTCTTGGGCTACTTTTGCTCATTGCTGCTTATTTTACCACAAAACCTAAAAAAGATTCCACTGCTAAACTTACCTTAAAGACAGGTTTCGGCCGCTGGAACCGACATTTTAACGGGTACGATTATTCAGTTTCACTGCCACTTATTATTCCCCTGACATTCACAATTGGTTATTTATCAGGATTATTGGGGATAGCCGGCGGGGTTTTTAAAATCCCGATTATGATCCTGTGGTTTGGTATTCCGGCAAAAATCGCCATAGCGACTTCTGCTTTAATGGTCAGCCTTACCGGTTTAATGGGACTTGGCGGACATTTGATGCACACGGTAATCGACTGGAAAACAGCCGTCATTCTTGGAGTTGTTGTCTTTATCGGCGGACAAATAGGGTCACGCATTTCACTGAAACTTCCCGAAAAAAGGATTAAACTTGTACTGGCCGTAATTCTTGCTATTATTGCTATTTACATGATTACGAAAACATTGTTGTAACCAAGCCAAAAAACCAATGAAATACTACCTCATAGCCGGAGAAGCATCAGGCGATCTGCATGGTGCCAACCTGATAAAAGCCATCCAAAAACATGATGCCCAAGCCCAATTTAGGGTTTGGGGCGGTGATAAAATGGAAGCCGCCGGTGCTCATTTGGTAAAACATTATCGCGATTTGGCTTTCATGGGAATAGCCGAAGTGATCGGAAACCTCAGGACTATCCTAAAAAACATGGCTTTTTGTAAAAAAGATATAATCAATTATAAGCCCAATGCGATTATTCTAATTGATTATCCGGGTTTTAACCTTCGCATGGCCAAGTTTGCCCACAACAAAGGTTTCCGGGTTTTTTTCTATATCTCGCCAACAGTTTGGGCATGGAAGCAATCGCGCGTTTATACCATAAAAAAATATGTTGACAAAATGTTTGTCATCCTGCCTTTCGAAAAAGAATTTTATGCCCGTTTTAATGTCGAAGTTGATTATGCCGGCCATCCGTTGATGGACGAACTTGCCGACGAAAAAACTATCGGCAAAAATCAATTCTACAACAAAAACAAACTCGATCCAAGGCCAATCGTTGCTGTTTTACCAGGGAGCCGAATCCAGGAAATCAGGAAATTA
This sequence comes from uncultured Bacteroidota bacterium, assembly GCA_913055825.1. Lineage (GTDB taxonomy): Bacteria > Bacteroidota > Bacteroidia > Bacteroidales > F082 > Sulfidibacterium. Next base: position 32,241 of record CAJXKB010000027.1, read on the forward strand.
CTACCGACAATGCTTAAGTTAATTGATGATTTTACTGATTATCAATTTGTTATAGCAGGAATGAGCACATTACCTTCTTCGATATATCCGGAAGATAAAAGTATCAAAATTATTTTCGACCAAACCCACGAGTTGCTACGGCACGCTGATGCAGCACTGGTTACTTCGGGCACAGCCACACTTGAAACAGCACTTTTGAATACCCCTCAGGTAGTTGCATATAAAACCAGTCCGTTAACATATGCTGTTGGAAAGCTATTGGTACACATCCGTTTTTTTTCATTGGTAAACCTGATTATGGGAAAAGAGATCGTTACCGAGTTACTCCAAAAAGATTTTTCCAAAGAGAAACTATCTGCCGAATTACACAAAATATTACTAAGCAAGCCGGACAGACAAAAAATGTTGGCTGCTTATGCCAAACTTCGCGACAAGCTTGGGTCACCGGGGGTTTCCGATCGTATTGCCGGGCTAATTCAAAAATCGCTGAATCAAACGAACTGATTTTTTTTGTAATATTGTAGGACAACTTGTTTGAAAACCATGTTCTACTCAAGGCGCCCTTTTGTCCGCCTGCTGTTTTTCCTGTTGGCAGGCTTCTTTGTAGCCCGTTTTATTCCGGCTTCACAATCGTTGACCTCCATCACATTACTTGCAGTTTTTTTATTTATACTAACGGCAGGCATCCTGCTCCACCTGTTTACAAAATCATTCCGGTTACGCTGGCTTCCCGGTTTCATCATGGGGCTGGGTGTTATTTGGGCAGGACTAAGTTTGTACCTCATACATATGCAACGCACCGAACGAGTGCTGGCACAGGCTGATGAAGCCATTTGGTCAGGCCGGATTATGAACGAACCGCTTTCGCGGAAGCAAAACCTGAAAATGATTCTGCAAATTCGTAGCAGAGCCGACAGTTTCCGGCTTTTGCATCCATCTTATAAAGTGTTGGCGTATTTAAAAAAAGATTCTGATTCCTCAAAATTACACCTCGGCGATATACTACTTTTTAAAGGCAGGTTTGTGAAACCCGCCGGGCCCAAAAATCCTGAAGAATTTGATTATAGAAACTACCTGAACAACCTGGGAATTCACTACGTAGTATTTATCAGCAAAGGCCGCTGGAAAGTACTGCCGTCAAAGGAAGAATTTTCGCTGAGTGGAATTTTCTCCGGCCTTCGTCACTATCTGCTGCAACAATTAAAAAACAATGGCCTACGTGGCAACGAATATGCTGTGGCTGCAGCCATTCTATTGGGTGATGAACAGCTTATCGATCCTCAAATTCATCAAAACTATGCCGCTGCCGGAGCAGTTCATATTTTATGTGTTTCCGGAATGCATGTTGGAATCATTTTTCTGATTTTCAGTCAGCTGTTGTTCTTTTTAAATAGAAAAAAATACGGCAGGTGGCTTAAAAACACGATTTTAGTGCTGCTCATCTGGGCATATGCGCTACTTACAGGACTTTCGCCATCAGTTACACGGGCAGCCACAATGATAAGTCTTTTTATCATGGCCGACAGCCTTCAACGCAGCTACGACCCCTGCAACGTGCTTGCGGCTTCGGCTTTTCTGCTCCTGGTCGTAAATCCCATGCTGTTATTTAATGTTGGATTTCAGCTCTCGTATGCGGCCGTGCTCGGTATCATTATATTTTACCAGCCCATTTTCCGGCTATTGTATTTTAAATCAAAAGTTGCCCGCATATTGTGGGCAGCTGTAGTAGTCTCGTTCTCAGCTCAAATGGGGGCTTTTCCTGTTGCTGCCCATTACTTTCACCTGTTTCCTGACTATTTCCTGATTACTAACCTCGCCATATTCGGACTGGCATACTTAATTTTGACAACAGGAATTGCCCTGATGCTGTTTTCCTGGTTTATACCGATGGCAAAAGTTTTGGGAATAATTTTATCCGGCTTTGTTTTAGTGCTGAATAAAATCGTAATGTTCATTGCCCGGCAACCCGGAGCGGTGCAACACGACCTATATTTTCCGTGGTTCAAGGTTATTTTTATTTACTTTTTCATACTCGCTGTATTCCTATGGATCAACAAAAAAGATATCCGCTATTTTAAAGCCGTTTTAGGCAGCCTGTTGTTGGTGGTGGGATATCAAACGCTTCATAAATACAATCATCTTAACCAAAACAATATGATTGTCTATTCTATTAATAAACATACCGTCCTCGATTTTATCCATGGTCGCAAAGACGTGCTATTACTCGATTCGGTTGCATATAACCAGCCAGGGGTGTTGACCTACTCCACCGAAAACAACCGTATTAAACTAGGATTAAGACCACGGCATATCCGGTTGACAGACACACTTCAACTGCCTTGGTTTCAACTTAAATCGGGGTTAGCTGTCTTTGGTCATTTCCGGCTGTTTATCGTAAACCCGGCGAACAGGCATTTTCCTTATTTGCAAAAGAAAATACCTATTGACATGCTAATCTACCGCGGAAATCGTTTTATCCCCCTGCCTGAAATCAGAAAATCATTTCAATTTCAAAATGTTATAATAGATGCATCGACAAGTTTTTGGGTAAGAAGTAAAATTCAACAAGAATGTAAACAATTAAACATCAAGTGTTTCGACTTACAAAAAATGGGTGCATATATCTTGAAACAATAAGAGAAATAATTTTTCAGAAATTGCTTGTAGATTTAAAAAAAGCCTTTATTTTTGCAGTCCCATTTGAGGGAAGTTCATAAAAATATTGGTCCGGTAGTTCAGCTTGGTTAGAATACATGCCTGTCACGCATGGGGTCGCGGGTTCGAGTCCCGTCCGGACCGCTTAGAAGGGTAGTAAAAAAAGGAAATCCCCCGCAAATCCAGTATTTACGGGGGATTTTATTTTTACCACCTTGCAAAAAGATGCAAAAAAAAGCACTTTTTAAGTGGACTAAGAGGTGGACTTAAAATTTTTCATCTTAGTCCACCTACTTGTAGCCTTTTTCACTGTTTTTCAGTGTTTTGCATTTGTCTCTTTTGCGTAGTTAAAATAGTTTTGTAAACCTAAAACTTATGCTATGGAAAGAGCAACGTTTTCAGTTTCGTTTTTTGTAAAACGGACAAAAAAACTCAAAGATGGTACCCTGCCAATCTTTGTAAGAATTACAGTCAATGGGCAAAGAGCCGAATTTGGTCTCCAGGAAAGTGTTAATCTTAATCAATGGAACAGCTTCCAAAAGAGAAAAGCCGGAAACTCCTCCAGTTCCAAATATCTTAACTCCCTATTTGACCATGTTAAAATTAAACTTCATTCTCATAAAATGATCCTTGAAGAAACAGGTCAGGAGGTGACTGCAAAAAGTCTTAAAAATGCCTATATGGGAATTAATGAAAATGAAAAAACCATATTACAGGTCTTTAAAGAACATAACGACAGGTTCAAAAGTCTCATCGGAATAGACTTTGCAAAGAGTACATATACACGATACGCAACTCTCTATTCTCATGTGGAGAATTTTATCCGTTTGAAGTATAATAAAGAAGATGTCCCTTTATCTGAACTAAAGCACAGTTTTATTACAGATTTTGAATTTTATTTAAAAACCGATCATCCCACTGGTTCGGATTCAGAAAATTTGATTAGATGTGGGAATAACGCCACAATGAAGTATCTAACTAATTTTAAAAAGATTATTAACATTGCCTTATCAAATGGATGGCTTAAAACCGACCCTTTCAAAAGTATTAAATTGCATTTTGACAAAGTGGACATGGCTTTCCTCACGCAAGAGGAACTGGACCGGCTTATCCAAAAGA
>CAJXKB010000028.1 GCA_913055825.1 uncultured Bacteroidota bacterium
GATCTCCCCCAAGAGCTCACATCGACGGGGAGGTTTGGCACCTCGATGTCGGCTCGTCATATCCTGGGGCTGGAGAAGGTCCCAAGGGTTGGGCTGTTCGCCCATTAAAATGGCACGCGAGCTGGGTTCAGAACGTCGCGAGACAGTTCGGTCCCTATCTGTTGTGGGCGTTGGAAGCTTGAGAGGACCTGACTCTAGTACGAGAGGACCGAGTTGGACAAACCTCTAGTGCACCTGTTGTGGCGCCAGCCGCACCGCAGGGTAGCTATGTTTGGATGAGATAAGCGCTGAAAGCATCTAAGCGCGAAACTTACCTCAAGATGAGGCTTCCTTTAAGGGTCGTTAAAGACGATGACGTTGATAGGCTGCAGGTGTAAAGTCAGTAATGGCAAAGCCGAGCAGTACTAATTACCCGTAGACTTTTTATACAATTCACTTTACCCGTTCTATTAGTAAAATATGCTTTCTTTCTTTTTTATGTCAAGACAAGTTTAAAGTTTAAAGGATAAAGTTCAAAGTTTAAAGAAACTCAAGACTCAGAACTCCAAACTCTAAACTCAGAACTCTAAACTCAAGATCTTAGGGTGACTATTGCGGCAAGGTCCACCTCTTCCCATTCCGAACAGAGAAGTTAAGCCTGCCAGCGCCGATGATACTGCTATACCAAGTGGGAAAGTAGGCCGTCGCCAACCTTTTTAAAGCTCCAGCACACCGTGTTGGAGCTTTTTTTTGCCTTTTGGTTTCTGTTTATATTTATTCAGGGGGAAATGTATTTCTGTTTTGTAAATATAGGATATAATTACCGAAGCCAGCTTGCAGCAGAAAGGCAAATGATACACCATCTTTTGAACTTAAAATCACTTGATATAAACTGTTATACCTTCTTGATTATCAGTACCAAACCTTATACAGTATTGACTTCCTGTGATATTAATCTTAGGTTGAACTGAGGTTATTAGCCTTGTATTTTGATGTGATCTAATACATGGTTGTTTTAAATTTTTGTCCCCCTATTGATGCTTCATACATTAAGCCTCCTTTTGGTAGAGTAAACACCAATACTCCATCAGTATATTTCGCATTGGTTGAAATTCCTGATTGTAAGATTACCGCTGATATCTGGGCTGCAAAGGTGTATCTGTGGTTTACAAAACGATCATATGCAGCCTTATCTTCGAAAAAAATAACTTCAGCATATTTCTGACCACCAGCCTGTAATCCAATAGTAACCTGAGTCATTTTTACGTCTGCTTTGGGAACATTACCTTTAAAAACAGTTCCTTTTCCTCCTGCACCTCCAACAACAAATCCTCCTTTGCCAATTGATGGAAAGATTGCATAACCGTAAGCAGAACTAAAAAATTTACTAATGCCAGGGTCTCTTTTCCGGAATTCTTTAATGGCCTTTTTTGATTTGTCCACGTCATGTTTTTGTGCCGACATGGTTAACGAGAAAAATAAAACGAGAACTGCGATAAGTGATGTTTTTGTTTTCATATGTATAGGGTGTTTAGAATTTATATCGAATTACAAATATAGCGATTTGGTAATGAATTGACGTTAAGTTTATGAGATTTTAATGATTAATTTGTACATATGGGTGCGAAAACAGGGTTAATGGCCGGTAATGACTCTTTTGCAATATTTAATTCTTCTTGTTTGTGTCTTAGCCCCCTAAACAGTTGGACTCAATTAGTGTAATTAAAAACACTAATTTTGTAGTTATGAGCAGCGTAAAAAAACATGGAGTATAGAACGAATAGCTGACCATGCCGAACATATTGCGGAGGCCTCTATTTATGCTTTTGAAGGCACAGATGTAAGACATCCGGGTTTGCAGAAAAATTGATAGGAGTAGAACTAAGTTTATTTGGTCAAATGCTTTGTCCGAATGGGGTTCTTTTTGATGTTTTATTACTTTTGGTCTTTATAATTCATAAAATATTTAGCGATGATAACTTTTTTTACACCTGGCTCCAGAAGTAATATTTCCAGGATAGGATTTCTTTTGTTGTTTTTGAGTTTTATTTTTACACAATGCAAGGAAGGTAAAATCAAAGATAATCCTTCTCAATCATCAGGCCTTATTTCTGACAGTGCAATGGTTGTATGTGCCCGTCCTGAAGCCTCAGCTATCGGAATTCAAATCATGAAAAAGGGAGGAAATGCCTTTGATGCCATGATTGCCACTGATTTGGCATTGACCGTATCGTACCCTTTTGCAGGTAATATCGGTGGTGGTGGTTTTATGGTATATCGAACACACGATGGAAAGGTGGGCGCTCTCGATTACCGCGAAAAAGCTCCCATGGCTGCCAGCCGTAATATGTATCTTGATGCTTCCGGGAATATCATACCTGGAAAAAGTACCCTTGGGGCTATGGCTGTTGGTGTACCTGGAACTGTAGCGGGTTTGTTTAAAGTGTATAAAAAATTTGGTAGTTTACCATTTAAAGAACTGATCCAACCGGCAATTGATTTGGCAAAAAGAGGCGTGGTGCTGACCAAAAAACAAGCCCGGCGATTTAATTATTACCGGAAATATTTTGACCAGGTAAACGATCATAAAATAATTTTTGACAAAGAATGGCATGCCGGCGATACCATTAAATTTCCGGCTTTGGCCAAAACTTTTGAACGCATCAGGGATAACGGGCGTGATGAGTTTTATAGAGGGAAAACAGCCGACATGATTGCTGCTTTTGTGCAAAAACATCATGGTATCATCACAAGGGAAGACTTGGCCCGTTATGAAGCCAAATGGCGGAAGCCCATAGTGTTTAACTATAAAAATGCTAAGATTATTTCCATGTCGCCTCCCTCAAGTGGCGGGATTTGTGTAGCTGAAATTTTAAATGCTATTGAACCTTTCCCCGTTGCCTCTTATGGCCATAACTCCACAAAATATATTCAACTGCTTACCGAGGCTGAACGCAGGGCTTTCGCCGACAGGTCTTTCTTCCTCGGTGATCCCGATTTTGAGAAAATCCCCATTGATACACTCATTTCACCTGCTTACGCAAATAGACGTATGGCTGACTTTTCATGGAAAAAAGCAACCCCCTCATCGACAGTTAAACACGGGAATATTATCGGATACGAAAGTATGGAAACTACTCATTACTCGATTGTAGACAAACAGGGTAATGCAATAGCGGTAACTACCACGTTGAACGGAGCTTATGGCTGTAAATTGTATGTGGGCAAAGGAGGGTTTTTCCTAAATAACGAAATGGATGATTTCAGCTCGAAACCGGGTGTTCCCAATCAGTTTGGACTGGTTGGTGCTGAAGCCAATTCCATTAAGCCCGAAAAGCGGATGCTTAGCTCGATGACGCCTACTATTGTTGAGAAAAACGGTCAACTTTACATGGTCGTCGGTTCGCCCGGGGGGTCAACCATTATTACTTCGGTTGTCCAGGCTTTTTTAAATGTTTATGAATTTGGCATGAGCATGCAGCAGGCAGTTGATATGCCTCGCTTTCACTCACAATGGCTGCCCGATGATATTAAAATGGAACCGGGAGGATTTAGCCTGGCAGTGCAGGATTCGTTGAAACAACTGGGCTATGCCATCGATACTACCAATGCCCCGGTAATCGGAAAAGTTGACGCTATTTTACGCCTGCCTGACGGGAAACTTGAGGGAGGTGCTGACCACAGGGGAGATGATAAAGCTGTTGGATATTAAAATCCCAGGTTAATACTTAACCTCTTTTTGATATTTATGAATATCATTATAAGCGGCACATTTACTGGTAGTGGTACACGAGCTTGCCGCGAATGCAACAAAAAGTAAAACCGAGATAAGGATGAGTGTTTTTTTCATAATTTTACCGTGTTCGTTGTAAACTTTACAAATAAAAGCAGAATTTATACAAATAACAAAAAATTCTTTGTTTTATTGTTAATCTCTATAAGAAATGACTGATAATGCACCTGATATCGAAGAAAGTTGGAAATTAGCTTTACAGGAAGAGTTTGACGCTGATTATTTCAGGTCATTAAAAGACTTCTTACACGAGGAAGTTAAAACACAAAGGGTTTTTCCACCCGGAAAACAAATTTTTTCAGCCTTTAACCTGACTCCGCTTACGGCCGTGAGGGTTGTTATTTTAGGCCAGGATCCTTATCACGGGGTTGGCCAGGCACACGGATTGGCATTTTCTGTGGCTGATGGTGTGGCTGTTCCGCCTTCACTCAAAAATATTTATAAGGAATTGCATGATGATCTCGGCATTACCATTCCACAAAAAGGAAACCTGGAGAAATGGGCCCGGGAGGGGGTGTTATTGTTAAATGCGACGCTAACGGTACGTGCCGGTCAGCCCGGATCGCACCAAGGCCATGGCTGGGAGATATTTACGGATCAGGTAATTCGGACTATTTCAAATTTGCGTGCCGGCGTGGTTTTTTTACTTTGGGGCCGTTTTGCACAGGATAAAGCTTTTTTGATTGACACCTCTAAACATTATGTACTCAAAGCAGCGCATCCTTCTCCTTTCTCGGCCCACAGGGGCTTCCTCGGATGTAAGCATTTTTCAAAAACTAATGAAATTCTAAGACGAAATGGCATGGGTGAAATTGACTGGAACCCCGAAGGTGGTATGTGAAAATTTTTTATCTGGTTTTCAATTGAAAACATAATTCTAAACCCAAATCCCAATCCACAGGCTTAAAAGTACGTTCATTTGTTTACTTTTGACAAAACTTTGATAATGAAGAAACTTGTTTTTGCCACCAATAATCGACATAAACTATCCGAGCTTAAGCAAATTCTTGGAGAAAATTTCCAGATACTGTCTTTGAAAGATTTGGGTTTTAGAGAAGAAATTCCGGAAACCGGAGATACCCTCAAAGAGAACGCTTCTCAAAAATCACATTTTATTTATGAGTGTTACGGTTTGGATTGTTTTGCCGATGACACAGGGCTGGAAGTAGATTCCCTCGGTGGTGCACCCGGCGTATATTCGGCCCGTTATGCCGGTGAGAATGCTACCTATGACGAAAATGTGGAGAAGTTACTTCGCAAACTAAAAGGAGATAGAAGAAGAACAGCCCGTTTTAAAACCGTCATTTCCTTGCTGATTGACGGAAAAGAGTATTTTTTTGAGGGTAGGGTAGAAGGCGTAATTACGGAAAGTCGCAAGGGTAAGGATGGTTTTGGCTACGACCCTGTTTTTTTGCCAGATGGTTTTGATGAAACTTTTGCAGAAATGTCGTCAAACAAAAAAAATCAAATCAGTCATCGTGGCCGAGCAGTTGCTCAATTGGTTTCTTTTCTGAACGATGAAAAATTCGCATAAAACCCTATCTTAATGGTCTGATTTTTAATTCGGAAAAGAATTTAATGAGATAAAAATTCCTCAATCAGTTTATAGAATTCCACTTTGCTGAAAGGTTTTGAAATAAAAGCATCACAACCTGCCGCTTCTGCTTTTTCATGATCTGCCTCGGTAGAATAGGCGGTTTGTGCAATAATGGGCAAATCAGGACGTTTTTGTTTAATTTTTTCAGTGGCTTCAAACCCGCTCATTCCGGGCATCTTTAAGTCCATTAAAACCAATTTTATTTCGGGATGATTTTTGCAAAAATCAATGGCTTCCAGGCCGTTGGTGGCATGATATACGTCAATGGGATATGCTGATTTACGTAACAAAATCTCAATAAACTGGTAATTTACTTCTTCATCTTCAACCACAAGGACAATGAGGCTCGATTTCTTTTGGGTTTTTCCTTCTTTAGTGATTTTATTTGTCGCTTTGTAAGGAATTTCCACATAAAACGTGGCCCCTTTCCCTTTCTCTGACTCCACACGAATACTACCGCCGAGAAGTTTTGCATTTTCGCGGGCAATGGAGAGCCCTAATCCCAGTCCGCCTGTTTTTTGAGATATTTCTTTTTCTTCCTGGGAGAAACGATCGAATATCTTCTCCATCATCTCTTTTCTAATACCAATGCCCGTATCTTTTACATAGAACTCTAATCTCTTCCCCAAACGTTGTAAACCCAATTCTACATAGCCGTCGTAAGTGAATTTAAGTGCATTTTCCAACAGGTTGCCCATGATTTTCAGCAACTTGCTCTCATCGGTAAGAACCATGGACTCTTCAGGGTTCAGGCTGTTTTTCAAGTAAAGGTGTAAACCCGATTCGCGGGCTTTTAAATCATAAATACTGAAAAGTTCCATCATTAAATCAGTGAGTAACACTTCGCTTTCCATTGCCTTAACTTGTTGGGTCTGAAGTTTTGAAATTTCCAGAATATCATCAATTATTCGCAAGAGTTGCTTGCTGCTGTTTACCACTATATTCGAATAATTTTTTCTTTCATCTGCAGTTAGGTCTTCCTGGTTTATCAAATTTGAGAACCCCATAATTCCATTCATGGGTGTCCTTATTTCGTGGGAAAGGTTAGCTAAAAACTCTGATTTTAAACGGTCGCTTTCTTCGGCTTTTTCTTTGGCATTAATTAACTCACGGGTCATCTTTACTTGTTCGGTAATGTCTTGCTGAATGCCAATAAGTCGGCGTGTTGTCCCATCTTTATTTTCAATATATTTGCTAATGCTGTGCAATATCCATTTGCTTCCATTTTTACGAAACATTTTAACTTTCAGGTCGAAACCTTTTTTTTCTGCAATGGCCTGATTAATGGCCCGGTCAATTTTATTCAGTTCATCGGGATGTGTGAAGTTGTCAAAAAGGTCACGGCTGGGCTCAACTTCGCCGGGTAGTAAACCAAATTGTTTAAAAGATTGGTCAGACCAGAATAATTTATTGTTTATCAAATCCAAGTCCCAGCTGCCTATATTGCCGGCTTCCTGTGCAAGTGAAAAGCTCTCGTTGCTTTTGCGGAGCTCATCTTCCATTTTTTTACGTTCGGTAATATCATTATTTACCGATAGAATTCCCATACGTCCGTCGGGTAGTTTAATGCGTGCATCAATTAGCTCGGCATATTGCAGTTTACCACCTTTCCTAACGTTAATTACTTCCTGGCGAAGGGTTTCACCGGCCAATATCCGTTTTAGGTCTTTCTGGATTCGTTCTTCATCTTCTTCGGGTGCCAGAATTCGGATGTTTTTGCCCACCAATTCTTCTTTGGTGTAACCTGATAAACGGCAAACAGTTTCATTTACCTCTATAATGTTTCCCTGGGCATCTTCTAAAATTAATCCGGCAGGCGAGAGCGCAAAAAGATTGCGGTAATATTCGGCACTATTGTGCAACGATTCTTCTGTTTTGAGTTTTTCCTTTTCAATATTTTTGACTTTTATGGCCCGTCTGATTGACATTCCCAACCGGTCAAGATGTTCTTTAATAATGTAATCATCAGCCCCTTCAATCATGCATTCCACGGCAGTGGTTTCGTTAAGTGAGCCTGTTACAATGATAAATGGCAGCAGGGGGAAATTGGTATTCCTGTATTTTAAAGCGCTCATGCCGTTATAGGTAGGAAGCAAATAGTCCGAAATAATGATGTTATATTGCTTTTGCTGCAGTGCGGCGATATAGTCGGTTTCATTATCTACACAATCTATTTCGAAGCTTTTGAGTTGTTTCGATAATGCACGTGTCAACAACTCCTCGTCAGCTTTGTTATCTTCAATGAGTAAGATGTCGGTTTCGATGGTTTTCATGTCGTAATACTAAGTATTTGATAGTATATTGAGTAAATTGACTGTTCGGGTTGAATCTGGTGCAAAGATACAATAAATAAATGCTCGGATTTATTCGGATGGAATTTACTCATCAAATTTCCTATGACCAGTTATCCATCAAAACTCAGCTTTTGTTTCAGCTTTTTCACTTCATCGCGGAGCTCTTTAATACGAAATTCGCGATTGATAAACAGATCGTTATAGCGGGTTAATTCTTTATTCTTTTTTTGTAAATTGGTGTTGGCTTCTTCCAGTGCTTCCGTTCGTTCTTTTACAAGTAATTCCAATTCTTCACGGTATTTGCGTAATTCTGTTTCGATTTTTTTTCGCTGAACAATTTCTTTTCCCAATGCGTTTAAATGGTTCACATTAACCAATGCCAGGCCCAGGGTCTGGCCAATGGCAAAGAATGTATCGCGTTCACTTTGTGTAAGGTGAATGCTGTTTTTAAAAAGGAGGTTAATAACTCCTAAAACGTTTTCTTGTGATATTAAAGGAATAGAAATGGTAGCTTTATAACCGGCTTTTGAAAGAGGTTTTATGGCAAAGGGCCGGGTACGGTTTTCCGTTGTGAAATTGCTGCTTGTAATCACTTTTTGTTCTTTGACTGCCAGGCCCGCAAGGCTAATATTAATTGGAATTTTTTGAATGTGGGTTAACAATGCTTTGGGAAAACCAGTGGCTGCCACAAATTCAAGTTGATTTTCTCTCTTGTTTAATACGAAAAAGCCTGCCGAAGGGGTGCCTGCATAATGGCTAAGCGATTCAATGGATCGTTTTGCAAGTATTTCAATATCAGCCGGAAGGTGAACAGCTTCAGTTATATCTTTTACGGCTTTAAGCGATTGGTAGTTTTGTTTTAAAAGTTCGTGTGCCTGTTTTATCTCGGCTTCGGCATGTTTTTTTTCTGTATTGTCAATTAATTGAACAATTGTTAGGGGCTTTTCGTTTTCATCCATAATTACAGATGAAGAAATTTCAACATTGCGGACCGAACCATCTTTTTGTACTATGGTGAACTCGTAACGTGCCGGTATATTTTCGCCTTGTTGACGCCTCAGATAAAAACCGGTGACCAGCTCAAGGCTTTCGGGAGTTAAGAATTTACGAAAGTCGGCACCTACTATTTCTTCTAATGGATATGCGAAGATTTTACACAGGTTTTGATTGGCATAGGTAAAGGTAAATTTATTGTCAATCAATCCAATACCTTCAAAGGAATACTCTACCATGGAACGAAACCTGCTTTCGCTTTGGTGAAGGGCTTTTTCGGCACTTATTTGTTTTGAAATATCAATAACATAACCGTGGTAATATGAATTTCCTTCATCATCAGGATGAAAAATGGTAAAATCCATCACCTGGTGATAGGTTCCATCAGCAAGGCGGAGCCGGTATTGCTGTTCATATTGGTAGATGCCTTTTGTTTTGAAGTGCCTGATTTCCTCATCAATTCGCAAACGATCGTCAGGGTGAATGATATTATCATAACTAATTTTTCCATTTAGCAACTCCTCAGGGTGATAGCCAAATTGCTCAAATACGTTGGGGGAAACATATTTCACCGGCCAGGAGGCACCATCCATCCATTTAAAAACCACGGTGGGCCCGCCCATAAACAAACTGCGTTCCTCAGCCAGCTCCTTTTCCATTTTGTTTCTTTTGGTAACGTCGTGAAGGGTAAGGTGTACCATCAATTCCTCACCACTCAAAAAGGGGATGCCGCTTATTTCAACAGTTCGGCTATTGCCTTTTGAGGTAATAATGTGTGTTTTGCGGAAAGGGGCCGTTTGTTTTTTTACTGAAACCTGCTGAATACGTTCCCGGATAATCTTTTTTTGTTCAAGGACATCAGAAATGAAATCGAAAACAGAACGTCCGATAAGTTGTGAACTATCATCTACTTCCAGTATTGAACAAGCAGCAGCGTTGGCAAATTGGATGATTTGATCTTTGTGGATGATTACCCCGTCCTGTGAGGTTTCAATGATTTGCGTTTGATATTTAAGCTTTTCATTAAGGTCGTTGGTTCGTTTGTTGACTTCTTGTACAAGCCACGTGTTTTGTTTTTTTAGCTGTTCCGATAAACGGAGGTTTTCGAACCGGGCACTTGCCAGATTGCTAATTTGTATCAGTAAAGGAACAAAAGTGTCCAGTTTTTCATTTGCCTCTGGATTATCATCAGCAAAAAGGAAAAAATCGAAGAGGGTGAAAAGCCGGACACTTGCCAATAGGAGGTGAGAAGGCTTAAAATCACTTGTTTTGAAGTTTAATTTGACTTCCTTTTCTCCAATTTCAGAAACATCTATTTTTACAATATTTCCGATTTCATAGAGCTTGGCTTTAGTCGATTTTTCAAAATCCAGATAAGTCAAAACCTGATTTTTTTCCGAAAGTGAGGTGTATTGGTAATCTACAGTGGTTTTTTGATCCTTTTTTAATGTGCCTAAAGCCGTAAAAGGAATATTTTTTAAAATAGAAATTTCTTCCAATACATATTCCACAATCTTTTGACGGTCGGTCATTCCAAGCAGATGTTCCGAAATTATCGACAATAAGACAATGTCTTCGGCACGTTCGGTCAATCGCTGGTTTTCTGCTTCCAGAATTTTTATTTTCTCTTTTAATTTTGTATCGGGGGTTGGCTGTTTTTTTTTCATTGGTATTTTTCGAAAAATTGCAAAATGAAGTTCGATATTTTTTCAGGCTCGTCAATTTGCGCAAAGTGACCTGCAGTTTCGATCAGTTGAAGTTGGCTTCCTGGTATGTTCTTATGCAATTTAAAGGCAATTCCTTTGTTGAGAAAAACATCGGCTTCACCCCGAATAATCAAAACCGGTAATGATAATTGAGTGAGCTTATCCGAAATTTCCAGTAAGTCTTTGTTATTTAGCGATTTGGCTAAGTGCAAGAATGCTTTTCGTGACGCTTTGTTTTCCATCTGTTCTTCGAACAGGGCAAACAATTCGGGTGTGAGGCGGTCTTTATAATGCAGGCCCGCGCGGATGCTCAATCGTAACATTCCCATATCGATTGTAGCCATGGCAATTTGCCGGATAATGGGGGTGCGTAACGTATTAATAGGCTGAACAGGCCAGTAATCATAGGCTACAGAATTGATAAGGCTCAGGTCGATGAGTATTTCGGGATGGCGGACGGCAATAATCTGGCCAATGCCACCACCAATATCGTGGCAAACCAGGTGAACCTTAGGCAATTTCAGCTTTTTGATGAGTTTCACCATCAACTCCGCCTGATTTTTTATGGAATAATCTGCGTCAAGCCTTTTGCTGCTTTGTCCGCAGCCCAAAAGGTCGGGTACAATTACTTCATAAGAATCTGTAAGATAGGGAACTATATTTCTCCAAATAAAAGAGTTGGTAGTAATACCATGAAGCATAAGTATGATTTCTCCCTTACCCTCATGGTAGTAAGCAAATTCGAGGCCATCAACAGTAATCTTATTGTAGCCTGGTTTATTCATCTTCTTGAGATTCGTTTAATGCATAGGCAGTATTTGCCATAATCTTTGTGCAAGATACGAATATTTTGAAAAAGTGATGAATGAACAGAGGCTATTCGGTTTTATGCAAATTTGTATAGATAGTATTTTGACATTTTATTTACTGAAACAGTAACAAGATATCTTTATTTCTTGTTAGAACATAAACCTATTCCGGAAATTTATAGACGATGGAGTTGATGTTTAATCCGGCGCCAACTGATGCAAAAACCACCTGATTACCCGGGTTGATTTGTTGTCCGTCCATTTCTCCCTTTAAAATAAGGTCGAGAAGGGTAGGAACGGTTGCCACCGAACTATTTCCCAGCCATGAAATAGTCATGGGTACTTTTTCTTTGGGGTACGATTTCATGCCGTACAATTTAAAAAGACGTTGAATAATGGCTTCGTCCATTTTTTCGTTGGCCTGATGAATGAGGATTTTATCAATATCTTCAATTCTGAGGCCGGCTTTATCAATGCTGTCTTTTACCGTTTGTGGTACGTGGGTTAGTGCATAATTATAAAGTTTACGGCCGTACATTTTTAGATAGACCTCATTTCCGCTGTACTTGGGGTTGTATGAATCATCCATCCACAGTTCAAAGGCGTGTTCTATGGTGTCGCTGCGTGTGTTATGTGTTAAAATGCCTACAGGATACTCACTTTCAACAGCTTCGATAATCGTAGCGCCGGCACCATCGGCATAAATCATGCTGTCGCGGTCGTGTGGGTCACATATCCGCGAAAGCGTATCTGCACCAATAACCAAAGCCCTTTTTGCATCGCCCGATTTAAGAAAGTAGTCGGCTTGTATCATTCCCTGCACCCAACCCGGACAGCCAAAAGGTAAATCGTAAGCAATTGTTTTGGGATTAATAATCTCCAGCTTATGTTTTACACGTGAGGCCAGTGACGGAACTATGTCGGTATGTTTGTTGGAAGCTGTTATATCACCAAAATTATGGGCGAAAATAATGTAATCCAAGCTTTCAGGGTCTATACCGGAAGATTCCAACGCATCTTTAGCAGCAAAATACCCAATGTCGGAAGCTACCAGGTCATCGGTGACATAACGACGTTCTTTGATGCCGGTTATCTTTTCAAACTTATTGATAATTTCCTGCTGATTTGAAGCAATTTCGGTGCCCTGTTCATCATAAAATTCGGAATTTAGAAAATAATGGTTAGGGATTATTTGGGTGGGGATGTATTTGCCGCTTCCCCTGATAACGGAATAAATTTTTTTTTGCATTTGTGTATTGGTTTGCTTAGCAAATAAAAGCATAAATCAGAGATTCCCAAAATATTTAACATTATTTATGCAAAAAAATCTATAATCAATTTATAAGCCGGCCGGGACGAAAACTTTTAGTTTTTGGTTTTTATATGTAAAAATCAAGTGGCCAACAGGAACAGTTTAATATTGTTAGGATAGCTGTGGAAACAGGAATTGCCCTAAATGTTTAGCGGCAAAACTATTTTTATACACATTATATACTTCATTTCCATGAGGCTTGGGATTTTATTACCGGCATGTGCATTATTCTTTCTTTTCTCTTATTTTATCGAGCAAATGATTCAATTGTTTTACCTCATCCGGGGATAAATTTTTCAATAATGTATCGGCTTTCTGCTCACAACTGTACATCTTATCCAATAATTCCAAGCCCTTTTTTGTGATTTCGATCGATTTTTGCCGTCTGTCATCCGGATTTTCCTTTCGGCTAACCAATCCTTTTTCTAAAAGTCTGTCGACAATACGGCTTACATCTGAATCTTTATCAAGCATTCGCTGTTTTATAAAGCCAATTGATAATGGCGCTTGGGAACGAAACCCGCGAAGTATCCTTAAAACGTTGTACTGCTGTTCGGCAAGTCCATGTGCTTTAAGGGATTTATGAAACTCATAACTTAACAGTTTTACCGTATAAGTCATATTGATGAGTCCCTTGTGGTATTCATTCCGAAACCTTCCATTAATTTCTTCTTCGATAGACATTTTTATTTTAGTTTAAAAAAATCCGGGTTTCTTAACCAGAAACCTGCCCAGACAAAAAGAAGAACAACTACGGGTAATACAATGCTCATTCCACCTGTCATGTGAACGATAATAGCTCCGCCCATAAAGGAACTCAACAGCAATGTTCCGAATTTATTTGTTTTGGGAACCAAAAACAATAAAGCAGATACTATTTCACCAAGGGCAATAATAATTCGCCAATTGGCTAAGTGCATTTGTTCCATTTGTTCCGGATGAAGGAATAATTTTCCACTTGCACTAAATAAATAAAGTGCAGTTAATAAACCTGCAATTATCCATGCAGCTATTTTTCTCGATTTTGAAATTTCTGTGTTCATAAGATTTAATTATTTATTATTTGAAAGTTTATTATATATTATTTTTGACCAATTAACCGGATTACTGATGCTTTTCCTGAATGATGAATTCCTTCATAGAGTTCAATATCTTCTGCCCAGATTTTAATATCCTGGCAAGCTGTAAAATCAGAATGCAACTCCTCTTCTGAAAATAGCATATCTATATTTTTCGGCCCTCCACTTGAATTGTTGATTTGTTTCTTACTAAAACCCTCTAAAATAATTGTTCCGTTGGGTTTTAAGAACTGCAACATTTTTTTATGATTGGAACTTCTTGTGGTGGAATGTGCATAAATAAATGCAATGGCATCAAAGAAATCATTTGGGTAATCCGCTTCTTCATAGGTACTCAATTGATAGTTGATTTGTACATTATTTTGTTTAGCCCAATTTTCAGCTTTCTTCTTTGCCTCAATACTGCTATCAAAAGCATAAACTTCCCAACTCGCTTTAGCGGCAAAAACTGCATTTCTGCCTTCACCTTCAGCCGGGAGAAGTATTTTGCCGGGAGTAAGCTTTAAAAGTTGCTGTTTAAAAAACCCGTTTGGTTCTGTACCATACACAAAATCAGTTTGTGCGTATCTTTTATCCCACATTTCTTTCATAATGATTCAAATTTATATCCTGAAATATTTACGCTCATTAACTTTCCGGAAAAATCCTGTTTACCAATATCTTTACCTGCTACTCCGGCTATTACAAAAAGCGGTACTAAATGCTCACTACGGGGATGACTTTCTAAAGCTCCCGGCGCATCTGTCCAATCCATTAATGCTTTATTTCTTTTTTCAGCATCTTCTATTGATATTGTTGTACTAAGCCAGTCATCAAATTGTTTTGAAATTTCCGATGCCTTTTCACTTCCCGACATAAATCCGCGCATATTGTGATAGCTCATGCCCGAACCAACAATCAGTACATCCTGTTCGCGCAATGGTTCGAGTGCTTTACCCATTGCCAAATGGGTCGCAGGGTCGAGTGAGTTGACCAATGACAGTTGAACAACTGGAATTTTAGCTTCAGGAAAAGCTATCATTAAAGGCACAAAAGTACCATGGTCGAAACCTCTATTGTTCTCACGTTTTGTTTTAAATCCGGCAGTACTTAACAAAGCTTCCACTCTTTCTGCCAACAGTGGACTGCCCGGAGCATTCCAATTCAATTTGTATGTAAACTCCGGAAAGCCATAATAATCGTAAAGCAAAGGCGGATTTTTGCCAAAGTGAACCGTTGGCATATTTTCTTCCCAATGGGCTGAAATAACGAATATGGCTTTAATTTTCGGACTATATTTCTGACCAAATTCCGAAAGATACTCTTTTAGCCTTCCGTATCCCACGGGGTCGCCCAAAGCATCATCCATTACATGCCATGGACCACCACCATGAGGAATATAGAAAGTCGGTATTTTTAGGTTTTTAACCACTTTGATGTTAAATTATTATAATTTTTGATGTGAGCCATCACAGAAAGCTCCATTTTTAGAATGTTTGCAACCACATAGTGCTACTTTTTTTGTTTCTGTAATTTCTACTTTTGTAGGAACAAATGCACTTCCTTTGTGAGAACCGTCACAAAAAGGTTGGTTGCTACTTTTTCCACAGGCACACCAATAGTATGTTCCCGGTTCTAAATCTAATACATAAGGTGCTTTTTGAGCAATTTTTGGATTTTCCATATTTTATTTGAATTTATGTTGACAAAATTGCCAACGGGTTAATAATTATTTTACTTTTTTCTCTAATTCGTCCAGCCTGTCATTTGCTCCGTGTACCATCATGGTAACACGCACAAATGGCATAGCCAATAGTAGCAGTGCAAACGAAATCAATAAGTTAAACAAGTCGAAATTTACTATATTTAGTATGACTCCGACTAATCCTATTAAGGCAGAAATGATTCCACCGGGAACACCCAGTGGACATCTTAGTTTTTTCTTTTTTTCCATATTTCTGTTATTTAATTATTAATAAAACTATTTAAAGTACTAATTAATTCTTCCTTTTTAGGGACACTTCGAAAAGCAATTTTATTATCAATTAAAAGTGTTGGAACGGAGTGAATACCCAATTTCATTGTCCGAATCATTCCCATAGGAGAATTGGCAAGGCTTTTTTTCAATTGAAACTTGTCACCATATTGGGGCAGAACTTCACCCAACATTTTTTTTAATATCTTACAATTTGGGCAAGTAAGCGTATAAAACATTTCTACAGTAACAGTATTTTTATCAATCATACATATGTCATTTTTAATTCCGCACAAAGATATGTATAAACATAACATGTTGCAACATATATTTAATAAAATTTTCAAAAAAATTCAAATCAACAGACTGTCGAGACCCAAAATCAATGAAAAGTCGCTAACTTAATTTGCAATGGATAAACCGCTCGAAAATGTGCCAGTGACTCCTGAGTGCTTGTGCTATTCAGAAAACCGGTATTTGCAGGGAACTTGCTGTAAAAGTACTCACGTCAGCGAAAATATTCAACCGGATTTTTGTGGTAGGGGGATAACCAAAAACTACCCGGCTATGTTTGAGCATTGGAAATATGGTTTGCTTTCTTGATCCTGTCTTTGTCATGAAGATCCGTATGAATCAGGAAGTTCACGTACGGTTCTGTGAGAGGAGAGGTTTAGGGGTGAGATTCTCCATTGCCTACTCGACTTTCATTTTCAATCTCCAAATGTTTTTTATTACTGTGATGTATTTTTCAAAATAATGGGTAACCGTTCATATATCCATATTGAGAGAAGATAGATAAGCGGTGCTGAAATGAGACCGCCCAACACATCAATGGCATAATGGGCTTTGATGTAAACCGTTGCGAAACAAATAAGTATTACAAAAGGAAAAAGGAGCCAAAATAGCCGGGGAAGTTTACGGAAAGTAAGTAGTAAATAAATTACAGCCACGCCCACGTGTGAACTGGGAAAGGCGCCAGTGGGATAGTCACCGTAATGTTCAACGGTTTGCACCAGGTTGCTGAATATTCCCGAGTGTACAGGCTGATTTAATGGTGCTGTGAGGAAATAACGCGGGCCTTCCGAAGGAAAGAAAATAAAAATCAAATAATAAATATAAAAAGAGGTAATGATGATGAAGATTACCTTTTCTGCCAGTTCGGGGTAACGAATATAAAAAGCGAATGCTACGCCTACAGTCATAAAATAATACAAAAAATAACTCAGGTTCAGTAGTTCTCCAATCCATGCTTGCGATAAGTGTTTTGAGAATTCGATGGCCGGCTGAAAGCCAAAAATACGCTGGTCGGTATGGAAAAGCCAGGGATCAAATGGCTGTGAAAAAAAAAGATGATTAAAATAAGCAGTTTCACCAAAAGCATAGGTCAGCATGACAAGGGGATAAAATAATTGAATGAACGTCAGGATTTTACTGTTTCTTTTGTGTTGTAACACAATTAATACTGTCATAAATAAAAATACACCAAGGCGAAAAAACAGATGAATGGATGAATGGGCCAGCTGTTGTGGGAAAATTAGTATTAACAAACCCGTAAACAGGAGATATACAGCAGTGCTGAGATCAGTAACCTTCAAAGCTGGATTTTTTTTAATCATCTAAAAAAGATTAGGTGAAAAGATTGTCAACTACCATGGTAAAGAATTCTTTTTCGGATAACCCAAAGGCACGGGCCTGTTGTGGTAGCAGGCTGGCCTCAGTCATTCCCGGGATGGAATTCAGTTCCAGAAAATATAGCCCGTCCTTAGTCAAAATATAATCAAACCGGACAAATCCTTTGCAATCCATTTGGCGATACAAAAAAGATGAAAGGGTTTTAATTTCAATTTCTGCCTCTTCATCAAGTTCGGCCGGGGTAATTTCTTTGGATTTTCCCTGATATTTGGCTTCAAAATCAAAAAAGTCATTGTGGCTGATCACTTCGGTCAACGGAAAAACCAACAGCTCTTTTTTATTTTTCAGCAAGCCACAGGCAATTTCGCGGCCATCAATAAATTCTTCAAATAAAACGCGACTGCCGGCATGAAATGCTTTATCCACAGCACTCTGAAACTGATCCGGCGAGCTTACTTTTGAAACGCCTACGCTTGAGCCACTACTAGCCGGTTTCACAAAGACAGGCAACCCCAAGGTTTGGAGAACCTCATCTTTGTTAATGATTTCATCTTTTACAAATGAAAACGATCGCGCCACCTGAATGCCGAACGACTGAATAAAACGGTTACACAGAAATTTATTAAAACTTAGGGAGGCGGTATCCACACTACACGAAGTAGTGGGGATTTTCAGTAAATCAAAATAGCCCTGCAGCTTACCGTCTTCGCCCGGCGTGCCGTGTATGGCATTGAAAACACCGTCGAAAGTAATGTGTTTTCCGTCCAGCTCGAAGCTGAAATCAGACTTGTCAATCGTAACCGGGTCACCTTCATCCGGCAGATATTCCCAGTTTTGACCTTTGATAACTACCAAAAAAGGCCGGTATTTTGCAGTGTCAATATGTTTATAAACCGCGCGGCCACTGGCCATAGAGACTTCGTATTCGCCCGAATTTCCCCCGCAAACGATGGCAATGTTTTTCATATTTTTCTTTCTAATAATTTTTACCTTTGTCAAATTCTAAATAATAATAATTGTTGAACAAAGTTAAATAGTTTATCCAAATCCTGTAAGTTAAAGATTCAAATATGGGCTTTTTTTATTTTCTCGGTAAGAAGAAATTTTATTTACATTTTCTTATTTCTATCCTGCTGACTATAGCGTTGATATGGGGTTTTTTTAAATACCTTGATGTATTTACCCGTCATGGCGAGGTATATCTTGTCCCTGATTTTTCGGGAAAAATGGTTCAGGACTTAAAGGAAAAACATTTTGATGATTATTTCAATTTAACTATTATCGATTCTGTTTACGACAAAGGACACGAACCCGGTTCCATAGTTATGCAAAATCCGTTGCCCGGTGCCAAAGTAAAACAGGGCAGACATGTTTACCTGACTATTGTGGCAAAGATGCCTGAAATGGTAATGATGCCCAATCTACGAAATCTCTCACTTCGCCAAGCTATGGTAATCCTTGATGAAAAAGGTTTACAGCTTGGCAGTCTGGAATATGTAAAGTATTTTGCTAAAAACGCAGTGATAGACCAATTGCTGAATAAAGACCCCATTGAGGTAGGTACCGAATTGCCCAAAGGCACGGTGATAAACCTGGTAGTGGGCAAAGGGGAACATCCCGGATTGATTCCTTTGCCTGTTCTTATCGGCAAAAAAATAACTACTGCCCGCCACGTACTTCATTTTTCTTCGTTAAATGTTGGCCACGAATATTTTATGGATGGTAACGACAGTACCCATGCAAGGGTTTATAAAACTGAGCCGGAAGCTTTTTCGAAAAGTCTTTTACGATTAGGCGACTCGGTAAATATCTGGTATCGCTCGGATGAAAATTTCGATTTTAAAGCATATCTGCAGCAGTTAAAAACAGACACAACTTTGAGCGATACCAATCAAATTTCCAAGCCTGAAATCAATAATGATACGATATATTAAAATACTGTTTTTCGTCGGTTTGCTGAGCCTGATTCTTCCGGCTCATGCACAGGAGTATCTCAGTGGGTTGAGTACCAATGCGCTGCTTGCAAAAAGAATTAAACAGTATGACCAAAAGCAGCATCTTAAACAGCAGGATCAATCAGGTCCAATTTTTTTAACTCTTCCTTTTTTTGATGATTTTAACCAGAAACCCGGATTCCCGGCAGTTGAGCGTTGGCAGGATGCGTCGGCTTTTGTAAACAATGGCTTTGGCTATTTTCCGCCCAATCAGGGGGTTGCCACGATGGATGCCCTTGATTCTGCCGGAATGCTTTATCCTTCTGCTGGTTCTGTGCCATTTAGGGCCGATGAGCTTGTTTCGCTTCCCATCCGGCTCGATTCGGTTTTTGTGCCGACTGCCCGGCGGTTGGGTCCCGGCGATTCGCTTTACATCAGTTTCTATTACCAGCCTCAGGGTTATGGAAACGCACCGGAAGGCGCTGATTCGCTGGCTCTTGCTTTCCGTGTGTTAACGGGTGACAGTATTTTTTCTGTTACCGATTCGGTTTGGAAACCGCAAACAACCTGGAAAACCGTTTGGCACGCAGCCGGTATGAGTTTATCTGATTTTCAGAAAAAATGGGGAAAGAATTTTGTTCAAGTGATGATTCCTTTGCGTGACAGTACCTGTTTTTACAAGGGTTTTCAATTTCGTTTTTACAATTATGCCAGTATTGCCAACGATGTAAATCCATCGTGGAAAGCCAATGGCGATGAGTGGAATATCGACTATGTTTATCTCAACAGCGGACGTTCTGCCGGTGATACTACCCACAGGGCTTTGGCGTTTTCGGGTGAAAGGCCTGTTTTTTTGAAACATTATACATCCATGCCTTATCGTCAATATCGCGTCGATCCTACCAATTCATTGCGGCCTGAATTTCATGTTTATATGGCCAATCTCGATGGCGTAGCCCATCAGGTGCATTACGCCTATGCGGTCAAGCAACGTAATGGTGATTTTTATTATGATTATGATGGCGGCACCTGTAATCTGGAACCTTTTTATCAGGTTGGGTTTCGTGGATGTAACAGTACTTGCAGTGCAGCACAGGCCTGTCCCCCGGTGAACAGCCTGTTTTCGCTGGATTATAATCGCGATACAACTTCTTATCGTATTGTGCATGTCATTAGTGATTCGACTGTTTCTCCGGCTTTGGTGGATTCAATGGTTTCAGTTCAGAAGTTTTATAATTATTTTTCTTACGATGACGGAACGCCCGAATTAGGATATAGCGTGGCGGGGGCAGGCTCCTCGGTAGCGTATCAGTTTAAGGTAATTGTTCCGGACACTTTACGCTCGGTGCAGATTTATTTTAATGCTGATGCTTCTGATGAAGCCAAATATTTTAATCTGATGGTTTGGCGTGACAACAACGGGAAACCCGGTGAAGTAATTGTTGAACAGGATGATCAGGTGGTAAAAACTGACGATGGTATTTATAAGTTTCATAATTATGTGCTGGATACCGCTTTGGTGATTTCAGGAACATTTTATGTAGGATATCAACAACAAAATCAAAATTTGAATGTGGGTTTTGATGCTAACCACGATGCACGGGATAAGATATTTTATACAGCTGAAGATCAGTGGTATTCGTCTGCTTTCCACGGTGCGCTTTTGATGAGGCCGGTTTTGGGTTCATCATTAATTCTCGGTCTGTCCGATGTAAAATCCAAGGTTGTGAAACCGCTACAGGTTTTTCCTAATCCGGGTACGGGTTTGATTACTTTTGCCGGCTTAGATTTTTCAAAAGGGCAACAGGCTGAAGTTTATGTTTATAACTTGTATGGTGCCCGGGTATATCATCAGCTAACCAGCCAAAATAAATTGGATGTTCGATATTTGCGCCCCGGATTTTATGTGGCAAAGGTAAAAATGGGAATGCGGTATTTTAGTGCAAAATTTTTGATTCGAAAATAGTATTTATGATAGACATGAAGGATCAGATGGCTGAAGAACCCCGTGAAATGTATGAACATCATCGAATTGTTGCTGATGCCGGACAGGCGCCCATGCGCATCGATAAGTATTTATTTAACCGGATAATCAATGTTTCGCGAAATAAAATCCAGAATGCCGCCAAAGTGGGAGCTGTTTTGGTAAATGGTAAGGCGGTAAAATCGAACTATAAAGTCCGCCCGGATGACGTGATTACCATCGTGTTGCCACATCCGCCACGTGAAATTGAAATCAAGGCCGAAGATATCCCCCTCCAAATTGTTTATGAAGACAAGGATGTAATCGTAATTAACAAACCGTATGGTATGGTGGTGCATCCTGCTTATGCCAATTATTCGGGAACCCTATTAAATGCCCTGGCGGGATATTTTAAAAAGTCTGGTACGAAAGAGGTGGAAAATGGCTTTGGCTATTTGGTGCACCGAATTGATAAGGATACCAGTGGTTTGTTGGTTGTTGCAAAAAATGAGCTGGCACAAACACATTTGGCGAGACAATTTTTTGATCATAGCGTTGAACGTGTTTATCAGGCTATTGTGTGGGGCGATTTTGAAGAAGATGAAGGCACCATCGATGGTAATATCGGGCGACATCCCAAAGACCGTCGGCAGATGACGGTTTTCCCGGATGGTTCATCCGGAAGGCATGCAGTAAGTCATTACAAGGTACTTGAAAGGCTGGGTTATGTTACGGTTGTAGAATGCAGGTTGGAAACCGGCCGTACACACCAGATCAGGGCACATTTCAGGTATATCGGCCATCCGCTTTTCAATGATGAACGTTATGGGGGTAACCTGATTTTGAAGGGGACTACATTTACAAAATACAAGCAGTTTGTCCAGAATTGTTTTAAAATCCTGCCCCGGCAGGCCTTACATGCCAAAACTTTGGGTTTTGTCCATCCCACCACGGGTAAGACCCTTCATTTCGATTCAATACTGGCTGAAGATATGCAAATAGTTATTGAAAAATGGCGGGTTTATGCCGCTAACAGGGAGGTTTAAATATATCTTGCGTCGACTCAGGTTAGTAAGCTAAACGGATTTTCGTTTTTACCATTGCGAAAAACTAATTTGCTAAATCCGTTTAATCCGATGATGTAAACTTCTTGATCTGTCTTTCAATTGCCAATGGTCTATAAAATTTTGTACTTGTTATTTGATTTAGATATGATTTGAATGGGGATACTGCTTACTATGAACTATTCCACCAATGTGCCGACTTTTTCGCCATCGACAACCTTTAGTAAATTACCCGGTGTATTCATATCAAAAACCAGAATTGGCAGCCTGTTTTCTTTACAGAGAGTGAAAGCTGTCATATCCATGATTTTAAGATTTTTTTCGTAAGCCTCATCAAAACTTAATGTGTCGTATTTTAGGGCAGTGGGGTCTTTTTCAGGATCGGCGGTGTAAACACCATCCACGCGGGTGCCTTTGAGCAGTACATCGGCATGAATTTCAACAGCACGCAGGGCAGAAGCCGAATCGGTGGTGAAAAAAGGATTGCCTGTTCCTCCGGCAATAATCACCACATATCCTCGTTCCAGATAATCGATAGCTTTGCGTCCACTGGTTGATTCGGCAATGCGATCGATGGGTAAACCTGAAAGCAGTTTTACCTTGACACCTTGTTTTTCCAGCTCTGCTTGTAGGGCCATGGAGTTGATGACTGTGGCCAGCATGCCCATATAATCGCCTTGTACGCGGTCGAAACCTTCAGCAGCACCTTGTAATCCCCTGAAAATGTTTCCTCCGCCAATTACAATAGCTGTTTGAATACCTTTTTCCACAACCTGGGCAATTTCGGTACAATAAGCTGTCAGAGTGTTTGGGTCGATGCCGTAATGTTTTTTACCCATAAGCGCTTCGCCACTCAGCTTGAGAAGTATTCTGTTGTATGTCATTTGTTTATTTTATTTCTAATGGATTATGTTTGTAACGCAAAGATAAGGATTCCCGGGGTTTGTCAAAATTGTTAGTTGAAACTATGCACTTCAAGTGCAAGATTTTAGTCTCTATAAATTTAGGTTCCAAATGACAACAGCCAAATTCCAAAACTTCTGAACAATTGAATTTAAACAGTTTTTTTTCTTGCTATCATAGCGTGTAAGTTATCCCTTATGCCGGACTCAGGTTATTATGTTTTATCAGCAAGTAAAAATCCCAGAGAAATAGTGGTGGCTTCTGTGTTGCTTTCGATTTGCATGCGGCTACCCATAAGTTTTTGACAACTGCTTACAATGGCCAGCCCCAAGCCCGAATTCTGATCATAATGGCTTTCTGCAAGGCCAAAAGCTTTTAAGATAATTTCTTTTTTGTCTTCCGGAATTACAGGCCCGCGGTTGGTAATTGGAACCATTACACAATCATCGGTTTCCACAGTATTTATTGTGATTTTGTTTCCGGTTGAAAATTTAATGGCATTATGGAGGACTTCTGACAGACCTTTTTTGATTAAAGTTTCATTGCCACGTACTTTGATCGTGGAGATTTGGCCAGGTTCGAGTTTGATTTGTTTTTCACGTAGTTGTTCACTGAATTCTTCCTTTAGTTGATTGATAATGGGTCCCAGCTCAACTGCTGTCATTTCCATGTCTTTCCCGATTGTGTGCAATTGCGTCAAAAACAAAGCATTGGTTGAAAAGCGTTCCAATCGGTCAACCGATTCTTTCAACATGCTTGTAAACTCTTTTAATTCAGGATCATCAATTAAATCATTTAGAAAATAGGTGGAGCCTACTATGCCGTTTAAAGGAGTTCGGATTTCGTGGCTGATCAGTTTTAGGAACTCGCTTTTAGCTTCGTCCAGTGCAATCAGTTGCTGATAGGCGACTTCCAGTTTTTTGTGGGCTTCTCTGAGTTCTTCTTCCCGCTTTTTGAGTTTACTCACCATTAATCGAAAGTTATCAGCCAACAAACCGATTTCATCCTTCCTATTAATCTTTACATGAAAAGAATAATCTCCATTGGCAATGTTTTGAGTGGTTCTGCTCATTCGCGAAAGCGGTTCGGTAATCAAACGGTAAGTGCTAAAAATAATCACAATAATGATAATGAGCATTAAGCTGATACTTACCAAAATATTTTGAATAACAAACCGGTGTGCCATTTTATACAACGTCTTTTCCGGATAAATAATAATTAATGTCCACCTGATATTGATAAAATGCCTGATATAAAATAAGTTGGGATTGGGAAGGGAGATGGAAAATAAATGGGCTTTTTCCGATGTTTTTTCTCGTAATATGGAATCAATAACCGGACGAAGATATGGAGCTAAGAAATATTTATTGGAAAAAACCTTTTCGAGTTTTTTCCCTAGGAACTGCGGATCGTTATAAAAAATCAGCCGGTGATCGCTACTAAGCAGTAGGACAGACATCTTTTTGTATTCACCGCTTTTTTGTTTTCGGCTGAGGTACTTGTCTAAGGCAGAAAGGGCAACATCAACAGTGGTAACCCCTATAAATTTTCCGTTTTCGAATAGGGGTTGCGAATAAGTTATCATCTGTATCTCGCCGGCTTTGTGGTTGACATAGGGTTGCGACCAGCTGCCTTTGCCTGTCTCTTTCGGAGTTTGCCAAACGTAATTCTTGTTACGAAACTCAAACATGTAGTCGGTATTTCCCCTGCTGAAAGTGTGGTGGACGTAAAACGTATCCTTACGATGTGCATAGCAAAACAAGTTTTTTCCACCCGTTTGTGGTGCAGCTTCGTTAAAAAGAAGAGCCGAACCATAAATGTAATCGTTTAATAAAAGGTTATTATCAATAAAAGTAAAGGCCTGGTGTTCGTTGAGCTTTTTGCTGGTTTCGATAAAAAATGCCGTCTTTTTTGCCAGACTGGCAATTTGGTCGAGTTTTTCCTGCAGGTTTAGTGCATACTCGTCCATAGTTTTTTCCATCAGGCCATGGTATTGGCTTATGGTCTCTTTCCTGATATTGTAATTTAAATACAATGTAAAAAGAATAGAAACTAATAAAATAGGGACAAGGATAAGTAAGATTATTTTTGCAGTTAATCCCCTAAAAAATGTTTTCATAATTTATTAATTAGACGTTATGGCAATGTATCCGAAAGCATTATTTATCTTTTCGATTTTATGAATCAGATTTGTATATGTGAGTTATTTCACAAAAATAAGAAAATATAAAGATAATTCCGATTTGTACTACCATCACTCCGGGCAGGCTTGAGATACAAAAAACCCGTTTATCCAACTCAGTTTTGGATAAACGGGCAAATTATTAAAGAAACCAATTTTTCTTTATTCCTGGTTTTCAGGCCTTAGTTTGCGAACCACACTTCCGGTTTGCCACATTTCCGAATTTTTGATTTCATCCAGTTCGGCTTGAAGTTTTTCCCGGTAATCGGGTTGGCGGTTGGCTTCTATGGTAATACGTGCTTCATTTCCTGAAGCCACGCTTTCGTACAATTCATCAAAAACAGGTGCTACGGCATCGCGGAAACGGTCTTTCCAATCAAGGGCACCACGTTGTGCCGTGGTAGAGCAGTTGGCATACATCCAATCCATTCCGTTTTCACCAACAAGGGGTAGCAGGCTTTGGGTGAGTTCCTCCACGGTTTCGTTAAAGGCTTCCGAAGGCGAATGTCCTTTGGCGCGCAGTTTGTTATACTGGGCTTCCATAATTCCGGCAATGGCACCCATCAATACTCCCCGTTCACCGGTTAGGTCGCTGAAAACTTCCCGTTTAAAATCGGTTTCGAATAAATAACCCGAACCCACGCCAATACCCAGCGCAATAACCCGATCCCAGGCTTTGCCGGTGGCGTCCTGATAAATGGCAAAACTGGAGTTCAGTCCTTTTCCGGCTACAAACATACGTCGCAGCGAAGTACCCGAACCTTTGGGAGCAATCAGTATAACGTCCACATCTTTTGGGGGGACAATGCCGGTTTGGTCGTTGTAAGTAATGCCAAAACCATGCGAGAAATAAAGTGCTTTGCCTGCGGTTAAATGCTTTTTTACTGTGGGCCAAAGGGCAATTTGCCCCGCATCTGATAGCAGATACTGAATAATTGTAGCTTTCTCACAAGCTTCTTCTATTTCAAAAAGGTCTTTTCCGGGGACCCATCCGTCATCGATTGCTTTTTGCCAGGTGGGGGAATCTTTTCGTTGACCTACAATTACGTTGAAACCGTTGTCTTTAAGGTTCAACGATTGTCCCGGGCCCTGTACGCCATAGCCCAGCACTGCGATAGTTTCATTTTTAAGTACTTCGCGGGCTTTTTCCAAAGGAAACTCTTCGCGTGTAACGACGTTTTCAACTACGCCGCCAAAATTCATTTTTGCCATTTTGAATATGATTTTAAGGATAAATATTATTTGTTTTTTCCAATATCCATCTCTTCGAGATATTGAATTAATTCTTTAATTTGTTTGGTGATGGCCACCCGTCCCGAACGGGCAAACTGCAATACGCCATAAGGGTGTAATTCATCAAACAGGGCACTTGTTTCGTTTTTATGTCCGGTTTTTTCAATCACGGCATAATCAGGTGTTATTTCCAGAAATCGTGCATTATTGTTACGCACAATTTGTTCAATACGGTTACTGGCCATCAATTCATCCGTACGTACTTTGTAAAGTGCTATTTCCTGGTGAATGATTTCATTTGCCTCATGCACAAATACTTTCAGTACATCAATGAGCTTCTCGATTTGTTTGGAAACTTTAACAATTAAATCATCAGTGGTATGCACGACCACCGTAATAAGGTAAACGTCTTTAACAGCTGATTCTGAAGCCACCAGACTGTTAATGTTGATTTTGCGGCGCGCCAAAATATTGGTTACCTGGTTCAGGAGGCCGATATGGTTTTCCGAAAACAAAGATAAAGTGAACTCTTTTGTCATGATATTATTGTTTTGAAGGTTCAAGGATTATTTCCGATACCGATTTACCCGGTTCAATCATGGGAAAGATATTTCCCTCTTTCTCCACATCTACCACAAGTAGAAAAGCATCTTTACTATTCAACATTTTATCAATAGCCGCTTCAATATCTTCTCTTTTATCAACATTTGCCCCATTGATACCATAGCCTTTGGCCACTTCTACAAAATCGGGACTGACCATATGGGTTTGGGCATATCGCTTTTCGTAAAATAAATCCTGCCATTGACGGACCATTCCGAGATAGTGATTATTCAGGATAACCATTTTCACGGGTAACTTGTATTGCATGATAGTACCCAGCTCCTGAATAGTCATTTGAAAGCCGCCGTCGCCTGAAAATGAGATGACTTCCGTATTTGGATCGGCAAATTTTGCCCCTATGGCTGCCGGCAATCCAAAGCCCATGGTGCCCATGCCACCCGATGTAACAAAATGATTGGGCTTGTTAAACTGGTAGTAACGGGCTGCTGCCATTTGATGTTGCCCCACATCAGTTACTACGATGGCTTTTCCTTTGGTTTTTTCCGAGATTCTACGGATGACTTCACCCATTCTTATTTTACCTTTACTAGGTTTTGTCTCTTTTTGAATTACCTGTTTTTCTTCCTGGTTATCCAAAATCCGGAAAGAATCCAACCATTCCTGATGATTATTCTCGTTTACTATGGGAAGTAATTGTTTTAGTGTTTCCCCGGCATCGGCATTGATTTCCAGATTTACATGTACATTTTTGTTTATTTCGGCAGGGTCGATTTCAATATGAATAATTTTTGCTTTTTTAGCATATTCAGTCAGTTTTCCGGTAACCCGGTCGTCAAAACGCATCCCGATGGCAATCAGTAAGTCGGCTTCGTTAGTGTTTATATTGGGGCTGTAATTTCCATGCATGCCCAAAATACCTACCGATAAAGGATGGTTTGCGGGAAATACGGATAATCCTAACAGTGTGGAAGCCACAGGGATACCTGTTTTTTCAGCAAAAGTTATCAGTAAATTTTCGGCATTTGCAATTAAAATCCCGTGGCCGGCAAGGATCATTGGCTTTTTGGCGTTATTAATGAGCTGTGCAGCTTCTTTCAGAATGCCCTGTTTAACAGGGGGGAGATGCGGGTTGTAACTTCTGATCCATGTGCATTTTTCATAGGAAAAAGACAGGTTTTCCAACAAGGCGTCTTTTGTAATGTCGATTAATACGGGGCCCGGCCTGCCTGTTGACGCAATGTAAAAGGCTTTTGACAGAATCTCAGGGATTTCGGATGCTTCCTTAATTTGATAATTCCATTTTGTAACAGGAGTCGAGATTCCCATGATATCAGTTTCCTGAAAGGCATCCGTACCAATGAGGCCGGAAGGTACCTGCGCTGTAATAAAAACAACCGGTACCGAATCAAGAAAAGCATTGGCTACTCCTGTAATTAGGTTGGTTGCCCCGGGGCCGGAAGTGGCAAAACACACTCCTGTGGATTTTGAAATCTGGGCGTAAGCCTGTGCAGCGTGTGCCGCACCTTGTTCGTGACGGGTAAGGATGTGCCTGATGGTTACCTTTTTCTCAAGCAGCTCATCATAAATTGGCATAATGGCTCCGCCGGGATAGCCAAAAACAGTATCGATTCCTTCTTGCATAAGCGAATAAACCACTGCCCTGGCGCCGCTTATTTCCTGTGTTTGTGGATTTTTTTTCATAAACATAAGTAAAAGTGTTTGTGAGTACGTAAATTTATTTTAGCTGTAATGGTCCCGGAACCTGTTATTATAAAATTCTGACGGCCCCTTTGTCAGCAGAGCTCACAAAACGGGCGTAAAGTTTTAAAGCATTGGAAATATTTCTGTTTCGATGCATGGGGGTAAATGCGTCAGCGTTTCTGGCTTCTTCCTCCAAACGCCGTTTGTTTAATTCGTCTTCGGTTACTTTCAGTAAAATACTCCTCCGGTTGATATCTATTTCAATGGTGTCCCCGTTACGAACCAGCGCTATGGCGCCTCCGGCAGCAGCCTCGGGAGATACATGCCCGATGGATAATCCGGAGGTGCCACCCGAAAACCGGCCATCTGTGATTAAAGCACATTTTTTATCCAGTTTTTTCGATTTCAGATAAGAAGTGGGATAGAGCATTTCCTGCATCCCCGGTCCGCCACGCGGGCCTTCGTATCGAATAACAACCACGTCACCTTCTTTAACTTTGTTATTTAAGATACCGGCCACGGCATCTTCCTGTGACTCAAAAACGTTGGCTTTCCCCGTAAAAGAAAACATCTCAGGGACCACACCTGCTGTTTTCACGATACAACCGTCAGGAGCGAGGTTTCCAAACAAAACCGCCAGTCCGCCATCGGCATTATAGGCATGGGCTACATCGCGGATACATCCTGCTTCACGATCACTGTCAAGGGTTTTAAAATGATTTTTTTGTGAACCCATGCGTAAACTGGGCACAAAAGCCGGTGCTGCCGTATAAATTTGTGTTGCTTCTTCCGAATGAGTATTGCGTTGAATATCAAATGTATCGATAGCTGTTTTTAAATCGGGCGTATCCACACGATTCACTGAAGTGTCCAATAACCCTGCTTTTTCGAGCTCGCCCATGATGGCAAGTACTCCGCCTGCACGATTTACGTCTTGCACGTGGTAATGCGAACTTGGAGATACTTTACAAAGGTTGGGAACTTTTGAAGATAAAGTGTCAATATCTTTCATGGTGAAATTCACATGAGCCTCTTGCGCAATAGCCAGCAGATGCAAAACCGTATTTGTGGATCCTCCCATAGCAATATCTACAGACATGGCATTCATAAAGGCCGGGCGTGAGGCAATCGACCGAGGCAAAACACTTTCATCACCATCACGATAGTAGCGATACGTATTATCGACAATTAAATGCGCGGCTTTTTCAATCATCTTCCAACGATATTCATGTGTGGCCACTACGGTGCCGTTTCCGGGAAGTGCAAGGCCCAAAGCTTCATTCAGACAGTTCATGGAGTTTGCCGTAAACATGCCGGAGCAGGATCCGCAGGTAGGACAAGCAATTTTTTCAACCTCGTGCAGTTCCTCTTCACTTACCGATTCGTCAGCAGCCATTACCATGGCATCCACAAGATCGTAATCTTTACCGTTGCGGCTGCCTGCTTCCATGGGGCCCCCCGAAACGAAAACGGTTGGTATGTTTAGCCGCATGGCCGCCATCATCATTCCCGGTGTAATTTTGTCGCAATTGCTGATACAAATCATGGCATCGGCCTGATGGGCATTGCATACATATTCAACACTGTCGGCAATCAAGTCGCGCGAGGGCAGCGAGTAGAGCATACCATCGTGCCCCATGGCAATGCCGTCATCTATTGCAATGGTGTTGAATTCGGCGGCAAAACAGCCTTCGGCTTCAATAAGGGTCTTGATTTTTTGCCCGACATCATGCAAATGAACATGGCCCGGTACAAATTGTGAAAAAGAGTTGACAATGGCAATTACCGGTTTCCCGAAATGAGATTCCTGCATGCCGTTGGCGCGCCATAAGCTTCTTGCTCCGGCCATGTTCCTGCCTTCGGTAGTTTTTCGACTTCTTAATGAATGGCTCATTTACGTTTACATTTTTATTAAAAAAACTTATTAAAAAAAAACTCTCCGGTATTTCGGAGAGCTTTTATTGATTCATATATATACGATCTCTCCTCTAAAGGCTGTTACCAATTAGAATGACAAAAGAGACCACAATAAACCTTAAAATATTTTTCACTTTGTTTGTGTTATTTTGATGGGGTAAAAGTAAAAGATATTTTAAATAAACAAGTTTTCTTTGAATATTTTTTTTAATGATTGTGATTTTAA
This sequence comes from uncultured Bacteroidota bacterium, assembly GCA_913055825.1. Classification (GTDB taxonomy): domain Bacteria; phylum Bacteroidota; class Bacteroidia; order Bacteroidales; family F082; genus Sulfidibacterium. The sequence goes on from CAJXKB010000028.1 coordinate 30,836, forward strand.
TTATATTATCAATTCACAATTAATTGTTAATCAATATTTTGTATGCTTATTAAAACGAATCAAATTTGATGAAAAAAACAGGTTGAAAAGAGTAGTATTCCACCTGCAAACGTTTGAAATGAGTAATTGCTTAAAATTTTGGTGGGGAGGCAAATAAAAGCCAAAAAACTTATAGGGATTTCACGAAACACCTTCTTCTTTTATGCTGGATATGGTTAAAGTTTTTCCAGTTGGCGATAACCCGCGTGTTGGTTTCAAGGTTACCGGTAGTTTCGACGGTGTCAATTCCGTCGGCCATCATTTGCTTTTGAACTTCAGCGTATAAAATAACGGCCACACCGTGATTCTCATGTTCAGGAACCACGCCACCGAGAAAAAAGTCGATAACTTTCGGATTGTTGCGGGCTTTAATGATGTGGTAAAATCCAAATGGGAAAAGCTTGCCGTTTGCTTTTTGCATGGCTTTTGATAAAGAAGGTACCGTAAACATAAACCCTACCGGAACATGATCTTTTTCCACAAAGAAGACATAATGCGGATTCACCGCTTTAAAATATTTTTTGGTGTACATCCTAATCATCTCGGGGGAAAAAGGTGAAACAAACGGAAGACGCTCAAAAGCCTGATTTACAATGTTAAAAAGCGGCTCAGCATAAGGCGTTAAATCTTTAATATTAGTAAATTTAACTACATCATAACCATAACGCTTTTTTAACATTTCAGCTCCACGGATGGATTTTTTAATGGCTGTTTCACCCAGCTTCAATCTGAATTCGAGCCAGTCGATTTCCTTTTCAAAACCGTAGGCTTCGAGGTGTTTTTTGTAATAAGGCAGGTGATACACCGAAGCTACTGAAGGCAGATGTTCAAAACCCTCAATAAGTAATCCCTGATTATCCAGATTAGTAAAACCCAGGGGACCGTGAATAATGTTCATTTTCCTCTTTTTCAGCCATGCAGCTGCCGTATCCATCAAGGCCTGAAAAACCTCTTTGTCATCAATAAACTCAAGGCGTGTAAAACGTCCCAGTTTTTTTCCGGTTTTTTCGTTGTAACGATTATTAATGATAGCTCCAATTCGCCCGACGGCTTTGCCATCGCGGTAAGCTAACCAAAAAGCAGCTTCACAAAAGGCAAATGCCAGGTTATGCTCGGGTTCCAGCGCATGAATTTCGTCAGCTTTAAGCGGAGGTACCCATAACGGATGTCCTTTGTACAGCTGAAATTGAAAATTTACAAAATCCTTTCTGTCTTTTTTTGTGTTAACTGGTTGAATATGAATGGACATCCTGATTATTTTCTACGTATGCAAACCTAATAAAATTTTGCTTTCAGTAAACAGGGTGATTTTAAAAGGCGTGAGGTAATATTTCTGAACAATGCCTAAGGCAGCTAAAAGGGCCGGAATAGCTTTTTTTTACCGGTTTCCGGCAGCCATGCTTGAATTGCCTGCAAGCCATCCTGTAGAAAAGGCAATCTGTAGGTTATAGCCACCGGTTTCGGCATCGAGGTCGATCATTTCGCCGGCAAAATAGAGTCCTTTTACTAATTTTGATTCCATGGTTTTGGGAGATATTTCACGGGTGGAGACTCCTCCGGCTGTGATTATTGCTTCTTTGAACGAACGGTGATGACTAATAGTGAAGCGCATGTTTTTTAGCATGTTGCGAATTTGCTTTCTTTCTTTAGAGGATATCTGGTGCCCTTCTTTTTCAGGATTAATCCGTAACAGGTCGATAAAAACAGGAATCATTGAAGCAGGCAGCCAATTGCGGAAAATATTGCCAATTTTCTTCTTCCCCTGTTCATTCAAATCCCGGATCAGTCGTTTGTCCAGTTTTTGCTCGTCCAGTGCCGGTTTCAGGTCAATGGATATTTCTACTTTATTTTTCTTTTGCAGTTCGGTGACGATAATTCTGCTCAAGGTTAAAATAATAGGACCTGACAAACCAAAATGGGTGAACAACATTTCGCCGAAATCTTCGCCTGATTTTTTTCCATTTGACCAAACTGTTGCCCTGACATTTTTCAGGGTAAGTCCCTGAAGCCGTTGAGCCGCATTACCTGACGTTTCAACAGGCACCAGCGCCGGAATTAAAGTTTCAACGGAGTGGCCTCCTGCACGGGCCAATTCAAATCCTTCACCATTGGAGCCTGTGGCAGGATAGGATTTTCCTCCGGTAGCAAGGATGATATTTTTTGAATGAAAAGTTTGGCCATTGGCTTGAAGTCCCTTAATTGTTTGATTTTCAATTAATAATTTCTCCACGCGTTCACCACAGCGAATTTCAACCTTTAATTCGTTGAGCCATTTTAATAGGGCATCCAGAATGTCTTTTGATTTATTGCTTGTGGGAAAGTAGCGTCCGCCGCGTTCCAGTGTCGTTTCCACACCGTATTTATGGAGTAGCCCTAAAATATCCTGTGAATAATATTGCGAAAAAACATTTCTGAGAAAACGGCCGTTGGGATAAACATGTTTAATAAACTCTCCAATGCTTGCATCATTGGTGATGTTGCAGCGTCCTTTCCCGGTGATGAGAAGTTTGCGTCCGGGTGTGCGCATTTTCTCCAATATTAGAATCCTGCCTCCCAATTCGGCAGCACGGCCTGCGGCTAGCAATCCGGCAGGCCCGGCTCCAATCACAATCACATCAAAATGTTTCATGGGCTGCAAAACTACAACATTTTATGGTCGGCTGCCGAAGGGGTGAAGTGGTGAGTAGCAAATGCCGAATAACAAAAAAACCTCTGAAAAATCAGAGGCTTTAGTGATGTTATGGAGCGGTCCGGACGGGACATGAACCTTTTCCGAACCTCTTAATATTTAAAGGAAATCCCAACCGGCAAAGTTCAAGTCCACCGGTTAGTCCACCTAAATTCTTTCATTGTTTTGCATTAAAAAGAACTCTTTTGCACCTGTAAAAGTACAAAAAACAGGAAAATACTTATCTTTTTCCCCATTTTTTTAACATTTCATTCATTTTTTGTTAATTATAAAGTGATTTTTGAAGATCAATTCATATTTTTGTTCTCAGAAAACTTACAATAGATTAAAACCCTTTACAATGTCCTATGAATTATCTGTCATTGAATGGAAAATAAATCCCGGGCAAATCCAAAAATATTTATCAGAATTCAGCAGAAATCCGTCTCCGGAAAACAAGAAGAACCCGGATCCGGATAGCCATGGAAAGAATATCCGGTCACATTATCTCTTAGTTGAGCATTTCAAAAAGTTATTTACCCAGGAATTCCATAGAGTTAATATCTCAATTCAAAACCATCGGATTGATGATACAGAAAAGGATTTTTTAAGATACATTGAAACAAATTATAAAGGCCTGCTCAGGTTACGTCGGCAGCACATTATCATAAACAATTACGGAAATGTCCGGCGAAAGGATGCAGCCCACTTAAAAACCACAAAGCAAATCAACTTCCAACTGCAAAAACTCTTTATAAAACCCCTGTTAAAGATAATGGAAACCGATTTCAAAAAAGAGCTTGTTACAGCCCGGCTGATAAACTCACCCATTGACACCTTTCTGAAAGAGCTAAAAAACAACCAGGTTGCAGTTATTAAGCATAACAGCTATGCCGCAGCTGAATATCACACCATCTATTCTAATATTGTAAACAGACAGTTTACTTTAAAGTATAACAACTTCCATATCGAAGCCCTTTATGTGGCTCATTTGGAAGCGTTGTACAGCGAATTTACGTCCTTTACCGAATCATCCTTAGAAAATACACCGGGTTACCTCAACAAATCCAAACTGCTTAAAAGTTTAAAAGAAAGAATTTCTACGGTGAATGAATTCTTCTTCCAGGACCCTGATTCCTCCAATTTCCACCACGAAAAATTAAAGCATTTCAGAATAGATGCCTGTAATAACTTGAAACTTAAATTGCATAAAAACAATATCTTAAATGAATTTGAAAAGTTTAATGAGTTTCTGACTCCCTTAACTGATGTCCAAAAAATCTACATTACAAAATCCCTGAAATTTATAAAAACTCAATTGAACCTGCTTGAAATAAGTAAGAAGGAAAAAGAGGTTTTAGACCATCAAAATCAAGTTCCTTCAAACCAGTTAAGCCTGGCTCTGGATGATACTCAGGAAACCTCTGAAAAGCTACATTGGCGCGGGAATATCAACCAGCTAATCACCTTCTTTTACGATGCTACAACCCAGGTTTTAGTCGATGGAGAACCCATCCTTGATGCTACAAAAAGGCAAATAGTCCTGCTTTTGACCCAAAATTTTACCCAAAAAGACGGAGACCCTATCAATCCGGCAACCATCAATACAATTTTCACACCGTCCAAAGTGCTTAAAAGACCGCCACTTAACAAGCGTATTACCATTCCCACAAATTAAAAAATGGTACCGTAGGACCATTTTAGACCCTTTAGACCCTTTTTTCTTCCATATTCTTGTTGCGTCAAATTTATTAATCACAAAAAAAATTTACGCAAATGGAAGTTATCACAATTCAGACCGAAGCATTCAAGGTCATTATGGAAAAAATTGACAGAATCGACAGGAAGTTTGATTCTTATATTCAAAAACCGGAATTAAAAGACAAATGGTTCGATATCCAGGAAGCCTGTTTTTTACTCAAAGTTTCCAAGCGTACCTTATCCAACTATCGTAAGGATGGGGCGCTCCCTTATAGCAAAGTTGACGGGAAAATCTACTTTAAAGCCACAGACCTTCAGAAGCTATTGGAAAAAAATTACAAGAAAATAAGGAGGTAGCCTGATGGTGAACCCGGATGATGAACCAAACAAAATCACCGCCCAGGCCATCATCGACCATGCCCTGGAGCTGATTAAAGATGCCT
>CAJXKB010000029.1 GCA_913055825.1 uncultured Bacteroidota bacterium
AAAAAACAAATAAATATGACTTACGACGAAAGATTACAAAACGTTTCGGTATTGGGTGCAGCCGGCAAAATGGGAAGTGGTATTCTGCTGCTTACTGCCGTTGAAATGGCCGACCGCTCCCTTTTACCAGAAAACAAAGGCAAAACTTTTGTGCTCAATGCCATCGACGTTTCCGACGAAGGACTCGCCGGACTAATGAATTACCTGCGTGTTCAGGTAAGAAAACTGGCTGAGAAAAAAACGGTATGGCTCAGGCAAATGTATGCCGACCGTGAAGACCTCATCGAAAATTTTGACATCATTGACGAGTACATTTTTCACGTACTGAACATCGTGCGACCGGTAACAGCTGTTGAAGCAGCTTATCGTTCCAACATTGTTTTTGAAGCAGTAAATGAAAACCGTGCGCTGAAAGTCAAATTGTTTACCCAGATTAAACAAAACAACCCGAACGACGTTTGGTTCTTCACCAACACTTCTTCGGTACCCATTCATCTGATTGACGAAGAAGCAGCCCTCGACGGCAAAGTCATCGGTTTCCACTTCTACAATCCGCCTGCCGTGCAGAAATTGGTCGAACTCATCAAAACCGACCAGACCAAACCCGAAGTCGTTGAGTTTGCTTACGCATACGCCAAAAACCTGAAAAAAATCGTGGTTCCTTCCAACGATTTTGCCGGCTTTATCGGCAACGGTCATTTTATGCGCGATGGACTTCATGGAATCAAGGAGGCCGAAAACCTGGCAAAAGAGAAAAACATTCCGCTGCACCAGGCCATTTATATGATCAACAAAGTAACACAGGAATATTTAATTCGCCCCATGGGTATTTTCCAGTTAATGGATTACGTCGGTATCGACGTGATGCAGTTTATCCTGAATGTGATGAATCCTTTTGTAAAAGACGAAGAACTTCACAGCGATTTGCTGGATAAGATGATGGAACAAGGCGTAAAAGGCGGCCAGTATTCAAGCGGTGCACAAAAAGACGGATTCCTGAAATACGAAAAAGGTAAACCGGTAGCCGTTTGGGATGTGGACAACAAAAAATATGTGGCCTTCGATGAATTCCAGGCCGCTGCCGACAAATTGCTTGGCAATCTTCCTGATTCGGCCGTTGCATGGAAAGCCACTTTACGCATGAAAAACAAAGAGGAAGTCTTCACCAAATTTTATGCTGATTTGAAGAAGCTCGATACACTGGGGGCCTCCATTGCCCTGCGCTACGGAAAGCGGTCAAAAGCCATTGGCGAAAAATTAGTATCCGACAAAGTGGCCCACAACGCGGACGATGTCAACACGGTAATGCTCACCGGTTTCTTCCATGCTTATGGTCCCATCAACAACTATTTCGATTAAAAAAATTGCATCATGAAAAAATTAAGAAGAAAAGTATATATGACCGCCGGTTACAACACCATTTCATTGGGAACCGGCCGCAAGGAGTTTAACCCGCGTAAACCCCGTCCGGGCATCGAACATTACATCAAAGAAGCCGGTCAGGGCGTGTTAAAACAGATCGGTGGCGCCAAAAATGTGGATGAATCGGTGATTGGCAACTTTATGGCCGGACGTTTCAACAAACAAGGCCATGTAGATGGATTTATCCCAATGATAGATAAAGGTTTAAGTATGAAACCTGCTGTTCATGTAGAAGGAGCCTGTGCCTCCGGAGGTCTTTCGCTGGTAACCGGTATCCGCCAAGTGTTGGCCGAAACTTCAGAAGTTGTTCTGTCTTTAGGTTTTGAAGTGCAAAATACGGTAAAAGCCATTTATGGAGCTGATATCCTGGCTTTGGCAGGATGGTTCCAAAAACGCAAAAAAGGACATGCTTACTTTTTCCCGGGACAGTTCAGCGACCGTGCCGGTGCTTACTACGAAAAATACGGCTACGAACGCACCCGTAAAGGGATGGCCCGCTGGTATGCCAATGCCATCGAAAACGCACGGCTCGACCCCACAGCCCAGGAATATCACAACACCAATCCCGATCCTTACGGCACAGCCCTCAAAATGCAACCCAACGGTAAATTCTTTGTGGATCACCTCACCGTACTCGACTGTTCCAAAGTGTCAGATGCTGCTTCGGGAATTACCATTTGTTCTGAAGAGGGACTTGAACGCATTGGGATTGACAAAAAAGATGCTGTTGAAGTAATTGGTTTTGGCCACGCCGTGCGCGATATCACTTCCGACCCGACCGATTTAACCGAATTGGAAACCATTAAATTTGCTGCCCATCAGGCATTGGAAAATGCAGGGATCACCATCGACCAGGTGGGAACCGTTGAAACACATGACTGTTTTTCCATTGCCGGAATCATGGCCGTTGAAGCCCTTGGTTTAGCCGCAAAAGGTGAAGGGGCTGATTATGTGGCCGCAGGAAAAACAGGACGCAACAGCGAGTTACCGTTCAATACCACCGGTGGTCTGATTGGCTGGGGACACCCCACGGGCGGCACCGGTGTGCACCAGGCGGTGACCATTTGGCAACAGCTAACCGGAAAAGCCGGAAAAGCCCAAATCAAAATCTCTGATGACCGTCCTTATGGCCTCACTATCAACATGGGTGGCGACGATGTAACAGTTACTTCCATCGTTTTTAAAAAAGGTGAATAAAACCCTTTTTAAACATTCGCTTGAAAAGCTGTTTCGTATAGAAGCAGCTTTTTTGCTATCCCGTATTAAGGTGGTCAGTTTGGTTTACAAGAGAAAAAACCAAAATATTGTTGTACGTTACAAATAAAGCTGTTACGTTTGCTATACAAAATATAAAAAGATGGAATCAATACTTCTTATGGTACTTGTTTTTGTGGGATATATCATTATGTACCAGCTATATGGAAAATATATTGGCAAAAAAATATTCAAACTTAATAATAACAACAGTGTACCGGCTGTTGAATTTGAAGACGGTGTAGACTTTGTTCCCACAAAAAAAGAAGTGATTTTCGGGCATCATTTTGCATCCATAGCCGGTACGGGCCCCATCGTAGGACCTGCCATCGCGGTTATATGGGGATGGCTGCCCGCCTTAATTTGGGTTTTTGTGGGTTCTATTGTCATGGGAGCTACACACGATTTTGGAACGCTGATTATTTCGATGAGAAATCAGGGAAAATCCATCTCGGAATTCACCGGTAAATACATTAACCCCCGGACAAAATATTTCTTCTTTTTTATTGTGTTCATGGAACTGTGGATTCTTGTAGCCATTTTCGGTTTGGTAATTGCTATCCTTTTTAAAATGTTCCCTCAGGCAGTGATTCCTGTATGGCTTCAGATACCTATCGCAATTTATTTGGGCTATCTGGTTTATAAAAAAGGGGCCAATCTAACACTTTGGTCGATCATTGCCGTACTTTTCATGTATTTAACCATTGTTTTGGGATCATATCTTCCGTTAAACATGCCGGCTGCATTCGGCCTCTCACCCGTGGCAATATGGTCGGTATTGTTATTGACTTATGCCTTTTTTGCTTCCGTACTTCCCGTAACTACACTGTTGCAGCCCCGCGACTACATTAACTCGCATCAGCTGGTTGTTGCGTTGGCCTTACTAGTCCTAGGCGTTATTTTTGCAGGACTGGGCGGGCATCTTCAGGTAGTAGCTCCGGCCATAAGGCCACATCCGGCTGCTACGCCTCCTTTATGGCCTTTCCTGTTTATCACCATTGCCTGTGGTGCAATTTCGGGGTTCCATGCCCTGGTTTCGTCGGGAACTTCATCCAAACAGATAAGAAAAGAAAGTGATTCGCTATTTGTGGGTTACGGCTCCATGTTGATGGAAGGTGCCCTGGCTACTTTAGTAATCATCGCTACCACAGCCGGTATCGGCATGGGATACCTGGATAAAAGCGGACATCTACTGACAGGTTTTGCCGCATGGACGCAACACTATTCTTCATGGTCTGCAGCCGGAGGATTAAGTTCAAAGGTAGGGGCTTTTGTGGAAGGCGCGGCCAATATGATTGAAACCATCGGTATCCCCAAAACCATAGCCATGACGATTATGGGCGTATTCGTAGCCTCTTTTGCAGGTACAACTATGGATACGGCCACCCGCGTACAGCGCTATCTCATCACCGAAACATTTCCGAAAACTTTTTCAAACAAGTTCGTTTCCACCGGATTTGTAATTCTTGCTGCCCTGTTTTTGATGTTTTCATCCGGAGCTGACGGAAAAGGAGCACTTTCGCTGTGGCCATTGTTTGGTGCTGTAAACCAGACACTTGCTGCATTAGCACTAATCGTTATAACCATTTATCTGAAAAAACGTTCCAGATGGGGTTGGCTCATCAGTGCACTCCCTGCCCTTTTTATGTTAACGGTTTCGTTATGGGCCGTAATTGATAATCAGACAATCTTTGGCCAGAAACATAATATTTTACTTCAGGTTTTAAATGCTATTATCTTTATTTCCATGGTTTGGATTAGTATTGAAGGCGGTATAAAACTCATAAAGACATCGTATTCACCTCATAAAAATAAAGAAGAAAAAGAGCCGATTTTTAAAAAATAAGCAACAGCTTTTATCATGGAAACCAAAAAAATAATCCGGCGACTATTAGAAAAAGTCAAACATGGCATGAAACTTTACAACAAAGCATCTAAGGCCAATGCCGTGGAAATAATGGAAGCCGAATTGAGTGAAATGGAAAATATTTTCGGTTTATTGGTTTTAGGCTCTTTTGTCGGATTTCCATCGCCTCCCATGCAAATTACGCTTGACCTGTTGCCCGACATGGAAAAACATTTTATACTCATGCTTAACAAAGTAGATACGGCAGAGGAACCCATTTCCGATTTATTGTCGACTTTTGATATAATGTAAAAATGGAGCAGGCAACAAAAAATATTTTCTTCCTTGGTAAAGGTGGCGTTGGAAAATCTACTGCATCGGCACTTACCGCTTTGCATTTGGCCAAAACCGGCCACAAAACATTGCTGGTTTCGATGGATCCGGCTCACAATCAAAGTGATATTTTTGAAAAGAAATTTTCAGAGAAAGCGGTAAAAGTTAATGAAAATCTATCCGTAAAGGAAACCAACATTGATTTATGGGTAAAAAAATATCTTTCCGACATTCAATTTCAGGTGAAGCATACATATTCATACCTTACTGCCTTTAACCTTGAAAATTATCTCGATATAATCCAATATTCTCCCGGCATTGAAGAGTATGCCCTGCTCATGGCTTATAAATCCATCCGGCAAAAAGCAAAAAATACCGACTATATTATTTTTGATATGCCGCCCACAGCACTTACCCTTAAATTTCTTACACTGCCCCGGATTTCACTTTTATGGTTGGATAAACTTATGGATTTAAGAAATAAAATTATTGAAAAAAAGAAGATTATCTCTAAAGTGAAATTTGGTAGTAAGGAGATTGAAAGGGATAAAATTCGCAATAAGCTAAATCATCAAATTGATGAATATCATCAGATTAACACTGTTTTTGAAGATCATACCCTCACTTCTCTGAACCTTGTGTTGAATACCGACAAACTCTCTTTTTCCGAGTCACAGCTGATTGTAGACAAGCTGGCCAGGTTCAATATTAAAATTAGAAACGTATTCCTGAACAAATTGGTCAGCGGTTTTGACACGGATAAAATCCAGAAAGAATATGCCGATTGTGGTTTTCAGCAATTTCCCTTAAGTAACACACCGCTGTTGGGTATTCCTGCCCTCACAAGTTATCTAAAGCAATTACCTTCATTTATTAAAATATGAAATCTGCAAAAACCGACCAAGTTAAAAGTCGATAATTATCCACTTTCCATATTCTTAAAAAGCCTTGAGAAACTAAAATGAGTTAGCTGTATTAACGTTATTAGAAACTATACTTCATTTTAAACATGAGCATATTATAATCGGCAAGTTTGGCAAAGAGGTTGTCCCCTTTTCCAGAAAAAATCCCGGCAGTAAGATCCAATTCAACATTATCGGTAGCCATGTAAGTTATTTGTGGGACATAAAAAATTGCATAATTATTTTTTACATTTTTCCAATCGGTTACCACAGCACCTCCGCTGATTGGTGCAACTTTCAATTTGTCCTCGAAAAATTTCATCTCATACCTTAAAACCACATAATCGTTCAGGTTTTTGCTACCACTTTCGTTTACAAAGCCATGCAGATATTGAATATTAAGATAAGAATTGTTGGCAAAAGAATAATCGGCACCGAGAACAAATTTTGCATACGGTTTCTTGTCCAGCATCACGCTATCAATCATAACAGGAACAGGCGAAGCGGGATAAAGTGCAGAAACATCCGTGGTCATTACGTGTTTATGTTCGGGAAGGAAAACTGCCGATTCGCCCCACAAACCAACCCCACCTAAACTGGTGGCAAAATCGAAACCGAAAATATGTGTTCTCGGGAAATAGAGCTGCGCGTTTACTGAAACCCCGCCCAATGTATCAAAAGGAACCAATGTATTATAAGCATCAAATGGAAGGCCGTCATGCCCCCACAGATAACTGAACGAGAAGTCAACACCTCTGGCAAAGCCTTTAAATTTAAGCCCGGCCGTGGAACTTTCCCCAATATTGTAGCGTGGCGTACTGACTTGGTCGGTAAATGATTTTAATACAAGTCCCTGAGGCAATTCCATATTCATGTTAAGCAGATTGGCGAACATACCAACAGGCAAATTGTCAGGCTGAAAAAAGGGGACAAAAACACTTTGTAACGAATAATCGGAACTAAAGTAATAATTCAATGTAACGGCATCGGATCCCCGGTGGCGACCAAAGTCGAGGATATCCTCAAAATCATATGGATTAACATTATCGGTTGGATTAAACTTATCAGCGGTACCCCACGCAATACGTTGACGCCCGATTTTTACATCCAGGTTTTTGGAGAACAAGCCATAGATTTCCACATAAGCTTCTCTGATTTCCAAGTTCCAGGGGGAAAGGATGTTTTTGTTATACAAATCGCTTGAATGGACAATATTGGGTAAGCCAATATTCCTGAGCCATACTTCGCTATAAAATTTGGCTTTTCCTTTCATTTTCTTCTCAAGCTTCACGCTCAGCCTATTTTCGTTCCATGCCCAATCGTTGGGCGATTTTAATAACATGCGTTGGTCAGTTTGTAGATATCCCCTCAATTTCAAAGCATTTTCATTTTGTGCTTCCATTGCCTTCGTGCTAAAAATCATAGCAATGAGGAATATAATAATTATGTTTCTGTTTTTCATGTGTTTATAAATTATAGCTTATTGAAATTTTATTCCATAAATTAATTATTCTGTAAGGAACATTATCATAACTAACCCCTTATATTTAAAAAAATGTTTTTAACGACCATACCAACCAGAAAATAATTCACAAATACAGTACGGATAATTTGGGATGCAGATTTGCTATAATTGAAAACTGCTTGATTCCATTTATATTTCTGATATTTTCTTATATGGACGAGTCCTTCTAAATCAACAATCAAGGTCTTGGTATTTTTGTTGCTTTTACTCTTAAAATAGAGGTTAAGCAGAGTTTCAACACCAAATTTAGTTTCTTTCATTTCATCAAGAATAGGCATCAGGTCTTCTTTGTAAACAGCTCTCTCACCGCCTAACCAATCATCTAACGGACCGGTAATATCAATTTTAGGATTGGTTTCCGATACGCGCCGCCCTATAACCATCCTGGTATTTCCATTAACTAATGGATCAACTAATTTTTTAATATGGTTACAATTCAGTCCGATAAGGTCAGCATCAATAAAGACAATAACATCTCCTTTTGCCTGTTCTACACCTGCTGTCATGGCATACGATTTGCCTCTGTTTTTGTTAAATTCCACGTATTGAAACGGATGTGTTAACACTATTTGATTCAATATTTTTGATGTGTTGTCTGTAGAGCCATCGTTTACCACAATAAGCTCATCAATATAGACACAGTTTAACAGGCTGTAAACAACGCTCTTTACAGTTTTTTCTTCGTTATAAACTGAAACCACCGATGTTATTTTGTTACCTCCAAGCATATTTCTTTTGTCTTTTTAATTGAATAATTATTGGCTTTATTTTTTTGTATGTAACACCAACATTTTAGCATCAATTGATAATTATTACTCTTTCAGCTTTCGTACTGTAAAATCGTTGTCTGTTAGACCCTGGTCATATTTTACATCCGACATAATCATTTTGGTTATGTGGTTTTTCTTTAGGTTTTTCATTTCAATTTCTTGTGCATTCCAGTATTTACCTATCCTCACAAAGTGATATGTCGATTCTTTTAATTTGTGGTTACCTTTATCATAATATTCCATATAAGTTGGGTAAAATTCTGATTTGTTGACTTTTAAAATAAGTTTTGAATATTGTGATCTGGGAGATAACGGTTTTAATTCTAATACATAGACATCTTTTTCGGCAGGAAGCAATTTAGGGGTGTATTTCTCCGTATAGGGTTTCGACTCCATATCATCGTAAGTGAAATCCGTCCCTGCAAAACCTTGACTTTTTACCGACGACGAAATTCTTCTTTCTTTACCAAAAGCGGGCATATATAAATACATTACATCTTTTGGCAATGATAAAACTGCAATCCCTGCTTGCGATGCCGGTGCTGTAAACCTGAAGATACGTTCCTTGGTACCTTTCTGACTAATGAGTGCTTCTCTTGTTTTTTCCTTTCCTGATTTGTCGATTAAAACAATTTCGACTTTCGCGGTCATGTCTTTTGCGGAATACATGACGTCATCCATTTTTTTTAAAATGGTGTTTGCATCTTGTGCGTTTGCATTTAATCCAAACAATAGGAATAATGCGCTTACCAATACTGATAATTTTACTGTTTTCATTTTATTTGTTTTATAAAGTTTATTAATTTAATTTATATACTTGTTCACGTTTTCTTTTCTTCTATAATGAAGAATTAATATTACGGGCAGTAAGGTCAATGAACCAACTCCAGCCCCAACCATACTCATTGCGACTAATAATCCAAAGTTTTGAATGGGGACAATATGTGAAAACATTAAGACAAGAAAACCTGCCGAAACTGACACTACATTGATAATAATGGCTTTACCACTAACCATGATGCTGTCTTTTATGGCAAGGTTTACATCTTTAAGCTCATCAAACTCATGAGAGAAATGAGTGATTATGTGAATGGAATAATCAATTCCCATCCCAAGCGCCACACTCGCAACCAAAACAGTTGCAATATCCAATGCAATACCTGCAAAACCCATAAAACCAAATAAAATAATAATGGTAGTTAAAATGGGTATTGCGGCATAAATTCCCTTTGAAAAAGAACGCAACAGGAGAGCTACGGCTAAAACCACTAATATTATGGCTAATGTAAGGCTGCTAAATTGACTTCGGATTAGCGAACTGTTTAATTTTACATATACCGAAGGCATTCCGGTTAATTCTATTTGACAGTTTTTGGTAGAGTTGGTTTTGATGTATTTATTCATATACTTCACAAAATCTTCCATATCTTTACTGTCTGCCGAAGCGAACCTTGCTTGGATGATACCTTCCCTTAAATCATTTGTTACTAATTGGGGCATAACATCCTGTCCGTCCAATAAAAACCATAAATTTTCAATTTTAGCTTTATCGTTTGGTATTATTTTACCTTCGCCCATTACATCGTTCATTTGTTCAATAAGATCGGCAACTGACTGTGTAGACGATACATCAGGGCTTTTTTTCATGTAATCTTCCGTTTGAATCATCTTTTTCAATACTTCGGGACTTTGCATATCCCCCTTAAACACAACAAAAACAGGTAAAGAGCCGCCAAATTCCTTCTGCATTATATCTTCCGTAACCCTTACCGGATTATTTTTCCGAAAATAGTTGGTCATATTAACGCTGGTTTTGATATTAAACATTCCCCAGATACTTAGGACTATAAGCGCGACCCAAGCGACGGTAATATATTTAGGATGTTTAATAATTAAATTGGAAAATGGGATAAGAAATAGTTTACCCATCAAGGTATCTTCTGATTTTTTCTGTTGCTGCAAAGATTTTTGTGACTTAACCATTGAAAATGCAGAGATAACCGCGGGGACAAATACAACAGAAAGAAGCAAAGCAAAAGCAACACCAATTGAAGTAAACAATCCAAAATTGCGAATCATGGTGAGATAAGCCCCAAAGATGAACGACATAAATCCAAAGACAGTAGTAATACCGGATAAAAATACAGGGATAGTAATATACGCAACAGCTTTTATCAATGCCTTTTTTCGATTTTTCCCTTTTTCTTCATTTATCCGGTTAAGCACATGAATGGTATAAGCACTACCCACTGCCAAAAGGATAACAGGCATATTGATTGAGACCAAATTCAACTTATAACCCAATAGCTGCATCAACCCTAAAGTCCAAACAATGGAAATACTTGCCGTCGTTAGCGGTAAAATGGTTCCACGGGCCGACCTGAAACTTATTAAAAGGATAAGCAAGATAACAATAAAGGTAAGGGGGATTAAATTTCTTAAATCAAGTAACATTAAAGAGGAAACATCGTCCATCATCATAGGGATACCACCGAAGCTAATTTTTTCCGGAAGTTTTAGTTTTGTAATTTTCTCCTTAATAGTCTTTGCTACCTCTTCTTTGTTTGCGTTATCAAGTAAAGTAAATATCACCAAAGTTGACGTACCGTCTGCCGAAACAATAGAACCTTTATACATATCTTTTGAAAGGGTATAGGCCTTTAAACTATCTAATTGCTGCTCTGTTTTCGGAATATCGTATTCATCAATTAACTTACCTATTTCAATACCACCATCAACATTTTTTATGTCAATAACATCTGTAAGGCTCGTAACTGTTGAAATACCTTTAACAAATGTAACAGTATCGGTTATTTGCCTCACATCTTCCAATACTTTCGTATTGAATACATTTTTAGCCTGCACGATAACCATTCCCATAGTATTCCCACCATATTTATTCCCAATATTGGTATATAAAACAGCTGTTGAATCATCATCGGGTAAAGAGTTTATTACATCTGCATCTATCTTTAAATTTTTAAGTTGAAGGCCAAAGAAGGTGGTCAAAGCCAAAACGATAATTATTATTGGCCATTTTAACTTTATAATAAGTTTTGCTAATCGCTTCATAGTCATTAATTTCTTTTATAATATTTTATTAATTCATTCTTTTATCTAAAGTGAAATTCTCAGGATATTTTGCACTGATAGACTTGTAAAAATCATTTATTTCATTCATTACTATTTTTTATTCTTGAACTCAATTGTGAAACGACATTGGTTTTTTTGTTGTTTCTATCTACAGGTATAGTGCCCAATGCATTTAGGATAATATTTAGCGGAAAGAAGAACATCTCTTTTTTCATAAGTACATGATTATTAATATCTTTTGCATTCAGATATAATTGTCCAATCACAAAGTCCCAATTACTTGTATGAGGTGCTAAAACAACTACGCTCCTATTTAGGTCAGGAAACTCCCCAACTAACCTCCAGCCCATAACTTTTAATATAATATCTGATATTGGTTTCATACTGTAACTTTTATACCTATTTTGGTTATATAGTCAGTTTTGACATAAAAAAAATTTCAAAACGCAAATAAAATTTCAAAATATTAGTAGAATATATATAATAACCTTCTATAACGATAATATAAATTCTTTTTAATATTTATGTAATTTATTCATATTCTGTTATTAACGTTTTATGATCATGTTTATCAAATAGTTTTGTGTAATAAGCAAAGAGGTTATCTCCTTGACTTTTTATTAAATTTAAATTCATTTCTTTTTATACCTAAACGATACAATGAGTACAAAAGTATATAAAATACGCTTACTAATATAAAATTAAGACTTTTTAACAAGAATTTGTTCTACGTGAAAATGCTATCTGAAAAATTCAGATAATCATAATATAAAGAGGGAACATTCAGTTAAAATGATAAGGTTATTTCTTAACAAGCACTTAGGTTGGTATAATAAGTCAGGTTTAAAAAGGTCCCGGAATAATTTTCAGCCACTTTTACCCCAACATACAAAGATGGCTTTACATTTTGCCGTGACGAAGAATTGAGACAAGAAGCCAGAGCCCCATAATAGTTGCTGTAAGATAACCTACAATACCAATAACCGGAATGCCATACAACAGCGGGGGAATTTTTGAAAGCGCTATCAATGATGAGCCAATGACAATAGAAGCCAAAACAATAGCAAACGTAATTCGGTTACTGATTTTTTCATGCGTACTGAGTATGGGGGCAAGACCTTTATGACACTGTCTTAAAAAGCGTGTAAACGAAAAATTATGATTCCTGTTAGAATTCCCTTTTTAATAAATCAATCATCATAACCTTCTTTCTAAATATTTAATAATCTGCTAAATTAACGAATTTAATCAACCGATACAATATAATCTTCTTTATCATATTATGCTACGGATGAATAAGACCTGTATAATCTGCCAACAAACTAATTATTAACCCCAAGCCAATAATCATAATAATGCTTCCCGTTATCTTGTTCAGCCAATGTGTATGTTGTAACTTTATTTTTTTACGAAGGATATTGGCTAAAATAACTACCAGAGTCCACCATATGTTTGTTCCGATAAAAACACTATAATAAAGTTTAAACAGCTCTAAATTTGAAATTCCTTTGGGGATAACATTAAAGGTTGAGAAAAGAAAAATAAACATAAATAAAGTGAGCGGATTGAATATTTCCAACCAAAATGTTGAAGAAAAATCAGAAATATGTTGACCTATTACCCTTTTCGTTTTGTCAGGCTTACCGGATGGCTTTTTTGTCAAAACTATTTTTAACCCAACAGCCAAAATAATGAGCGAACCGATGAGTCGAATAGGCAGTTGGTATTGTTCAATAAAATTATAAGCCAGACCCACCCCGCTTCCGGCAACGATAGCAAAAATCGTTTCTGCCGTTGAAGCGCCAAAGCCGGCCATTAATCCTCTTTGATGATGATTATTTTCGGTTTTTTGAATTATTATAAGTGCAATGGGGCCAAACGAAACCGACGAAATAAATCCAATTAATAATCCTTTAAGAATTATCAGTTCCATGTTTAAACTTTAAATTGTCAAATTTTATTAAGACCTCTTTTGCTGCTTGCCTTCCCAACTCAATCAATTCATCAGCCCTGTAAAAGTCGAATGTACTGGCTGCGTCTAAAGGAATATCAATAACTATTTCAGGTTTAAATAAGTCGATACTTTGTTTGGATAATTTGTGGATCATCGCGGAGCTTGTCGCTGATAATAAAGCGAGATATCCCAAATTTCGTTTATCGCTACCCGACTGGATAAATTTTTGAATGCTATTGAAAATACCGGCAACATATTCGGCATATTTAGAGTTATACCCTTTATATTTGGCATTGCGAACTACGTTTGCCCTATCTCCATATAAATTGACAACCACAAGTATATCATCCTTTGTACGTGCAACATAATCAATGGGGATCGGATTGAGTACCCCGCCGTCAACCAAAATGGTATCCTTATATTTTACTGGTGTGAAGACAGTAGGGATGGCCACCGACGCACGCACTGCCTCATAAAAACTGCCTTCCGTAAAAACGATCTCCTTTTCATTGATAATATCAGTTGCAACGGCAGCATAAGGGATATTCATTTTTTCAATGGCCATATCCGGGATAAACGATTTCATTTTATCAAAAGCCTTATCTCCTTTCAGCAAGCCATGTATTGACATTGTAAAATCCATTAAGCCCCATATCTCTTTTTTGTTTAAGGTTTTAACCCACTCGGTATAAGCAGGCAAATGCCCCATAGCATAGAGGCCGCCTATGAGTGAACCTATAGAAGAGCCCGCAACAGACTTTATTTTAAAGCCATATTCTTCCAATTCATTGATGACACCTATCTCAGCAAGCCCTCGTGAACCGCCACTCGACAAAACCAAGGCAATATTTTTTTTCATCATTATTCTTTTGATAAGAATTATAGGTTATGTACTTTTTAGATTGTATAGTCGGTTTATTGCTGATTCTTTTAATCGTATGCCAAGCCTTTTATCAGGACACTACTCAAATATTCAAAATGTGGTTTGAACTCATCGTATTTATCCTGTATAAAGAAAGGGATTTCAAGTCCTTTCAACACCATTACAATCATATTGAGCAACACATCCAGTTTACCCTTATAATTTGCAAAAACGCCCTCCTTAATCCCCTGATTAATAATACTTTTTAGTTGTACTTGTTCCCAGTTGTCGAGATCGTGACGTAGATTATCAACAAATTCAAAATGTTCAAAAAAATCTGCTTTTATGGAATCATGGTAATTAACTGCCAAATGCATTATTTCCATCCGTTTAATCATATAATCTACGATTTTTTTATCTGCCGTCAATTCGATATTATTAACAATAATCAACAGATTATCTTTTAAATTCTGAATTTCAGTGGCTACTACTTTTGTATATAATTCTTCTTTACTTGCAAAATGATAATACAAAGAGCCTTTTGCTTTTCGGGCAACACGGGCAATCTCATTCATGGAGGTTTTGTTAAACCCGTATTTTCCAAATAGCTGGGTTGCAACACTTATAATTTTATTTTCAGTTTTGTCTATTATCATATCTCAATCTTTTTTTATACCGAAAAGGTATAATGAGTGCAAAAATAGATAAAAATTAATTTGTGGAGCTAATTTTTTTAATATTCATCATTTTCGATTTCTAGATTTTTTGATAACCTGAATTTGATATCATATTTCTGTGCGTCAGAACTTCAAATTTACTGATGGCTTCTTTCAGATTTGCAGTCACCCGCAACCCCCTTACCATTCGCTAATGTTTCCTATCAACCCGGCACATACAGAGATTTGCACCCTGTTAAATTATTACCATGCCCGACATACTAAAAAAGCCTGTAAACTCATCGCTTACAGGCTTCTTTGAGGTACCGAGCGGATTCGAACCGCTGTATAAGGTTTTGCAGACCTCCGCCTAGCCACTCGGCCACGGTACCTTGTTTTAAAAGGAGTGCAAAAATAAGGATTTTTTTAATCTCCAATCAAACTTTTTCGGCAATTTCTTTTGGATCGGTCAAAACAGCCAATTCGTTTAAACAATTCGGACATAGACAAGTTTCATACTTCCGGTCGATAAATGCACGAACGGTTTCAGAAACAGACACCGAAAAACACCAGCATTTACCCGATTTACTGCATGTAAACTCAGCCCCGCAACGGGGACAAATTTCCGGTTCGATGAGTATTCTTTTTGGAACCATCATCAGCCCTCCAGTTCTACACTCACAAAATCAATTTTACCACCCAGTGGCGGATTCAGTTTTCTGATTTTTAAACGCACGTGTTCAACTTGCGGAAATTCTTTTTTTATCCGGTTAATGATGCGTCTGCCCACATGCTCCAACAATTTCGATTTTGTTTCCATCTCGTGCTTTACCACCTGAAATACCGACTGATAATTTACGGTATCGCTCAAATTGTCGGTTTGTTCCGCCTTGGTGGTATCCACTTCCAAAAACGCATCGCAACGGAATTTAGTACCAATCACCTGCTCCTCTTTAAAGCAGCCGTGATAAGCAAAAAACTCCATTCCTTCTATTGATATTATTGACATCGAATCTAATTTATATTTAAAAGCCATTTCCAGGCAGAAATCACCTGAATTTTTTTATCCCTTATTTCAATGCTATCTTCTTCCATTTCAGTAATGATTAAACCTTTTTTCATCTTATACGCTTCCATTGCTTCCATGAGTCCATTGATTTCCCGCTCTTTAGTACTTGAATCCATCATTGAAACTGTTACCTGTACCAGTAAAACTATTTTACCTCTTTTCCTTGCAACGAAATCGCATTCATGTTTCTGATGATGATAGAACAGTTCATATCCCCTCCGTTTAAGTTCAATAAAAATGATATTTTCAATTACCCTGCCCCTGTCCGAAGCAAAGCTAAAGCCAATTTGTCGTGCCAAGGCGTGATCAATAAAATATCCTTTTTTGGGATTGTAAATTTGTTTTTTTACTGAAAAGTCGAATTTATTGATGCTAAAAAACAAATAGGTATCTTCAAGATAGGAAATATATTGCCTGATGGTTGTCGGACTTCCTATATTTAGTGCTTTTGCAAGGCTGTTGTTTGAAAAAGGTTTACCGAGGTTGGATGCTAAAAAATGAACTAATTCGAGAAATTCACGCTCGTTAGTTAATTTGTTACGCACCATGACATCTCTGTAGAAAATGCTTTGATAAAGCGATTGAAGATATTCAATGTTTTTATTTCGAATATATTCAGGAAACCCTCCAAGCGCCAGGTAGGATGAAAACAATGCTTTTAAACCGGCTTTTTTTTCAGTTGACAACAAACTGAAGTCACCCGAATCTCTTTTATTAAATTTAACAAATTCAAAAAAAGAAAAAGGGAAAAGTTCTTTTCTGATAAAACGTCCCGTCAGGTGCGTACCAAGTTCTCGACTTAACATCGTTGCATTTGAGCCGGTAATAAATATTTTATTTCCGTAATCGTGAAGCCTCCTCGCAAAACGCTCCCATCCTGCGATATTTTGAATCTCATCAAAATAAAAAGTATGCTGAAGACCATAAAGCTCGATGAATAATTCATAAAGTTGTTGAAAATCATCCACTTTGAAATTGACAAGCCTTTCATCATCAAAATTAAGAAAGTAATCTTTCTCTTTGTGTTGGTTCCTTATTTCCTGAAGCAGGGTTGACTTACCACACCTTCTTATACCTGACAAGATAACCATTTCATTCCCTTCCGGGAATAAACCACCATCAGTACGTGGAATATAGGTGTTATTCCAGCTGAGTTGTACCTGATCACCTATAATTTCAAGAAGTAAATCCCTGCTAATCATCTATCTTATTTTGAGCAAAGATAATCAATATCCATTTTAAATGCAAATTTTATTATAGAACTCACCATTCTAAATGGATATTAGTACATGTATATATCCAAAATAAATGGAACCTAACTTTCCTTTCTGCCCAATTCGTGCAAACCGATTTCCAAACGCCGTAAAGTTTCCTCCTGCCCCAGCAATGCCACAATATCAAACAAATGCGGACCTTTTAAAGCGCCCACAATGACCAACCGGAAAGCATTCAGCACAGCACCCAACCCATATTCCTTTTCTTCAATCCAGGCTTTTACCACCGCTTCCACATTTTCAGATGAAAAATCATCAATTGCGGTCAACACCTCTTTGAGTTCGTTTATTTGATCATAGGAGTTGGTTTTCCAGCGTTTTTTTACTGCCTTCGGATCAAATTCATCGGGCGCTTTGAAAAAGAAATCAGACTGTTCCCACAATTCATGTACAAAATGAGCCCGATCTTTCACCAGTCCAATAACTTCCACAATAAAATCACGGTCGGTCATATAACCTTTTTCTACCAAAACAGGTAAAAACAAATCGGCCAGGTCTTCATCATCCATTTTCATCATATACTGATGGTTAAACCAGCGTGCTTTTTCCGGATCAAAACGCGAACCCGATTTTCCCACCCTTTCAATGGAAAAAACTTCGGCCAGTTCATCCAGGCTGAAAATTTCGCGTTCATCACCCGGATTCCATCCCAATAAAGCCAGCATATTGATGAAAGCTTCAGGGAAATAGCCGTCTTCGCGGTAGCCTCGTGTTGTTTCACCTGTTTTTGGATCTCTCCATTGTAAAGGGAATACCGGAAATCCCAAACGGTCGCCATCGCGTTTGCTCAACTTACCTTTTCCATCGGGCTTTAACAGGAGCGGCAAATGGGCAAACTCAGGGGCTTCCCATCCAAAAGCTTCATAAAGCAAAATATGCAGCGGCATGGAGGGCAACCACTCTTCTCCGCGGATTACATGACTGATTTCCATCAAATGGTCGTCCACTACATTGGCAAGGTGGTAGGTAGGCATCCCATCCGATTTAAAAAGGATTTTATCGTCCAACACATCAGCATTCACCTCCACAGCACCGCGAATCAGGTCGTTCATCCGTACCATCCTGTCATCAGGCATCTTAAACCGAATGACATAAGGCGTTTTATCATCCAATAAACGTTGTGTTTTTTCAGCCGGCAAAGCCAGTGAATTATTCAGATTTTGCCTGACAGCAGCATTGTATGTAAACGTCTTTTTCTCTGCTTCGTATTGCTTTCGCAGATGGGCAAGCTCCTCAGCCGTATCAAATGCGTAATATGCATATCCTTTGGCAATCAGCTCATCAGCGTAAGCTTTATAAAGGTTTTTACGTTCCGATTGTTTGTATGGTCCAAAGGGGCCGCCTTTACTCACCCCTTCGTCAAATTCGATGCCGCACCAGTCGAATGCTTCGAGGATATAATCCTCAGCACCCGGCACAAAACGGGTTTGGTCGGTGTCTTCAATTCGAAGGATAAATTTTCCGCCGTTTTTTTTGGCAAAAAGATAATTATACAACGCCGTTCGTACTCCGCCAATATGCAGCGGGCCTGTTGGACTGGGGGCAAAACGAACGCGGATATTTTTTTGATTCATGATATTATTTTTGAGCGGCAAAGATAAGGAAAAGGGCCGTTCATGCTTTAAAAAACCTATTTTTGCCCCATGCAAATTGACGTCATTCCGTATGCTTCTGCCATCCGTCCCGATTTAGTAAAAAACCGGACGGTGGTGGTAATAGATGTACTACGTGCTTCATCAGTAATGATTACGGCCATGGCAAACGGAGCCAGGGCCTTTATTCCTGTTCGAACGGTAGAAGAAGCCCAGCAAACAGCCACGGCTTATTCACCGGACAAAATTATCCTTGCCGGAGAAAGGGATACCAAATTGATTGATGGTTTTCATCTTGGGAATTCTCCTCTGGACTATACTCCGGAAAAAGTAAAAAACAAGGTGATCATTCTTACTACTTCGAACGGAACCAAGGCACTCAACCAACTTGAAGGTGCAAAAAAAGTGATGATTGGTGGCTTCCTAAACCTTGAAGCCGTTGTTCAGCAACTTCTAAACCGGGAGGAAGTGGTATTTGTTTGCTCAGGTACCAACAACAATTTTTCGATGGATGACGCCATGTGTGCTGCCGCACTTACCGACCAACTAATGTTGCACAAGTCGTTACAACTCTCTGACATGGCCCTCACCCTTCATAAAGCTTATAAAAGCGAAGCAGGTAATTTGCGAAAGCTCCTAAATGGTTGTTATCATTTGAATTTATTGCTTCGCAATGGTTTTGAAGAAGATGTGGATTACTGTTTGCAGAAAAATGTTTTTAATTTTGTTCCTAAAATGAATCGGAAAAAACTTATTCGATAATCCGGAAAGTTTGGGCACATTTTGATGCCTGTCCGTTTTTGAACAACTATTGTTTTAATATGGACAAAACAGTTTTAAAATTAATGAACACTCCAGAATATTTAGCTGTTAATTAGATGCTTATATTTGTGGCACGTTTTGTGATAAATAAAAACTTCAATTAAGAAAAAATTATACGCATGAAAAGAAAAATAGTTTTTCTCATCCCCTTGTTCACTTTTGTTTTATTTGCACTAAAGGTATCCGCCCAAGAAGTTTGGTCGCTGGAAAAGTGTATTAATTATGCGAATAAAAATAACCTGCAAATCAAACAAAGCAAGCTGGACGTTACATCTGCAAAAGTAGATATGAATCAAAGCAAGCTGAATTTTTTACCTTCTTTAAATTCAAGTGTTTCGCAAAACACAGGTTGGGGTCGTTCCGTCGACCTGGCCACTTATCAGTTTACCAATCAAAAAAGTAATCAATTTTATTTTTCCGTAAACGGAAACCTTACCTTGTTCAACGGATTGCAAAATGTAAATGAATTACGTCAAAAACAATTTCAATATCTTGCACGAAAGTACAATTCCGATAAAATCCGTAATAATATTTCATTGAACATTGTTGCGGCCTACCTTCAAATATTAAATAACATCGAACAGGTCAATAACGCAAAGCGCAAACTTGCAACTTCCAAAGACCAGATTAGCCGGACAAAGAAAGAGGTTGAAGCAGGCACAGTAGCCAAAGGAAATTTGCTTGATATCGAAGCCCAGGGGGCCAACGACGAGGTAAATTTGGTAAATGCGCAAAACCGTCTTATGCTTTCTTATCTCGATTTAATGCAGCTGCTCGACCTGAATGCAAACACCAAATTTGCTATAGAAAAACCCAACTTACAGCTTCCCAAAGCCCCTGATTTATTGCCCATCCAATCGATTTACCGCAATGCTTTGGGTATTATGCCCGAAATTAAATATGCCGAATATAATGTAAAGATTGCAGGTCGTGGCCTGGCAATTGCACGCGGGCAAAGGAGTCCCACTTTAAGCATGAGTTCGTCATATGGAAATAATTATTCCGACAGGATAAGGCAAAGCAATAATCCTTTAGATCCAGGTTTTAACCTCACCAAGTCCTTTTGGGATCAAATGAGGGATAACAGGAGTGTTACCATGGGTTTTCGTTTGTCTATCCCTATATTTAACGGTTATCAGGTTTCCTCTTTTATCAAAAAGTCGAGAATAAACCTCGAAAAAGCCAATCTTGATCTACAGATCCAAAAAAACAACTTACGTAAAACCATTGAGCAGGCCTATACCGATGCCCTGGCCGCTTACCAAACTTTTGTTGCACGTAAAAAATCGGTTATTTCCCTTCGGGAAGCTTTTAAATATGCAAAAGAGAAATTCAATGTGGGCATGCTAAGTGCAACCGATTACAACGTAGCCAAAAACAATTTATTTAACGCTGAATCGGATAAAACAGCTGCAAAGTATGATTACTTTTTCAAAACCAAGATTCTTGACTTTTATTTGGGAAGGAGCCTAAGCCTTAAAGATATAATAATGGCTCCGCAACAAAACAAATAAAATCATTCGGAATTGTTAAATTAGCAGCTTATTTAAAAAATAAAATAATGGCAAAAAATAAAAGAAAAAGAAATATCTGGATTATCATTGGAGTCGTTGTGCTGATTCTCTTAGTGGTTTTGGCAATAAAAAAAGGGAAATCGTCCGATGCCAAAAAGGTTGCTGTTGAAAAGGTTCAAAAACGAACCATTGTAGAAACCGTATCGGCCAACGGAAAAATCCAACCGGCAAAAGATGTCAAAATAAGCCCATACATTTCGGGAGAGGTAGTAGAATTGTATGTTAAAGAAGGTGATTTTGTAAAGAAAGGTCAGAAATTAGCCAAAATTGACCCCAAAATTTATATCTCTACTTATCAGCAAAGCGAGGCGGCCCTCAAAACCGCACAAGCCAACGAAGCCAATACCAAAGCCCGTTTGGCACAATCAAAGGCTCAATTCACCAAAGCCAAACTCGATTTTGCCAGAAGTAAGAAATTATGGAAAAGTCAGGTGATTTCGGATGCCGATTTTGATGCAGCCAAATCAAATTATCTGGTTAGTGAAGCGGAAGTAAAAGCTGCACTTGAAAGTTATAAAGCCAGTCAATTTCAGGTAAAAAGCGCAAAGGCGCAACTCAGCCAGGCAAAAGAAAACCTCGACCGGACAACTATTTATGCACCAAATAGCGGTACAGTTTCAAAACTAAGCGTAGAAGTCGGAGAGCGCGTTACGGGTGCTTCACAGTTTTCGGCCGGTACCGAAATTATGCGCATTGCCAATTTAGATGTTTTAGAGGTAAATGTAGAAGTTAACGAAAACGATATTGTTCAGGTTTCACTTAACGACACGGCCCTCATTGAGGTAGATGCTTACCTGAACCGCGATTTCAAAGGCTTGGTTACCGAAATTGCCACATCGGCCAACACCACCGGGGTTAGTGCCGATCAGGTTACCAATTTTGACGTGAAAATAAGGATGTTAAAAAAATCCTATGCCGATTTGATAAAACCTGAAAATCCTATCCCGTCACCATTCAGACCCGGCATGTCGGCAACAGTTGAAATTCAAACCAAGCGTGCCGACAATGTTCTTTCAGTTCCAATTCAGGCTGTAACTACACGTGCCGATTCCACGGGACGTCAAAAAACAGCTCGTGAAAAAAGAGAAGAAACCAAAGCAACGGCAAACAACACCAATATTACGAAGAAAACACAGGAATATGTATTTCTGTATCAGGATGGTAAAGCCAAACTGCAAAAGGTAAAAACCGGCATTCAGAACAATATGTATATCGAAATTAAAGAGGGCGTAAAAGAAGGAGATGAAGTGATTACAGCGCCCTATCGATTGGTATCAAAAACCCTGAAAAACGGGGATGCCGTGAAAAAGGTAGATAAAAAAGAGTTGTTTACTACCAAGAAAAAATAAAAGGAGAAGTAGTTTGGGAAAAATACTCAATATAGAAACAGCCACGCGTGTCTGTTCGGTAGCTCTTTCTGATGGTGGAAAGGTGGTAGCCTTGCAAGAAACCAACACCCAAAATTCACATGCCGAACAAATTACCGTGTTTTCAGAAGAAATCATTTTCAAAGCAAGTATTGGATTTAGCGACCTGGATGCCATTGCAGTAAGCAAAGGACCGGGTTCGTATACCGGTTTACGAATCGGCGTATCCACAGCCAAAGGATTTTGTTATTCGCTGGACAAACCCCTGATTTCGGTGGGGACACTGAAGGCACTCACTGCTGGAATTGTAAATAAAATGAAAGAAACCGGTGAAAAAGTTGAAGAACTGCTTTTTTGCCCCATGATTGATGCCCGACGCATGGAAGTATATTCTGCCATTTTTGACTATCAACTACAGGAAGTCAGGGAAATTAAAGCCGAAGTTATTACTGAAAACTCTTTTTCGAATTATTTTGATGCCGGGAAAAAAATTGTTTTTGTTGGTGATGGGGCTGCAAAATGTAAAAACATCTTAGGACAAATTCAGGAAGCTGTTTTCCCGGAAGAATTTCTTCCCTCAGCTGCTTATATGGCTCCTTTGGCAGAAGAAAAATTTAAAAACAAAGATTTTGAAAACACTGCCTATTTCGAGCCTTTTTATTTAAAAGATTTCATACCCGGAATCCCAAGAGTAAAAGGATTAAGGGATTAAGCAGAGAAAAGTTTGGAGTGTGGAGTGTGGAGTGTGGAGTTCGGAGTTTGGAGTTCGGAGTTTGGAGTTCGGAGTTTGGAGTTCGGAGTGTGGAGTGTGGAGTTGAATTGTAAATGCCTGTATTTAGTTGACCGTTTTCACTTACTTAATTTCATCTTTGAGTAGTTAATTCATGAGTGATATTGGAGCCAGAAGGATTGTTGTCCAATACAAAGATAGAATTTTTCAAAGTTCCCGATAAGCCTAAGTCCGTACTGAGTTCCAAAATCTTTAAGCCATGTGAACCACGTTGAAGAATGTTTAGCAATTTGTTCAATTTGATTCATCATCGAATGTATTGAGTAAATAAAAGGTTCTTCAGAGTTTAAACAATAGCGAATATATAAAAATTCTGAATATCAGATAAATTGGAAGCCCGAAGTCCGAAAAAAACAAAGAATTGCCTTGTACACCTCAGGCCTCCTATTTCTATCCCCTTATTCTAATTTCAAAGGTTTGTAATTCTTGAAAGGTGTTAAATTAACTTTTTCAGCTGCTTCGCGGTAAGCATTCCATGGCCCGTCGTAAAACTGCTGAATCCTTTTCACCGTATTTTCAACAATTGTAACGGTTTGTTTCAACGCCAGTTTTTGATTCTCGGTCAAAGGCTGCATATCATAAATGGCCGAATAGGCACCGCGCATTTTATTGGTAACCAATTTGGGATTTGAATAGATACCCTGGATATTTTTATCAGGGAAAAGCACTTCTGAAATGGCTTTTAACGAGTCGCTTACCGTTTTACTGATTTTGCGAAGTGCCTTAATTTGATCGGTAGGTTTCTTTCCTTTGGGAATCATTTTTTTCACTTCCATCATGGTTTTTTTGCTCTCCTTGATACGATCCATTGCCTCGGCCAGTACTTGCACTTTTTTCAGGCCATTAATAACCAAAACACGATCAGCTTTCATAGCATCCAAATTTAGTGTCATTCTCGGATCGGGTTTCACCGTCAACATCGTTGAATCTTTTTGTCCCTGATAACTGAATACCAGCTTATACGTACCCGGAAATACCGAAGGACCCCCACCCTGTTCGGGAGCACCGGCTTTTGGTTTTGGCCGTCCGGGGAAACGATAGCCTTTTGTATCGAACCGCCAGACAAACCGGTTTATCCCGGTTTTGGGGATTTTTGTCAACGTGCGGACCAAATTTCCGTTGTTATCAAATATTTGAACTTTTACCTTTTTGGCTTTGGCAAATTTTTTCATGTTGGCAGGAGATCCCATTCCTCTCCGGGAAGCAGAAACTTTTAACTGCCCTGCCAGTGTATCACCTTCTTTTACCGAAAAGGTAATCATGGCGCCCAGAGGACGATTTTGTCCATGAAAATAAGAATCTCCTCCTGCAAACAAACCGGGAGCCCCTTTAGTACTGACTTCATAAGCCACCGGAGGTTGAAATGCATGAATGGTTTGGTCAAGTAACTGAATCCCATCATGGGCCAGAGCCCGTAAAGGTCTGATATCGTCAAGGATATAAATATCCCTACCAAAAGTACCAATGACCAAATCGTATTCACGAGGATGAATTTTCATATCCATGGTTGAAACACCATTTGGATAGCCATTTGTCCAATGTGTCCATGTTGCACCGGCGTCAATACTAACATATAAACCATTTTCGGTTCCCATAAACATCAAACGGGGTTCAACAGGATCCTGGGCAAAAGAGAGTACATAGGTTGACAATTTTTTCCTGTCAACCATCGACTTCCAAGTTTTACCAAAATCGGTTGTATGCATCAAATAGGGGGTAAAATCGTTTCGACGGTAATTATTGATCACCACAAAAGCTTCTCCTGCATTATATTTTGAAGCGGTAATTTGCGGAATCCAGCTGCCTTCGGGAACGCCTTTCAATTTTGTTCTGAAATTTTTCCAGGTTTTCCCGCCATCGGTTGTCAACTGCAGGTTTCCATCATCGGTGCCCACCCATATCACACCTTTTTGCACCGGGCTGGGGGCAATGGCCAGGATGGTGTTATAATTTTCGGCTCCGGTGGCATCATAAGTAAGTCCGCCGCTGGTGTCCTGATGTTGCTGAGCCGTGTCGTTGGTAGTTAAGTCGGGTGAAATAATTGTCCAGCTGGCACCACGGTCAGTGCTTTTGTGCAGGAATTGACTCCCAAAATAAACTGTATTACCATTAAAAGGATCACCGGCAATGGCGGCATTCCAGTTAAACCGTAATTTTTTTCCTTGCGGATGCACCGGACGAACATTTTTCACGTAACCGGTTTTCATATCCAACCGCCCCACATACCCTTGTTGCGACATGGCGTAACAATAACGGTCGGAAGTGGGGTCGGGAAGTACATCGAACCCATCGCCACCATACAGATTTTCCCAATAGGTGTTTATGATTCCTCCCCGGGCCCATACGTAGGCCGGGCCGCGCCACGAGCCATTATCCTGCATACCACCGAACACATGATAAGGCAAATCCATATCTACGCTTACGTGATAAAACTGTCCTACGGGTAGATTCTGAACAAAACGCCAGTGTTTTCCCTGATCGTAGGTAATCGACAAGCCGCCATCGTTGCCTTCCATCATAAAATCGGGATTTGTCGGGCAGATCCACCAGGCATGATGGTCGGGGTGAATGTTCCGGCCAATCAACGGTTGAAAAGTTTTTCCACCGTCAATGCTTTTGTTCACCCTGGTAAAGAGCGTGTACACCGTATTTTCATTTTTCGGATCCACATGAATATCAGCATAATAAAAAGGACGGCCGCCCATATTTTTAGTGGTGCGCAATTGCCATGTTTTTCCCCCGTCGGTTGAACGGTAAAAGCCGTTCTTTTTCGATTCAATGATAGCATACACCACGTCGTGATTACTGGCCGACACTGCGAGGCCGATACGCCCCAGCTCTCCTTTTGGAAGTCCGTCTTTGGCTGTAATTTGTTTAAAATGATCGCCACCGTCATAAGTAACATATATTCCTGAACCGGGGCCACCCGATTTAAAATACCAAGGCCAACGCTGATGTTGCCACATGGCCACAAAAAGTTTTTTAGGATTCACCGGATCGATCACCATATCGGCGACACCGGTTAAATCGTTTACATACAAAATCTTATTCCATGTTTTGCCGGCATCAGTCGTACGGTACAAGCCTCTGTCGGTTTGATGCCCCCATGGCGACCCGATTACTCCGGCGTACACTACATTGCTGTTTTCGGGGCTTACGATAATCCGGTAAATATTGTGGGTATTTTTAAGTCCCATGAACTGCCAGGTATCCCCACCATCCAGCGAGCGGTAAATCCCTTTGCCGGAGGAAAGGCTGTTTCGGGGATTGCCTTCGCCGGTTCCTACCCAAATGATATCCGGATTTTTTTGGTCTATGGCAATACAGCCGATGGAAAGTGTTTGTTGTTTGTCGAACACCGGCTTCCAGGTGATGCCTTTGTCGGTTGAACGCCACAGTCCGCCGGATGCAGATCCCACAAACATGATTTTGGGATTTTGGAGGTTTACGTCGATAGCCGTTACGCGGCCGCTCATACCGGCCGGGCCGATACTTCTCGGTTTCATGTCTTTTAGTTTCGACATGTCGAGCGTTTGTCCCATGAGTGCCACACTCAGGAACAGCGCCATAAATAAAAAGATTCTTTTCATGGTTTTGAGGTTTTGGTGATTTTTAGCCCAAGCAAAATACAAGGGTTTAATAAATTATCGGGTAAATTTATGAAAATTATAACATTATCCCGTGAGTACCACAAAAAACTAAACCACTATGGATTAGAATATCATCTGTTTTGACTCAATTACACGGCGTTTTGAAGTTTGGATATGCAGAAGTTTTTGAAATTGAATATTATTTGATAATTGATAGTTGTGCTTCATGCTAAATATTTATTATTGATGTGCCGGAATCAATCCCTTCGGGATTTTTGACAAAATTAATAACTACCATCAGCGCATCAAAATAGGAATTAGCCGGCTTCATGCTAAGACCCCGTAAAAAAAGAGATGAAATACTTGGAACATATCTCTTTTTGATATACCTTTGTAGTATATAAATTTTAAATCATGAAAAACGTATCACTGAAAATTGATGATTCGATTTTTGGAGAGACTGAAAAAATACTTTCCAGAATCAAAAAGCCTCGAAACAGATATATTAACGAGGCAATAGACTATTATAACAGACTGCAAAGACGGCTGTTCTTAGAACAAAGACTTAAAATGGAATCGGAATTAGTGATGAATGATTCAATGACTGTGCTAAAAGAATTCGAGGAGATTGATTATGTTGACTAAACAATTCGAAATTTGGATAGCAGACTTAAATCCGAAGATTGGAACAGAACCCGGAAAAACCAGACCAGTTTTAGTTGTCCAGACCAACTTATTGAATAAGGTTCCTCATCCTTCAACCATAATTTGCCCTATCACCACAAATGTAAAAAAAGACTCTGAGATTTTAAGAGTACATCTGAGAAAAGGGACTGCAAACTTACACCAAGACTGTGACATAATGATTGACCAAGTAAGAGCAATTGACAATAAAAGACTTATAAAAAGAATTGGAAAATTAACACAGGAATTAAGTGATATTGTTAAAGATAACTTGAAAATAATAATAGACTTGGAATAAAGCACGAAAGCACAACAAAGGCTCATTGTGAATCGTTTTAACTAACGATGTAACCAATTAATCGTTTGGAAAAAGCCCGTGTTAAAGCTGTAAGCATACTTTATGCTTAAAACGGGAATAATCAGGCAGGGATGGAAGCGGCAGCTCCTGCCGGCGAAAGGGGATGTGGAGCAGGCAGCAGGCAGCGACCGCAGGGAGCTCGCCTGCTGCCGTTGCGAAACACCGCTTTTAACGGCAGGACTATAGCGGACAGCCCGGCAGCCTGCCAAAATAAAATACTACAAGCAGCAATTCAGACGACGATAAGCGGTTTACTTTGTATAAAAGTCGATCATTTTTTGTATGGCTTCGCGGCAAGCCGGGCAGAAACGGTTACCGTTGAAGGTGTTCATCAAACAATCCTGCATGGGCCGGTACATACCTTTGGGCTCGTAACCACCGCCTTCAAAGGCACCTACCGTATTACGAAACTTTTTTTTCGCCGGCGTGGGGATGGGCGTGCCGGGTTTCACAAGGTGCTTCCACTTTTTATCAAAACGTTTTAAGGTGGTAATGTTGGGCTCCCATGGCTCTATGTTCAGATTGTAAAAAGTACCGTAAGCCGTTGAATTGTCGTAATATTCATCAGCGAGGCCTGCAAATCCATGGCCAAATTCATGAATCAGGATTTTAGCCGATTGCCGGTTGCTGTTGACACTTACATTATAATAGTTAAAAATGGCACCACCGCCGTATTTTTTACTATTGACCAAAATATAAATCTGGTCGTAAGGGGCGTTGGCCGCGAGGTCGCAAACGCTTTTGTCGTCCATAGTCATCAGGTAGCGCTCGCTGTTAAAAGTATAATAACTGGTGTTCAAAATGGTATTTTTCCATATTCCCTTTGCGGGGATGTCGGTTCCGGACTCCTGCGAAGGGGCCAACACCGCCCTGAAATTGAATTTATCCCTGTTGTGGGTATAAGGCGCAAAAGTGAAAAAATCGCTCACAAATTTCCGGCAATCGTTGATAAAACGACCCATCCCGGCCTCGGTATAGCCTTCGGGCAAAATCACAATATCCACTTTTTTTGCAGGATCACCATTGACTTTTACGTCAAAAGCAGGATAAACCAACCGGCGGTCATGTTTGATGAAATAATTATCGGTATCTACTTCATAGGAGAACTTTTTTACAAAAACCCCATCCCAATTGCGGCTGTAAAGTTCAATACGCACATTTTCTTTGGGATATGGTATAATGACAGACTCGGAAAACGTCCGGGTTGTTTTTTTGGCTTCGGCAGTAGTTTGCCATTCCCTGAAAAGCGTGGAATAACCTCTTGAATAGAGCAAAGAATCATTTTTTACATTAAAGACCTTCACATAATAATTGCCATAATTAAAGGTGTCGACCAAATTTATTTTGGAACCGCCCCAATAAGGTTGCTGAATTAATTCGTCGAACGAATAAAATTCGCTGCTGTCGTTTCCGCTGTGGTAATAGCCCAAGCGGAGGCTTTTGTTTTCAAAATACTTGTCAAACTGGGCCTGAACACTCAAGGTGAACAACATCAAACTTAAAAAGAAGATTTTTTTCATTTTTTGTGTATTTTTTCGGATAACAAATGTAACCTTTTTCTATTTTCCACCTCATTCGCGTTGCAAACGAGGACGCATTTCCGGTCTGCATTTATAACCTACAACATGGGGGATTTCTCCTCACTCCGTTCGTCGAAGTTAACTGTGCTCAAATGCAAACATTTATCATAAATTTAATACATTTGCTGTGTCAACCAAACCATAAATCACAATCGTGAGCAAAATTAAATTTATACTAAAAAGTAAAAAGCCGTATGCGCTTTTTCTTGTTTTTATATTGTTTACGCAAATTATTGAGGCCCAGACATCGACACCCAACACACTTCATGCGAAACGAATTAATACCCCCATAAAGTTAGATGGCAGGTTAAACGAAAAAGTTTGGCAAACAGCCAACAGGATTTCAAATTTTACCCAACGCGAATTAAAAGAGGGTCAGCCCGCCACCGAAAAGACACAGGTAGCCGTTTTATACGACAGTAAAAATATGTACATAGGTGTTTGGTGTTTTGACAAGCACCCCGATAAAATAGTGGCCAGCCAAATGAAAAGGGACTTTGATTATGGCACGGACGATAATTTTATGGTAATCATGGACACCTACGGCGACAGCCGCACAGCTTATCTGTTTGTGACCAACCCCAATGGGGCCCGCAGCGATGCGATGATTTCCGGAAACGGCCATTCGCGCAATTACAGTTGGGATGGTGTGTGGGATGTTAAAACAAGTAAAACCGCCGGAGGCTGGTTTGCCGAATTTGAAATTCCGTTTTCTACGTTACGGTTTAAACAAGGAGGCATCCAAACCTGGGGACTCAATTTTGAGAGGGATATCCGGCGCAAACGCGAGCAGGACCTGTGGCAGGGGTGGTCGCGAGATGCACGGTTGACACAGGTTTCGAGGGCCGGACACCTTGTGGGGTTAAGCGGGCTCAACAAAACATCACTCATCGAATTAAAACCTTACGTTATCGGAGGGCTCGCTAAACAAGCGGGTGAAAAAACGAAAGCCACCGGAAACATTGGTGGCGACTTAAACTACCTTATCACTCCTACTTTAAAGCTGAATCTTACTTTTAATACCGATTTTGCACAGGTTGAATCGGATCGTATGCAGGTAAACCTCACCCGTTTTTCGTTGTATTATCCCGAAAAACGGGAATTTTTTCTGGAAGGGGCCAACTATTTCAGTTTTGGGCTGGGGCACAGTACACAGCCTTTTTATTCGCGTCAAATCGGCCTGGCCCCCGACGGCTCCACTGTTCCCATCATTGGGGGTGCTCGCATTATGGGCCGGTCGGGCAAAGCTTCCATTGGGGTTATGAATATTCAAACCGCCCGTAAAGATTCTACACCCACCACAAATTACTCGGTGGTGCGATGGAAACAGGACATTTTAAAAGAATCGAGCGTGGGGATTATTGCAGTCAGCAAATTGCAGAAAGGCAGACAAAATTATGTGTACGGTACCGATTTTACCTATTATAATTCACACTTCAAAGGGAATAAAAATATCTCTTTTGGCGGAGCCGTTGCACAAAGTTACACCTCTGACCGAACAAAGAAAACAGGTTTATCGAGCCGGATATTTTTTGATTATCCCAACGATTTGATTGATTTTTCTGCCATATGGGATCGATCAGGACCCGAATTTAATCCGGAAGTGGGCTATCAGCGGCGTACGGCATATCAGATGATTAATGCGGATTTCCGGATTAAACCCCGCTTCAAAAAAATCCCGTGGGTGCAACAATTTGTTTTTAAGCCTTTTGATTTTAATTATTATCTGGATGATGTAACTCATAAGCTGCAGTCGTTTTGGTCCGAATTCAGGCCACTGGGATTTACACTGCGAAGTGGGGAAGATTTTGAATTTAACATTCAGCGAAAAGCGGAAAACCTGACAGAAAATTTTGAAATTCATGATGGGGTGGTTATCCCGACAGGAGAATACTGGTTTACCGATTGGGAACTTCAGTTTAGTACTTTCGACGGCCGAAAAGTTTATGGAGGCGTTTTCGTTAATTGGGGCGGCTTTTACAATGGAAAGCAAACCATTCTTGCAGGTGAATTTACCTGGCAACCCAACCGTTTTATCAAGTTCAGCTCCGATTACAGCCAGCACCGCATCTCGTTGCCCGAAGGCAATTTCATTGTTCACGAAATTAGCAGCCGCATCGACTTTGCCATGAATCCCGATTTATTCGGCTCAGCTTTTGCCCAATGGAACAATGAAGACAAAGAGGTTCTGCTAAACTTTAGGGTTAACTGGATCCCCAAACCGGGGGCTAACCTCTATTTTGTAGTGAACCAAGGCTACAATACACAAACTCACCACTTTGACAGCGAGTACACCACCGTACAGGTAAAATTGATTTGGCGATTTGTGTTGTAATGGTGAATGATGAATAGTTATTAGAGAACATTTGTCATCCAAATAATTCGGAAAGTACTTCTTCAATTTTTGCAACACCTACTATCTCAATGTGATACCTGCTTTTATCCAGCCCTTTAAGATTAAATTTGGAGATAACGACCTTCTCAAACCCAAGTTTTTCGGCTTCCAGTATCCGGTTTTCCACATGGGCTACTGACCGGATCTCGCCGGAAAGGCCTACTTCGGCAGCAAAACATGTATTTGTTGAAAGTGCAATATCTTCAAGTGATGATAAAATGGCTGCTACAATTGCCAGGTCGATGGCCGGATCATCAACGCGAATACCTCCGGCAATATTCAAAAAGACATCTTTAGTACCCAGCTTAAACCCGCTACGTTTTTCGAGTATAGCCAGCAGCATGTTCATGCGCCTCAAATCGAAACCCGTTGCCGAGCGCTGCGGTGTACCATAAGCAGCATTTGTTACCAAAGCCTGCGTTTCGACCAGCATGGGTCGTTGTCCTTCAATCATGGCGGCAATGGCCACGCCACTTGCAGCTTCTTCCCGTTGTGAAAGAAGTATTTCGCTGGGATTGTTTACTTCGCGCAGACCACCGACATGCATCTCAAAAATACCCAACTCAGAAGTTGAGCCAAAACGGTTTTTCACCGAACGTAAAATCCGAAAACCATAGTGTTGATCACCCTCAAAATGCAAAACTGTATCCACCATATGCTCCAGCACTTTAGGCCCGGCCAGATTGCCGTCTTTGGTGATATGGCCAATGAGTAACACCGGCACATGAGTAGATTTGGCAAATCGCATTAGCTCGGCTGCCGTTTCACGGATTTGCGAAATACTACCCGGCGAAGAATCAAGCGTGTCAGTGTAGAGGGTTTGAATAGAATCGACAATGAGTATTTCCGGCTCCAGCGTTTCTATTTCCTTAAAAATATCAGTGGTAAAAGTTTCATTCAGGATGTAACAAGCGTTATTTTCAATGCCAATACGGTCGGCACGCATTTTAATTTGCTGTTTACTTTCTTCGCCCGAAACGTACAAAACCCGTTTCCCTTTTATGTTTAAGGCGGTCTGTAATAAAAGGGTTGATTTCCCTATACCGGGTTCACCTCCTATTAGCACCACAGAGCCGCTTACCAGCCCACCGCCCAGCACACGATTAAGTTCTGCATTTCGGGTATCCGTACGTTCTTCTTTTTCTGAAGTTATTTTACCAATGGCAACAGGATGCGATTTCTTTTCCCCTTTCTTGATACCGTGCTTTTTGTCGTCGCTTTTGCTGATTACCTCTTCCACAAAAGTGTTCCATTCGCCACAAGACGGGCATTTGCCTAACCATTTTGCAGATTGATATCCGCAATTCTGACAGAAATAGGTGGTTTTTGTTTTCGCCATGCGACAAAGTTAGAAAAAAGTACCTAAAGTTATCTCCTATTAACCTCAGCCCGGACTAATCCCATATAAAAAATCGTGTATTCTAAAATTTCAACAAAAAACTTTACTTTAGCCTCTATAATTAAACCCATATACTTTTGGAACGTTATCTTCAAATTTTATCAGTTTCGCTTGAAGCTGTATTTCTAAACAAAAGCCGCTCAATCCTCACGGCATTAGGAATTATTTTCGGTGTGGCTGCCGTAATTGCCATGATGGCTATTGGCAACGGTGCCCGTCAGGAAATCCTGGAACAGATTAAACTGGTGGGGCTCAACAATATTGTAATATTACCTACAGGCAACGGAGAAAATTCATCAAAAAATGATTCCCGTGAAGATGACCAGACAAAGAGCATGCAAAAACAGTTTATTCCAGGCCTGAGCCTTAAAGATGCAGAAAGTATCCAAAAAAATATTCCTACTGTTTTACGGATTAGCCCTGAAATAATATACTCCACGCCGGCTTCCCGCGAAGGGAAAAAAACAAAGGTAGAGCTAACAGGTATTTCGCCCGATTTTTTCAGGATTTTTAACCTCAGTTTGAAATCCGGTAGTTTTTTCGACCTGCGGCAAGTTGAAGCCGGAGCCCCGGTTTGTATTCTTGGTCCGGATGTCGCCGCCCGGTTGTTCCCCGATAAAAATCCTTTGGGACAGCAAATTAAATGTGGCAATATATGGCTAAAAGTGATTGGCCTGATAAGAGGCCTGGATGTGAACAAGAAAACTGAAAGCATGGGTATATCCGACTATAACCGTAGCGTTTTTACTCCCCTTAAATCCATATTGTTGCGTTACAAAGACCGGACGCTTATCAACCAGGCTGCGTTAATGGGCGGTGGCACCCAGCTAATAGTTCAAGGTGGTACAGTCAGTTTATTCAGCTCAGGCCAAAACAACAAACAAGCGGGAAATGAAAATCAGGTGGACAAAATTGTGGTGCAGGTAAAAGAGAGCCAACAATTGTCACCGACAGCAATATTGATAGGACGGATGCTTAAACGGCGACATCAGGGAAAGGCAAATTTCGAAATAAAAATTCCGGAACTCCTATTGAAACAGGAACAGAAAACCAAAGATATTTTCAATGTCGTTTTGGGTGCTATTGCCGGAATTTCGTTATTGGTGGGTGGCATTGGCATTATGAACATCATGCTGGCATCGGTGATGGAACGTATCCGTGAAATCGGCGTGCGGCGTGCCACGGGAGCTACCAGGAAAGATATTATTTTTCAGTTTCTTGCAGAATCTGTTTTGATAAGTATCAGCGGTGGAATTTTGGGCGTTATAATTGGCATGGCCATGGCAAAAGTGATTACCATTACCACCGGCATACTTACCATTGTCTCTTTTTGGTCCATAGTTTTGTCTTTTGGTGTGGCAGCGGCTGTTGGTATTATTTTTGGATACCTGCCGGCAAAAAAGGCCGCTTCCCGGGATCCGGTGGAATCGCTACGGCATGATTAATGGTCCGAACGGACACTCGAACCAGTTTATAATGGATGCTCGAATCAGTTTATAGCGGACGCTTTGATATTTTTCCCCAACCCAACTCGAGCCCCCTACTGGTTCGAGCGTCCGCTCGGACCAAACCGCTCGAACCAAAGCCTATACTGTATTTTTCTTTAATTTTGTATAAACAAACAATTAAGATTATCCCATGAGTAGAAATTATAAATTCTATGAAAAAACAGAACTGTATTTCGTCACCTATACGGTGATTGGGTGGATAGATGTTTTTACCCGCGATATTTACAGGAATGTGTTACTCGACAGTTGGAACTATTGTATAAAAAACAAAGGACTCAAAATATATGCCTGGTGCATCATGACAAATCATGTGCACATGATTATTTCCAGTGAGAAGGAAGAATTAAGCTATATCATGCGTGATATGAAAAGTTTTACTTCCTCAACGTTAAAAAAGTTAATTACCGAAAACCCTACTGAAAGCAGAAAACATTGGATATTGAAAATATTGAGAGAAGCTGGAACAAAAAATAAACATAACAACAGTTTTCAGTTCTGGCAACAGCATAATCATCCCATTTTGCTTGATTCCAATTTTTTGCTTGAGCAAAAATTGAATTACATTCATGAGAATCCGGTGAAAGCGGGATTTGTGGATGAACCGGAAGATTTCCTTTACAGTAGTGCCAGAGATTACGCTGGTATAAAAGGTTTGATTGAGATCGAATTCATTAAATAATGAATGGTCCGAGCGGACGCTCGAACCATTTTATAGCGGACGCTCGAACCATTTTATAGCGGACGCTCGAACCAGTTAATATACTTTTTTACACTTTTTGGGAAATAAAGTTTTTATTGAAAAACCGTGAATACACTAATAAAATAATCGCCTTACATTTGTACATTGTATTAATGCCATTTCGTTTTTCAGAACCCGTCAAAATGAAACAATACATTATTCTAATATTCATCACGTTAAGCAGCACTTTTCTACCTGCCCAAACCACAAAAAAATATAC
>CAJXKB010000030.1 GCA_913055825.1 uncultured Bacteroidota bacterium
CATTTCGATTATGATCTGTCGTTCAACCACAGCAGCCTGAAAGACCGGGTTAAACGAATCATCAGGAAAACCACAGGATTTGAACTTATCAGGAAAAATTATAAGCTGATAGATTGATTTGATTTGTTCAGACTTATCTTAAAAAGTTTAAACGATGTTTGTATAACGTACCTTGGTTTCGTCAACGATTTGAATATGTGGCGTTTGGCATTTTGGAACACGTCATTTCCAACTTATTACAAATATTATTTATTGCTAATAACCTCATTTTTAGTACTATTTGCCAAATGCGGTGTATTTGTTGTTGGCATTGCTTGGTTTTTTTAATATTCTTTGTAATACATCTTTAATAATTTAATTGGCATTTCAATGTCTGCAAATGTTAATTTTTCATCTTTCTTAATATCTTTCCAGTTGGTAATATACTGTCTGTGAAAGTTATAAAAATTCCCTTTTACAATATTCCAATAAACATTCAATGGTATATTAAATTCAGATATTTTCTTTTTTTGAACTTCTGTTTCTAATTCGAGTATTAATTGAAGATTATTATTTCTAATGTGAGCAAACTTTATAAAATTTTCTTGTGTCCAAAATTCTGACTTTAAACCACAAAACTTAAGATATTTATTAATAAATGATTTAGAAAAATTCAGTTTCAATTTTGAGTTTTTGTCTATATTAAAATAAAAATCAATCTCTTTCTCAATAGAGTTTAATTTTATTAAATTGATTCCATTTTCAGTAAGGTTTTTATCAATGAAAGAAAACCAACTAAATATCTTACTGCAAATTTTCTTTTCCTTACTACTTTTCTTAGTAATCCATTTGTAAAATTTATAGACATATTCTCCAAATGCAACATATGTAATAATGATGCTTAAAATTATTCCTATGCTAATAATATATGCCAAATGTTATTTAATTTTCCAAGTTATGCCTAATTTCTTATATCATCACAAGCATCATTATTATCCGCCTATAATGCTGTAAATCCATTAGAAGCGTGGCGCTTTACAATAATTCTTCATGGAGTCATCTTTACATGGTTTTGGGTTTTCGTCTTCAGATAGGCAAAGTTAAGAAAATATTTTCTATAAATTCAGGCTGTACTGAAGCATGATGTTTCGCATGGGCTCTGCTTTTAGAGGACGTAACGAATACATTTTATTGAAAATATTAGTTCCCAGAATGGCTACTTTGCTTGCTTTGGAAAGATGGTATCCGAACCGTATATCCCAAATCATGTTGCCTTTGTTGTGTTTATAAAAATAATTACGGTATAAAATTGCCTGAAGTGTTCCGCCGGTGGCTCTCGTAGCATCTTCAAAATCGAAGATGGCCTTGTCAAGGTTGACTATTTTACTGAAATATTTCATACTGGTGCCCATGGTAAAATGGTGGATATCTAATTGCAGGTCAAGCTTGGCTGTGTGCAAAAAGCGATATTTTAAAATCCGGCTTTCCGGGTTTACACTGGAGGTGTTGTATGAAAAGTCATTTTGTCCGCCGGGGTTTTTGTCGTGGGCAAATACATAATCAGGATCGATGGCGACGGGTTTTACATAGGTATAACCGCATAAAACATAAAGTGTGGTTTTCGGGCTGAAATCGGCTTTGCCCTGAAATGAAAAGTCAATTCCGGTAATTCTTGATTTACCTGAATTCACAAATTTAAAACCGGCAAAAGCAAAACTCGGGTCCCAAAAGCCAAAAAGGTATTCAACCGTATTTTTATAATTTTGATAAAAGAATGCCAAATCGAGATAACCTATTAGCTTATTCATTTTCAGCCCTTGTTTGATTCCTGCTTCTGCGTTCCAACTTTCTTCAGGCTTTAAATCGGGATTGTCGAAAACGCCAAAGGTTCCTACTTTGGTACGTACATAACGTTCGGCAATAGTTGGAAAACGATATCCTTGTCCGAATGATGCCCGTAAAAAAGTGCCCTGTGACACTTTAAATGAAGTGCCAAATCGAAATATGGGTTTAAAGGCATTCAGGTTGTTGAGTTTATAATATTCGGTACGTATACCTATAGAGAAATTAAATATCTTTCCGTAATTTTTCTCCATCTGAAGGTACCACGAAAGATTCCATATGTGGTTATCAGAGGTTCCGGATGATTGAAACATATTGGCATGTGAAATGCCGTAATTACTTACGGCCCCGGTGATGAAGTCGAGGTTGCCCAATTTTTTAAATTGGCGCCTCAGCTCATATTTGTTGTAAATCATCATCCATTGGTCCGACTGGTCAAGATTGGCGTTTGATTTACTATACATTATCCGGTTCAGAAATTCATGCCGGGCACCGTTTTTAGAGTAATAATTTAAAAAGGGGTCAGCATAAAAGGTAAATCCCGAATTCATCAATATAGCGCCGGGATAACCACGGTAAAAT
Source organism: uncultured Bacteroidota bacterium (assembly GCA_913055825.1). Lineage (GTDB taxonomy): Bacteria > Bacteroidota > Bacteroidia > Bacteroidales > F082 > Sulfidibacterium. Next base: position 2,404 of record CAJXKB010000030.1, read on the forward strand.
CCGGTGGTGTCATCAAGCCATGCCATGGCCGTTGCACTTTTGTCCCACATAAAATTGGTGTTTAGGCCAAAGTTGAGTCCTTCTACTTTTTTCGATCTCCTTCGGATGTTCAGGTTTACACGCCCCATGCGGTTTTGCATATCATGATTAGTCAGGTCACTACTGTCAACGACAGGTGGTTTAATGACTGGTGGGCCTTGATATCCGTGGTCGTAATTAAACATTCCGCCAATAACAAAATCGGTATTGCCATCGCCTAACCGTCGTGAATGGCTAAAACTTATTCCGGTTTGTGGTGCAGGCCCGCTCCACCATTTCCCGGCTGGTGCTTTGGGTGCCGAATATGAGGCTAAATACGTGTTTACATAAGTATGGGGTTTTAAACCGGGATATTTTAACCTGACATAAATGGCTCCACTCAGGGCAGAAGCCCCTGCGAGTACCGAAGAAGCTCCTTTTATCACTTCAATTTGGTTGATGTTTTCGATGGGAATAAACGACCAGTCAATTTTGCCGGCAGTGGCCGACATGATGGGGATATCATCTACAAATACAGCCACTTTACTTCCTACTCCATAAGTATATCCGCTGCCACCCCTGATTTGCGGTTCCTGGTCAAGGATGGTTACCCCGGGGTTCATATCGAGAATGGTGGAAATGTTGGTGGTATTTTTGGCATTGATAATGCGTGGTTTCATCACATCTACCGACACGGTTTGTCTTTCGATATCTTTGCTGAATTTTCCGGCACGGATAACAATTTCGTTAAAATTATAAGTAACAGGTTGCATTTCCACTTTAATCCACAGAATTGAATCTTTCACAATGTGAACTAACCGTTGTTGTTTTTTCATGCCGGTATAGGAAATATAGATGAGTTGTTTTCCCACCGGAAGTTCCAACGAGAAATAGCCGTTAAAATCGGAAACAGCTCCCAAAGTAGTATTGCTTTTCAAATAGATATTTACACCAACGAGTGATTTTCCGGTAGATTTTTCAAGCACGCGCCCCGATAAAGTACCTGTTTGTCCGTAAGTTGAATGACTTGCAAGGATAAAAACAATAATAAAAATGAAGGATGTAAGTAATTTATTGATGCAGGATATCTTAATATTTTTCATCTTGAGGTATTTATAAAAATGACGTCTTCCCTCTAAACTTTATGCTGACGGTTAGTTTCCCACACAAATATAATCCGAGAATTAATGCAGCCAAACTTTTTTTGTAATTATTTCTCCCTTATGTTCGGCTTGTACAAAATAAATTCCTGTCGGCAGGTTCATCCTGAGGTTGGTCGATTCACCACCTTGCATTGTTGTTGTTGCCGTCGAACGGCCCATCATATCTAAAACTCTGATTTGGTATTTCCCGGCCCCGGCATTGGGCAAAGCAATATGTAACTGATTATTATTGGCAAAAACCTTCAGCTGTTCCGGTTTAAAGGATTGAATGCCCGTAGGTTTAAAAACTACATGTAAATCATCAATCCACAGCTTGCTGCCGGCTTTAGCCTGAGCTCCGTTTCCTGAAGTAATCACAATTAAAATATATTCCGGATTGTTACCATTGTAATAATTAAATGGGACGGAAAAACGTTTCCACTCCATGTTTTTATCGGATGGAAAATCGAAAGTTGCTGACCCTACCCAGGTGGTGGAATCGCCATTCAAAACCGGCGTCCGGGCATAACCCGTATGCAAAATAGTTGTAATATTTCCATGATCTCCATCGGCAGGGTCGGATAAATACCATCCGGTAAGGCTGTCGGGCCGGTCGGTAAATTTTGTGTAATACAATGAGTTAGCAGTGTCGGTATAAATAAATCCCTCGCTTGCCTCCATATTAGAAGGGGTATGCACTATACCGTTGGTCATGGTGCCGGTGGCCACCTGACCAAAAACGGCAACATCGATCAGCTTTAGCGAGTAATTGCCATCATAGGCTGTATCACTCTTGGCCCATACTACCGGAGCCAATGTGTTGATTTTAGGATTATCTGAATTTTTCAGAGAATTCCAATGATTAGGTAACTCCACTCCCGTAAATAAAGTGTGCCAGCTTTCAAAAGAAGCGTTATCGATTTGTGATTTTTGGGCTATGAGAGAAGATAAACCGAAAATCACAAGACTGATGGTAAGTATAAATTTTCTCATAATCTTAATTTTGCGTTAAAGGTAGCAAAAATTTTAAAATTGTTTTCTCACAGATTGATTATTTATCATTTTAACTGATTATTTTATCTTTATCTGCCCACATATAACCTGCCCGACCTGACATTAAAATATTATGTCGAACCCAAATTGCTATAAGTCAGGCCCATAATCGGTTGTTTTTTTAATCAAGGTTAAACCAGTGTTTTATGGTTTGTTCCTTATTCGGTTCCTGATGATGATAAAATTCGTTTGAAACAGGGTCGTAACGATAATCTTTGGCCCATTCATTGTGATTTTTTGCGATTTGATTTACCCCATCAATGATGGTATCCAATTCCTCACCGGTCATGGTGGGATGCAATGAAACACGCACAAAACCCGGCTTTTGGGAATGGTCGCCATGGCTGATCATTTCGGTAATACGATGTGATTCTTTAGGCCCTATCCCCAGCAGGATATGTCCGTAAGTGCCGGCACAGGCACAGCCACCACGAACCTGGACACCAAACCGGTCGTTTAGCAATTTAACCACTAAATTGTAATGTACATCATCCATATAAAATGAAAAGATGCCCAATCGGTCTTTCACCCGGTCGGCCAGAATATGAACACCCCGAATTTGTGAAAACCCCACAAAAGCTTTTTCAATCAGCTCATCTTCACGTTGTTTCATCAGTTTTGTATCCATTTGTTCTTTCACTTCAATGGCCAGTGCTGCACGCATAGCTTGCAGAAATCCGGGGGTCCCGCCGTCTTCCCGCAATTCGATATCATCAAAATACATGTGTTCACCCCAGGGATTTGTCCATTCTACCGTGCCACCACCCGGCTGATCAGGTACCTTACGATTATACATGGATTTATTGAAAATTACTACCCCTGAACTACCGGGGCCACCTAAAAATTTATGGGGTGAAAAGAAAATGGCGTCTAACCTTTCCATTTCATTTTCGGGATGCATGTCGATGTCAACGTAAGGGGCTGAACCGGCGAAATCAGCGAAAGCCAACCCTCCGTATTCGTGCATGATGGCTGCCAATTGGTGATATGGCGGCTGTATACCCGTTACATTGGAACAGGCCGAAAAGGAACCGATTTTCATTTTCCGGTTTTTGTATTTTTTGAGCTGCCTGCGTAGTTCGTCCGGATTGACGCGATTGTTTTCATCGGGTTGCAACAAAATCACTTCGGCAATGGTTTCTAGCCATGATGTTTGGTTGGAATGGTGTTCCATGTGGGTTACAAAGACTACCGGACGTTCTTCTTTAGGTGTACATTGGCCATCTTCCCAGATGGCACAATTTTTCAGGCGAAGTATCCGCTGAAGTTTATTGACAACTGATGTCATGCCAAAACCTGAGGTAACAATTACATCATCAGGACCGGCATTCACATGCTGTTTTATTTTGTTGCGTGCATAGTGATAGGCTTTGGTCATTAGTGTTCCGGTTTCTGAAGTTTCCGTATGTGTATTCCCCACAAACGGACCAATAATTTTGGCCATTTTATCTTCAATGGGAGCGTATAAACGGCCGCTGGCCACCCAGTCGGCATAAATTAATTTCTGACGGCCGTAAGGAGTATTAAAATACAATTCATTGCCAATGGTGTTTTTCCTGAATTTTTCAAAATGTTTTTCCAAGTCTGTCATAACTCAATTTTTTATACGTCAAAACCGGTTCCTGTTATAAAAAAAGCCTTACAAATCTATAACTGCAAGGCTTAATAATATGTTAGTGGTGGGCAAAACAAATTGCACAACAACAATTTAAACAATTACAACAACAAAAACCGTTCATTTCATTTATTTAAAAAAGCAAATGTAGGGTTTTAATGAGATTGTTGGTTAATTTTCAATAATTTGGAATGTGTCAAAAGATGGTTTACAGTCCAATACCACCAAAAAGCCATTTATAACAGCTTTTTGGTGGTAGGGGTTTAGTGGTACGTGTTTAAATGGGATACCCGGCTTATTTTTCAAGTGTAACAGCCGGAATCTCCAACGATTTAAACATCTGATTAAAGGCATTGAGCCGTTTGTGCAACAATGGTTTAAGTTGCTCCATTTGTCGATCAACCTGCCCGGATAACATTTTGAAAACTTCATAATCCTGTTTGTTGGGGCGGTTGTAGGATGAACGAACTGTTGAAGCCAGTGCAGTTAGTTTGTTATTCAACCTGATGGGATAATTGAGTGGGTCTTCGCCGGCATGCGAGCGTGTCTGCATAAGTTTGTTTTCAATATCAGTCAGGTCCTTTTCAATTTTGTTGGCCATTTTGTTCAATGTATCAGCTTTAGGATTAGTTTTCAGCGGCTTCATCCGGTTTTGTATCTGACTTTTTACTTTTCTGATTTGATTAATAGCCCGGTCGGTGGCATCCAGCTTTTTGTAAATCTTCATTAAAAGTGCAAATTGTGCTTCCAAATCTTTCTGCGAGGCTTTAATACGCGGGTCTTTTTTTACTGTAAATTCCTGTGTGTAAAGTTGATTACCTATTTTCAAAAGTGCTTGATATTTTCCGGGGACGACTTGTGGCCCTGCCATGTTGCCACCCCATAACACGGCACCCGGAACAGCTGTGGCGTTGGGATAGCGTAAATTCCAGACAAATGAATTCATTCCCGCTTTCCCGGTTAGCACGTCTCCGCGGTGACGGTTGTTATCAGGATAAAACTTTTTGGAAGTTTTAACAGGACGACCGCGCGAATCTTTTTTATTGGAAAAAACGGCTATGGTATCGCCTTTCATTGTTTTGAAGAATAGGCTAATTTGTTGATTATCACTAATTTTATTTTTCAGATAATAAAAAATCTCCAAGCCGTTGGCCGGATTTTCACCCACAGCCACTCCCGGACGGTGAAAGCTGTAGCCATGCATCAAATATGCCGGCTCCGGTTGAAAAAGAAAAGCATTTCTATCCGGTAGTTTATCCGAAAACTGACGCAGGACCTTTAGATGATCGAAAATCCAAAATGCCCGGCCATGTGTAGCCAGCACAAGGTCGTTTTCCCTGTTTTGAATGGCGATATCGCGAACAGGGACGTGTGGAAGGTTCAACTGAAAGGATTGCCAGTACCGGCCACCGTTAAACGAGACATAAACACCCCGCAGTGTTCCCACAAAAAGCAAATTAGCATCTTTTGTGTCCTGACGGATGACAAAAACTGATTCGTCAGCAGGCAAATTGTTTGAAATGGATTCCCAATGTTTTCCGTAATCAGTGGTTTTAAAAATATAGGGTTTAAAATCATCCTGACGATATTTACGGGCTGCTACAAAAGCTGTGCCCGCATAAAAATGAGAGGCCTCAATGTTGCTTATTGTTGTCCATTGGGGCATTTGTTTGGGGGTAACATTTTGCCAGCTTTTTCCACCGTCGGTGGTTAGGTGTACCAGGCCGTCATCGGAGCCTGCCCATATAACTCCTTCTTCCAGGGGTGATTCGGTAAGTGAAAAAATAGTATTGTAATATTCCACTGCTGTATTATCTTTTGTAATGGGGCCGCCTGATGCAATTTGTTTGCTGCTGTCGTTTCGTGTTAAATCGGGGCTGATCCTTGTCCAGCTTGCCCCTTGGTCGGTGCTTTTGTACACATATTGCGAAGCTACGTACAAAGCGTGATCAGAATGCGTTGAGAGAAGTATGGGATAAGTCCACTGAAAACGATCACGCAGATTTTTTGCGCCGTGCCCCATTGGGTTGTCGGGCCAAACGGCAATGCTCCTGCGTTGACCGTTAAGCCGGTTGTACTGTGTCAATGCCCCATCGTAGCCTCCGCCATAAGTAGTCCCGGGATGTTGTAAATCGGGAATCACAAAGCCGCTTTCTCCTCCGGCTGCAGGCCACCAGTCTTTTTCGGTAATACCAAAACCGTTGGTACGGCTCATAATCTCAACCGTTGAATTGTCCTGCTGAGCACCGTAAACATGATAAGGAAACTGATTGTCAACCGAAACATGGTAAAACTGTGCCGTAGGTTGATTGTTCTCTGACGACCAGCTCTTTCCGCCGTCAAAGCTGATGCCCGCACCGCCGTCGTTGCCAACAATCATTGTTTTTGGATTTTCCGGATTAATCCAAAGTACGTGATTATCTCCGTGTGGGGTGCGCAAAGCATGAAAAGTGTTGCCACCGTCAACTGATTTAAAAAGCCCGGAAACCTGTGGGGCATATACTACATTTTCATTTTTCGGGTCGGCATAAAGCATACCGAAATACCATGCACGTTGGGTTAACTGTGACTGATGATAACGTCGTGTCCATGTTTTTCCACCGTCATCAGAACGAAAAACCCCACCATTTTTAGCCTCTACAAATGCATAAACCCGGTCGGAATTCGCAGCGGAAATTGAAATGCTGATTTTTCCCAAAGTACCTTTTGGCAATCCGGGGTGGTGCGAAATATTTTTCCAGGTGGTTCCGCCGTCGGTGGATTGATATAGGCCGCTCCCCGGGCCGCCGCTGGAAAATATCCAGGGTTTACGATACGCTTCCCACATACCTGCAAACAAAATCCTAGGATTGTTCGGATCCATCACAATGTCGGAAGCCCCGGTTTTTTCATTCACGTAGAGAACTTTCTCCCATGTAGTTCCACCATCGGTGCTCCGGTAAATTCCCCTTTCGGGATTATCGGCAAAAACATGGCCCATAGCTGCTACGAAAATGCGATTGGGATTTGTGGGGTCAACGACAATATTGCTGATAACGTGTGTATTGTTCAGACCAATAGCTTTCCATGTTTTGCCTCCATCTACTGATTTGTAAAGGCCGTCGCCGGTAGCCATGTTTCCCCGAATAAAGGATTCGCCCATGCCGGCATAAATTACATTCGGGTCAGATGGAGCTACACAAAGCGCTCCCACATTTCCGGTTTTAAAAATGGAGTCGGAAATATTAATCCAACTAATTCCCCCGTTAACGGTTTTCCATACTCCGCCGCCGGCACCTCCAAAATAAAAAGTCCCGGGTTGCTGCGCACTGCCGGCTACAGCCACCGAGCGTCCGCCGCGAAATGGGCCGATGTTCCTGTAGCGTAATGCCTGAAACATGTTTTTGGGATAGGCTTTTTGGTTGGCCAACTCTTTTTTGACGTGTTTGCGTTGCCCGAAAACAACACCTGAGACCAGCATAATGACGGCCATTAGCACGGCTTTTGACAATAGGTTTTGATTTTTCATGATTTGTGTTTTGGTTGATTATACATTGAGGTTAATTGGTAAATCTGTTGATTGATTTTCACAATTACTTTTCAAATCTACATTATTTTTTGAATCTGATATTTTTCCGGGCAGAAAATCTTTGGCTGATCCAAAAAGCCTGCGTATTTTTGTTTGAGATAAATTAAGTTTGAAATCAAATATTAAAGGTATAGATATGACACGGGAAATAATTGAACTTTGGCCGGAGCTGAAATGGATTAATGACACAACGCTGCGCGAACAAACTGCCAAAACATGGGAGCTGGCACTTGAGCGTAGTGTCTTGAGTGTGGATGATTTAAACAGGATTCCTTTCACCTTGCTGGTCGGCCCCGATTTAAAAGTAACTTTTATGGAACACAAACGTTCGGTTGTTCATATTGCCCGTGATGCAGGACAAAAGATCAATGAGATGTATCATGGGGAGCTGTCCGTTGATATGGATGTGCTTGTTGCCGGTGCCATTTTATGCGATGTGGGGAAACTGCTTGAGTATGTGTTGGATGAAAATGGAGATGCGGTTCAGGGGGCTTATGGAAAATTTTTGCGACATCCGTTTTCGGGAGTAAGCCTGGCCGAAGAAGCCGGTGTGCCGGCAGAAGTTTGTCATATTATTGCAACACACGCCGGTGAAGGCGATATGGTAAAGCGGACTACCGAGGCCACTTTGGTTCACCATGCTGATTTTATGACGTTTTTACCATTTAAAGAACGGCTGAAATTAAAACATTTGTAGTATATTAGCCTGAAAAGCGGCAGCAATTGAAGTGGCAGCGCCCGGTAACAAAAACGGATGTGGAGCAGGCGGGCAGGGGCGACCGGAGGAAGCCCCCTGAAAGCCGTTGCATAACACCGTTTTTGTTGCCGGGACTAAAACGGAAAGTGCGCCCGGCCGCCCAAATTGTATTTTTGTTTTTAAACAACCATGACCATGTATAATAAAATCCGGAAAACATCATTTTTTGCAATATCCATGTTGGGTTTATTTTTTGCTTCTTTACTTGTCAGTTGCCATCCGGCAAACGGCAGGAAAAAGGAGAAAGTGGACGAAAGTTACTTTTATGTGGGTACCTATACCGGAAATGGAAGCAATGGGATTTATTTGTATAAACAACGGGGAGATAGCCTGATACGGGTTGGGCTGGCTGCTAAAACAGTCAATCCGAGTTTTTTGGCCAGGAGTGATGACGGTCGTTTTTTACTGGCTGTGAATGAAACCCACGATCAGGGATCCGGAAGTGTTGAATCGTATGCGATACGTAATCACAGGCTGAAATTTCTCAATCGTCGTCCTTCGCATGGGGATGACCCTTGTTTTGTTTCTGCAAATGCTCAAGGCTATGTGTTGGTGTCAAATTATAACGGTGGAAATGTGGGGTTGTTCAAGCTGAATAATGACGGGTATCTTTCCAAATTACTGGATATGCATCAGGACACGGGAACCGGCATGACAGCGAGGCAACAGCACCCACATGCGCATCAGTCGGTTTTTGAACCGGGGACGGATCGTGTTGTTACTGTTGACCTTGGTGCCGATGCTTTGTTTTTCTTTAAGCTGGATACTTTACAAAAGAAGCTGGTTGCTACTTTTCCTTTTGCGTTGAAAATGAGTCCGGGTGACGGGCCGCGGCATCTGGCTTTTCACCCCAACAAGAAATGGCTTTATGTGGTGAGCGAATTGAGTAGCACAGTGACGCAGTGGATTAAAAATGCTGATGGCAGCTACGCTAAGGGGGAGGTTGTGAGCACGCTTCCCCGGAACTATCACAAGACAAGTTATTGTGCCGAAATCAGCATCTCTCCCGATGGACGGTTTTTGTATGTTTCAAACCGCGGGCACAATAGTATTGTGGTTTTTCAAATTAACCGGCAGACCGGTGCGCTTAACCGTATTGCCTTTCAAAATGTTCATGGGAACTGGCCACGGTTTTTTACGTTTTCCCCGGATGGAAACTATCTTGTGGTGGCCAACAAAAAAACAAATAATCTGGTACTATTTAAAAGAAATAAACAAACGGGACAGCTGTTTTATGTTTCTGAAATTAGTGCTCCCAATCCGGTTTGTATTTTGTTTCTTTAAATGTTTTTATTCACTACCAAAGCAAAGTAATCATGGTCTAAGGGCAGATAACCCTGCTCATAACAGAAGTAATACACCCGGCCTTCCTTGTTTTTAAATACATGTGTAAAGTATTTAAATTCAAAACCTTTGGCAAGCAGTGTTTGCTTTCGGGCCTTGGCTTTTCCATTGGGGTTGAGCTCTTTTAGGATACGCCGGTTTTTGCGTAAAATACGGTTGATGTTCCGCATATAGGCGGTTTCATCTTTATTTAGCCGGTTATTGTATGTGTTGCGACATTGGTCGGAGCAAAATTTCTGATCGGTACGTCCATGTAGTTTTGCTCCGCATTCAAGGCAATAGCGTTCCATGATTGAAGATTTTTATCAAAGATAGAAAATATTTCAAAAAATATTGGTTAGTAACCGATTAGTTTTCTTGCAACGACACGATTATCATAAAAAGTGGGAATCAGAATAATATTTTCATCGGGAATAAATCCCAAATCGGCAGCATTAATTTTTTGTGCTGTGGTATTACTCAAAATCACCGGTGCCTTATTTTTTGAAATAATTTGAATTTTTCCGGCCCAGTTGGATACAACATATTTGTTGTTGCCCAATGGAATCAGTCCGTCAATAATACCCGCATTGTTGATTAGGATTTTCAAGCTCATTTTTAGCGGGTCGATAAGCAGCAGGTGATTTTTGACGCCAACGAGAAGGTGTCCGTTTTCCGTTGACAGGCCGTTGGCATTTTGAAGCAGCGTGGTCTTTTTCCAAAGTTTAAGTTTATTCCCGTCCAATTTAAAAAGTGCGCCCAACTTCGAATCGCTTACATAAACATGTCCCTCATTATCTATTGCTACATCGTTCAGGAAGCGGGCATCATCTGCTTTAAACGAACGAATAACAATACCTCTTTTGATGTTGATTTCACGCAGGAAGTTAATGTCCGAAACAAAAAGATGATTTCCTTTAACGGCCATCCCTTTGGGGGCATTTAGCCCTTTAACCCATTGTAGTTTAATGATATCCCCATTTTTATCCAGTTTGGAAATAAATCCGTTGTGATCTTTTGCTGATGGTTTACCATTGATATTGGACACATAAATTTCATGGGTTGCACGGTTGTAAAAAACCGATTCGGGCACTTGGAAGATATGTTGGGATGACCACACTGTTTTTAACGACTGGGCGTAGGCAGGGAAATACAAAATACCCAGTACCAATAGAAATAAGCTGCATTTTTTCATGTTAGGTTTTTTTGGGAATATACTGCTAAATTATAAAATTTTTCAGGGCAAGGCAAGTCCATATATTTTATCTGAGGTTACGTAGAGATACCTTTGGCAGGTTTCTACGTAGGAGCTAAGCGCTAACTAAAGTTTGAAACTCTTGGAATTACTTGTCATGCAATCAGCTATCGGGTCATCCATTTGCCACCACTGTTAATTAATAACGAGTTGGGTGCAAGCTTGCGTAGAGAAAAAATTCACAAATATTCACAAGTTTCAGTGAATAAATTCACATAATAGCATAACTATTAGTGAATAGTTTCACGAAAAGTATTATCTTTGCAAGAAAAAAATGTATTTAAGATATTTAGAAAAAGAAATAAAAAAGAGAATTGGGTCAGGAAAAGCAATTGTTCTAACTGGACCAAGACAGGTTGGTAAAACGACTTTAATAGAAACAATTCTTAAAAACAAAGATTATTTATTACTTGATGGTGATGATCCCAGAACAAGAACACTATTAACAGAACCAAATACTGAGGAGATTCGCTCAATTCTTGGGAAATATAAATATGTTTTCATTGATGAAGCACAAAGAATAAAAGGTATTGGACTTACAATGAAAATAATTACGGACAGATTTAAAGATATTCAATTATTTACAAGTGGTTCTTCCTCATTTGATTTGTCAAACCAAATAAATGAACCGTTAACAGGGAGAAAATGGGAGTATCAATTATTTCCAATTTCGTGGGAAGAATATGAAGAACATCACGGATATTTATTTTCTGAACAACAACTTGAAAACAGATTGTTATATGGACTTTACCCTGATGTTTTAAACAATCCTGAAGATGAAATAAGTATTCTTAGGAATTTAGTTAATAGTTATTTATACAAGGACATTCTTTCATTTGTCAATATACAAAAACCTGAAATCCTGGAAAAATTAGTTCAAGCATTAGCATTGCAAATTGGTAATGAAGTAAATTATTCCGAATTGGCGCAGATGGTAAATGCTGATAAAAATACAGTAAGCAAATATATTGACATACTTCAAAAAGGATATATCATATTTAAGTTAGGAAGTTTTAGCCGTAATCTTAGAAACGAAATAAAAAAGAATAAAAAAATCTATTTTTATGATAATGGAATTCGCAATATGGTTATAGGTAATTTTAATCCTCTCGACTTAAGGACAGATAAAAGTGCATTATGGGAGAACTTCTTGATTTCGGAAAGAGTAAAACAAATTGAATATAAACAAAGTCTTGCACATACGTATTTTTGGAGAACCAAACAACAGCAAGAAGTAGATTTTGTAGAAGAAAATAGTGGTAAAATTTACGGGTATGAGTTTAAATGGAATAATAGACGAAAAATAAAATTACCTAAGACATTTATTGAAGCATATAACGCTGAAAGTAAAGTTATTGACAGGAAAAACTTTAGGGAATTTGTGGTAATATAATAAGCCAGCACCCAACAAAAAATATGCAGCATTTGGCAGATGGTGCTAAAAATGAAGATATTAGCAATAAACAACATTAGTTGTAAGTTGAAAATAAAACGTTTCAAAATGCCAAACGCCGCATATTCAAAACGGTATCAACTTCTTAACTCGATTAAAGTAATTTCGGGCAAAATTCCAATACGTCCCGGATAGCCAATGGAACCCAGCCCGCGGTTCACATAAATTTGTTTTCCGGAATCTTTATCGGTATAAAGGCCAGCCCACTCTTTGTACATGTATTGTGCCGGGCTCCATTTAAAATCTTTTGTTTCGATACCAAATTGAAAACCGTGTGTATGGCCGGATAAGGTCAGGTCCATGTCAAAATTTTCAGGAAGTACTACTTTATCCCAGTGCGACGGGTCGTGCGACATAAGCAATTTGAAAATATCAGGATCAAGTCCGGAAGTGGCTTTTTTTAAATCGCCTCTTTTGGGAAAGCGTGGATGAGCCCCCCAATTTTCAACGCCTATTAAAGCAATTTGAGCGCCATTGTTTTCAAATTTCACATGACGGTTGTTGAGTAAATTCCAGCCAAGGCGATCATAAAGATCAAACAACTCTGTCATGTTCTTTTGCTTCGCTGCTTTGCTTGGCCAGTTTACGTAATTGCCGTAATCGTGATTGCCCAGAGTAACATAGACGCCCAGCGGTGCTTTTATTTTTTTCAGGTTTTCTTCAAACCTGAAAGCCTCACGCGTGGAATAATTGACCAAATCGCCGGTAAACAAAACCACATCGGCTTTTAAATCGTTGATGTGTCTAATGGCTTCTTCAAGAGGTCGATCCGATGTCCAGGTGCCAAGGTGTAAATCTGAGATCTGTGCAATTTTAAAGCCGTCAAAAGCTTCAGGTAACCGACTGAAATGAATTCTTTTTTTTACAATATTAAAATCATACGCCCATTTAAACATGCCTGCCAGCATGCCGCTAAACACTAACCCACCGGTCAGATAACCCATGTATTGCAAAAATTTACTCCGGCTGATGCCTTCGCCTTGCATTGCTAACTTATGACGTTTTTCTTTATAAAAAAGATGAGATAATTTTTGAAATACTCTGATTAAATCGGCAATTAGTAAAAAAAACAAAGGAAATAACTTGGCCGCATAAAAAACAAGAATAGCACCAACCCAGTATGTTCTAAAAACATCGTTCCAATCTATAATCGGTTTGATGGCCGTGCCTATGACAAAAAACAGGCTCATCATCAGCGGAAGCCAGAAAATAAATGCAATAGCATATTTATGCCAGAATTTATAGCTGAAAATCTTCTTCCGTAAAGCCGACCATAAATATAAATCGCCAAAAAGCAACATTACCATTAATACATAAATACCTGTATAATGTGGCATTTCGTGATGGAAGATAAAAAAACCGGCTATAATAGTCAGAAAAGCAGTAAGATAAGTGATAAATAGTTTCATTAGTAAGATTGAAGTAAGAAAGTTATTTGTTTTGAGTACGGATGTAATTTACCAGTCCGTGTGCCTTGAAAATACCAAGTAACTTTTCAGGCAACGGTGAAAACCTGAAACTTCTACCGGCAATTTCAACAACACCCCGGTTAAAATCAATGGATACTGAATCGCCAGGTTTGTAAGCATCAACAGCCTTCGGTAGCAAAATGATCGGCAGCCCCTGATTTACCGACGAACGGTAAAAAATCCGGTTTACCGATTTACAAATCACTGCTTTTACGCCGGCATGTGCAAGGCCCACAGCCGGATGTTCGCGCGAACTCCCGCAACCGAAATTAGAACCTGCCACCAAAATATCCCCCGCTTTTACACGGTCGGTAAAATTAGTATCGAATCCCTTAAATAAATAGGGCATAATTTTTTCGGGTTCAGAACTTAAAACACTGTAAGTTAAGTTTCCGGCAAACATCTGATCAGTATTTAAATCATCAACATCCTTATAATTCCAAACACCGTTAATCCGGCGGTTATCGTCTTCGTCAATGGTAATAGTATTGGCTTGTTCAACCGAATAGGGAAATTTCTCATCGGTTTCGATGCCGCGTGGGTCCACGATTTCACCGGCCAGTGCTGAATGAGCTACCGTTGCCGGAGAGGCCAGATAAATGGAGGCTTCTTTGTTTCCCATTCGCCCCTTGAAATTCCGGTTGGCAGTGGAAATTACATTATATCCGTCAGCCGGAATCCCTTGGCCTGTCCCCAGGCAAGGGCCACACGAAGCAGATAAAACATTAGCTCCCGCATTCAGGAAAATTTCAATCAAACCTTCTTTCATGGCCTGCAAATAAATTTTCTGCGAAGCAGGGACAATAACCATTTGAAAATCTTCAGGTAATTTCTTTCCTTTCAGCACCTGAGCGGCTTCACGCAAATCTTCCAGCCGGCCGTTTGTACAGGTTCCCACCATGGCTTCCTGTAACTTTGTACCGCGTACTTCGGCTACAGCTTTCACATTGTCAACCTGATGCGGGGCTGCCACCACAGGAAAAATCTCCGAAAGGTTTATATCAATCTCTTTGGCATAAACAGCGCCGGTATCGGCCCAAACCCCGTCGCCTGTGTAAGTGCCACCAAGATATTTTTTTAATACATCATCCAATGGAAAAACCGCATTTTTTGCGCCCATTTCCGAAGCCAGGTTGGCCAGCGTCATGCGCTGCGAAACTGTAAGTGTCCTTACCCCTTCGCCATGATATTCAATTGACATGTAATCGGCACCGCGAGCGCCAATCATGCCAATAATCCAAAGCGAAATATCTTTGGCATACACGCCGGGTTTCAGTTTGCCGTGCAGCGTAATTTTTAACGATTCGGGCACACGAAACCATGTTTCGCCCTGCCGCCACAATCCTGCTGCTTCCGTACGGTCAATGCCCGCGGCAAATGCATTAAAAGCCCCGGCCGTACAGGTGTGGCTGTCGCTGCCTACAATCACCATGCCCGGCTTGGCATAGCCTGCCATAATTTGGTGGCAAATTCCTTTTCCTGCATCATGAAACTTAGTAATACCCTGTGCATGAACAATATCCCTGATTTTCTGGTATTGGTTTGCCAACTTAGCTGTGGTAGGCGGCGCGTTATGGTCAAGGACAATTAACAACTGCTCCGGATATTTCACCTTTTCACCATCCATTTTCCTAAAAGTATTAAAAATGGATGCAGTGTTATCGTGCGACAGGATAATGTCAGGTTTTTTAAAAACGATGCTGCCTTTTTCGGCGTCAAATATTTTTTCAACGAAAGTTTTACCTTTCATAGGTCGTGGTTTTGAGTATTTCTTCGTGAGATGATAATTTAAACAACTATTTCCCAATGATTTTATTTTGGCGGCAAAGATACTGGTAATTAATTTACCTGATTCGTTCAGTTTAAATTATTTAGTTAATTTTTGTTATTTTCAGGGCGGCCGGAGACGGGCTGTCCGCTTTAGTCCCGGCACCAAAAGCAGGGTTTCGCTACGGCTGCACACGAGCTTCCTTCGGTCGCTGTGTGCAAGCCTGCTGTACCTCTGCTTTTGGCGTCAGGCGCTGCCGCTGCCATCCCTGCCGCATAAGCCCAACATGGTTCGGTCGTCCGCTCGGAAAACTCATAAAACGTCAAAAACACTTTTACCGGACATAAATCTTAGCATTGGAAGTAAAATCATGCTCCGTAGAGGTGGTATCATCAAAAAACTCAATTCTGATTTTTTTATCCGTTATCATTTGGACAATCAGCAGCCCTTGGCGTACGCCCGTATTCGGATCAAAGTCACCCGCGTTAAAAAGTTTATAGGTTACTTTTCCACTGGCAGGTGTTACATTTTCAAATTTTGAGGCATTATCCTGTACATAAAATACATTGTAGCCTGAACTATTTCCGTTTACAGAAGTGAAAAAGCTGTCATTTCCAATGGAAATAACCATCTTTGAGGGGTCATAATTTCCATAAACAAAAGCAACAAAATAACTACCATAGTTGTCCGTGTTCAAAGGATCAAAATTTTTTGCATCTTCTGCTATCCAATTTCCGCTAAGTTTTCCTGAAATGTCATAACAGATTTTTCCATCTTTGTCTGAACCGAGGCGCCGGACTTTAGCATACAATGCCGCCTGTATATCTTTTGGAAAATGTTTGATGGGAGAATCGCAATGCAAGCTCGATAAGCCATAAAGTTGAGGGTCAAGAAACGGCTGGTCGATAGTTTTAACCATGGCACCCATGTCAAAACCGTCGCCGTCGAACATTGATACTAGGCCAAGTCGTTGTCCTGCTTTCACGGTCACCCCGATTTTTATGTCGGCATCAAGGACAACATGCATGAAGTAATAGCTGGCAGTATTAGTAACACCAATGGTTACTCGGCTATCTTGGTAGTTGCTTCCCTCGTCAAAAGTAAAGGTATCCAGCACTTTTCCCGATGCAGGTGCATAAAGAATAGTCCCAGCAGGAATATCATTAAAATACATATGATCGGTCGGGATGGTATGTTCCGGAGGATTTAAATGTCCTAGAGGTATGATGTATCCAATATCTGTCGTGTCAACAGGCAATTGAGAAAAGATCATTTGCCCTGAGGGGAGCGAAGCATCGAAGTTTCTGTTTTCATTTGAAATGTCGTTATCCTTTGAAATGTCGTTATCCTTTTTACAAGATGAGATAACCAGTATCAGGCCGAATATCAGAAAAATGGAATAAAACTTTTTCATTTTATAATGATTTAATATTTCCCTTGGTTATACAGAACATCCAAAATTACAAAATAATAAAGTAATTATCAAACTTTTTTCTCGTATGCGTTGCAACGCACACGAGGTACCTGAGAAAACTTAACCCAGCTGCTCCATCAACTCCACCAGCTTATATAGTTTTTCATGATAGAAATTTTCAAGAAAATCGAGGTCGCTTTTTGAAAGTTTTGAAATACCGGTTGTGTTTAGTTTGGCCTGTTTCGGCGTTTTAATTCCCGGAATAATCGTAGAAACTTCTTGAAAACTAAGGATAAAGCTCAGCGCATAAGCGGTTTTTGAATAGTGGCTTTTTTCAGCCCTTTTCCAAATCTCTTCAAGGTCATCCGCCGCTGTTTCCAAAACAGGTGGCGGCAGTCGAAACGCACGATGATCGTTTTTCGCAAAACGGGTATGTTTATCAAATTTTCCGGTTAACAAACCGAATTGTAAAGGCATGCGTGCAATAAGGCCATAACCGGCAGCGTGTGCTTTTTTTATCACAGAAAGCCCCCTTTGATTAATGAGGTTAAAAACAATCTGAAAGCCCTGACCAAGATTTCGCTCCATGAGAAAATTTGCCTCCGTCTCCGGAGAAAACGTATTCAAAGACAACCCCCAATATCTTATTTTTCCCTCTTTCTGCAACTGCTCCATGGCTTCAATGCATTCGCCCTGCTCCAAATGTTCCATACGTGCCGAATGAAGTTGATAATAGTCAATGGTTTCTCTTTTCAACCGTTTCAGACTTTTATCACAGGCATTGAGTATGTGCGATTTGGAATAATCAAGAAAAATTTTACCATCCTTGCCCAGCCGGTGCCCTACTTTTGTTGCGATGATCACATCTTGCTTGTTACCAAAAGTTTTTCCGATCAGTTCTTCGGAATGTCCCAGCCCGTAAAAGTCGGCTGTATCGTAAAAATTTACTCCCATGTCTAAAGCAGTGTTCAACGCTTTCACCGACTGTCGGTCGTCCACTTTTCCCCAACCTATGGGAACATCGCCGGCCATGGCAGGGCCGCCGATCCCCCAGGCGCCAAAACCAACCTCGCTGACCATTAAATCTGTTTTGCCGAATTTTCTGTATTCCATTGTTTTTCAAATTAAAAATTGTTTCTACGAAAATATTCATTTTTGTTGTCTTTTTTCCCGGAATCTCAATAAAAAATAAATTTTTCAGGCAGAAACAAACATCTCTCATCTCATCCGCGTTTGCAACGCGGATGTCTTTATCTCAAACATTTGTAATGTTTTCCCCCACCCGCATTAAAAATACTCAAATAAATACGTACGAGTGGATGAAAAAACAGGACATCCCACGAAAGGAATGTCCTGCAAAAATTATGAATAAAGCCGTGTTGAGATTAATTGACAAATACAAACCGGTCGTCCTGCACATCAATTTGGATGGGTTTCTCCGTATTGACTTTTCCGGCTAAAATCATCTTCGACAATTCGTTCAGCACTTCGCGCTGGATGACCCGTTTCAACGGACGGGCGCCAAACTGTGGATCATAACCCATTTCGGCAAGTTTATTAACAGCGGCATTAGAAATTTCCAGTGTGATGTTGTTTTTTGCTAACATTTGTTGTGTCCGTTCAAATTGTAGTTTCACAATGCCGTGAATTTCATCACGCGAAAGCGGTTTGAACATGATTATTTCATCAATCCGGTTTAGGAACTCGGGCCGGATGGTTTTCTTCAGCAGCTCGAACACTTCGTTTTGCGTGCTATCAACAACCTGATCTTCGTTGGTATCCGTCATTTTACTAAAGTTTTCCTGAATCAGATGTGAACCGATATTTGAAGTCATAATGATGATGGTATTTTTAAAGTCTACCACACGGCCTTTATTATCGGTTAATCGGCCATCGTCAAGTACTTGCAGTAATATGTTGAACACATCCGGGTGTGCTTTTTCAATTTCATCCAGCAACACTACCGAATAGGGTTTCCGTCGAACGGCTTCTGTAAGCTGGCCGCTTTCTTCGTAACCCACATATCCGGGAGGTGCTCCCACCAATCGCGATACAGCATGCCTTTCCTGGTATTCCGACATGTCAATACGTACCATGGAATTCTCGTTGTTGAACAGGAATTCAGCCAGCGCTTTGGCCAACTCTGTTTTACCTACACCGGTGGTGCCGAGAAAGATAAACGAACCAACTGGCCGTTTTTCATCCTGCAAACCTGCACGACTGCGGCGGATAGCATCGGCAATAGCCTGTATGGCATCATCCTGCCCCACCACACGTTTGTGTAGCTCATCTTCGAGATGCAGCAGCTTTTCGCGTTCGCTTTGCAGCATCCGGCTCACAGGAATACCGGTCCATTTAGAAACTACTTCGGCTACCTCTTCGGCAGTTACTTCCTCATTAATCATGGGTTTGTCGCCCTGTTGCCCTTTGAGTTTATCTTTTAAAACTTCCACTTTTGCTTCGGCTTTTTGAATTTTACCGTAGCGAATCTCGGCCACTTTGCCGAAATCACCATCGCGTTCCGCCTGATCAGCAGCTAGTTTTAAATCTTCAATTTCCTTTTTTATTTGCTGGATTTGATCCACCAGTTCTTTTTCGGCCTGCCATTTGGCCCTCAGGTCATTACGTTTCTCATTAAGGTTGGCCAGCTCTTCGTTGATGTTGTTCAGCTTTATTTTGTCCTTTTCGCGTTTGATCGCTTCTTTTTCAATTTCGAGCTGACGTACGCGCCGTTCAACCACTTCAAGTTCTTCTGGTAGTGAATTTATTTCCAGACGAAGTTTTGCTGCCGATTCATCAACAAGGTCAATGGCTTTGTCAGGTAAAAACCGGTCAGTGATGTAGCGCTGCGAAAGCTCAACTGCCGCGATGATAGCTTCATCTAGTATCCTGACCTTATGATGTGTTTCGTATCGTTCTTTCAGCCCGCGCAAAATGGAAATAGCCGAATCGGTATCGGGCTCATCCACCATCACCAGTTGAAAACGGCGTTCCAGCGCCTTATCTTTTTCAAAATATTTCTGATACTCTTTCAGTGTGGTAGCGCCAATAGCACGCAATTCGCCACGTGCCAGTGCCGGTTTCAAAATGTTGGCTGCATCCATGGCGCCTTCCGATTTTCCGGCACCCACCAAAGTATGGATTTCGTCGATGAAAAGGATGATTTCACCCTCTGCATCAACCACCTCTTTTACTACGGCTTTTAAACGTTCTTCAAACTCTCCTTTGTATTTTGCACCGGCAACCAGTGCCCCCATATCTAGCGAGAATAGTCGTTTTGTTTTCAGATTGTCCGGAACATCACCGTTCACAATCCTGTGGGCGATACCTTCGGCAATTGCTGTTTTCCCCACACCCGGCTCTCCAATTAATATTGGGTTGTTTTTGGTACGACGCGACAAAATCTGTAACACCCGGCGGATTTCGTCATCGCGGCCAATAACCGGATCAAGTTTGCCGCTGGCTGCCATCTCGTTGAGGTTCAGTGCATAGCGGTTCAGCGCGTTGATCTGGTCTTCGGCTGTTTGACTGTTTACACTGGAGCCTTTCCGCAAATCTTTAATAGCAGCAATCAATCCTTTCTTGGTGATGCCGTTATCCTTTATTAAATCGGATGCCGTACTTTTCACCTCTAACAAAGCCAACAGAAGATGCTCAACGGACACGAATTCATCTTTGAATTCGGCGAGGTAAGTTGGGGCTTTTTGTAAAACCTGATTTGCATCCCTCGACAGATACACTTCGCCACCGCTTACTTTAGGGAGCGACTGAATGATTCGGTCCACAGCCTGCGAAAATACAGGAAAATCAACATTTAGTTTTTTAAGCAAAAATGGTGTGGCATTTTCATCCACTAACAAAATCCCTTTTAATAAATGGATGCTCTCGATGGCTTGCTGTCCGTTTTGAACAGTCAGCTCCTGAGCCTTTTGAATGGCTTCTTGTGATTTTATCGTAAATTGATTAAAATTCATTTTAGTTTCCTCCTTTTTTCTGCTGCTTATTGCAAAGGGTTTACCAAATCATAAAGTTAATTAAAAAACTGTAAATCTGACAGTTAAAATCAAATTACAATGTCAATATGGCTGAATGTTACAAACCGGGCTGCAATAATTTCCGAATTATATCGTTTATGGCTTAACAGCAAATGAATTTTACATTTTTATGAGAACATTAGTTATCGGTGCCAGCGAAAAGAAGGAGCGCTATAGCAACAAAGCCATCCGCAAATTATTGCGATACGGCCATGAGGTGGTGCCTTTGGCATTACGGGCGGGAGAAGTGAAAAGCCTGCATTTTGAAACTGGTTTTCCTGATTTGAGCGATATCCATACCATCACTTTATACATAGGGCCGCAGCGACAAAAGCCCTATTACGACTACATCATCGGGTTACATCCTAAACGAATAATCTTTAATCCGGGAACTGAAAACAGGGAACTCATGGAGTTGGTTTCTGAAAAAGGAATTGAAACTATCAGCAATTGTACATTGGTGATGCTTGACACTGGATTGTTTTGAGGCAAGACAAAGTTTTACCATAGAACCCCAACGAGTTTCCGATTGATTTTTTTATAAATTTGTCCTTTTGTTTGATAAGGTATATTATTTTGAATAGTGCTTCATGATCAAGAATGTTAATTTTTACTTTGCATTTTTGCCGCTTCTCATTGGGATGATCTTAGGATTAGACACTGCAAGTATTGCGCAACTCCCATGTACAATTTCTATTAATCGTGCACAGCCGGTATGTTATGGCGAGGAATTTGTATTGAGTGTACCACAACAAAACGGTTTAAAATATTTGTGGAACCCAACCGGTGATACTACGGCATCTATTCGTGTAAAAATAACAAAACCCACTGATTTTCAGGTAACAGTAACTGATCCGTCATCCGGTAATAGTTGTACCAGCAGCCTTTTCCATGTGAATGTATCGGCAAAGATTAATGTGGCTTTTCGGCAATTACAATTAACCTGTACGGATGCCGACCAGGACAACGGAAACACGGCCCAGGTAAAAGCCACTGCTTCAGGTGGCTTTTCAGCCAATGAATATCATTATTTTTGGAATGTGAGCCCGATTCAAATTTCGCCCGGCGACCGCTCGGTGGCTGTGGGACTGGCTGCTCATCAATATTACAATATCAGTGTTGAGGATCCCAATGGCTGTTCAGTAAGAGACACCTTTTATACACAGGCTTTCCCTAATCCTTTGGTGAAGGTAATTGCTGATCCGGATACGGCTTACATTCAAAATCCGCACATAAAATTTTCATTTGAGAACCTGTCGTCCGATACGATTCAGATTTCCAATAATTTTTGGGAATTCGACAATGACCCGAATTCCTATTCGGACAAGGATGTAAACTATACCTTTACCCAAACAGGTACTTACAAGGCTTATTTAACAGTTACCAATAAGCAGGGTTGCGATACGCTTTATACCAAAACAGTACAGGTGTTTCCGGTACATTTGTTTATTCCAAATGTGTTTACCCCCAATGGCGATGGTATTAACGACTATTTTGTGATAACCGATGGTGGAGGGGCCTCCAAAAATCAAAATAGCGGATTGAAAGCGGGTAGTGTAAATTCAGGATATAAACCGTTGAATGCTTATTACGAGAGTACCGATTTGTTGATTTTTAACCGGTTTGGCCGAATTGTTTTTGAATCGAAAAACTATCAAAATAATTGGGATGGCGGCAATCTTCCTGATGGAACTTACTTTTATGTATTAAAATGTAAAGGTTTTAAAGATAAAAAAGTAGTTTATAAAGGTTCTGTAAGTATCTTTGCAAGTCATAAAAAATAAATACCTTATGAAATTGAAAATGTTTTTGATGTTGTTTGCCGGTATGTTAAGCCTAACGGCATGTAATAATGGAACAAAATCAGTAAAAAATAGTACTCAGGCAAACAAACAAAAATCTTCTGTTACTAATAAAACCAATAAAAAGGTACCTGTTCTGGTTTTTGACCAAACCGTTCACGATTTTGGAAAAATGGCACAAGGCGAAATTGTAAAATATAGTTTTCATTTCAAAAATGTAGGCAATGCCGATCTCAGAATTAACCGTATTAGTACCAGTTGTGGCTGTACTGTAGGCAGATATCCACACAAGCCTGTTAAACCGGGAGCTGAGGGTGATATTGATGTTACGTTTAACAGCACACATAAAATGGGTTATCAAAATAAAAGTATTATGATACTTTCCAATACTGACCCACAGCGAATTGTTTTACGCATTAAAGCTATGGTGGAAATACCGAAAAATTAGGAAATTAAATCAATTAAAATCAAGATAAGTTTAAATTAAACACTAGAAAATGAACACGTTATTTATTTTATTACAAGCTGCAAAAGGAGAACAAAGTACATGGATGTCATTGTTGCCTCTATTTTTGATTTTGCTGGTATTTTACTTCTTTTTTATTATGCCTCAGACCAAAAAGGCAAAAAAGGAAAAAGAATTCCGCAAAAGTTTGGAAAAGGGCACCAAGATAGTTACTATTGGCGGTATCCATGGTAAGATTGTTGATTTGAAAGAATCTACCGTGGTGATCGAAGTGGGAAATGGTATGAAGATGACCGTGGAGCGTTCTGCCATTTCTATGAATAAAGAAATTATGGGCCAAAAGTAGTTCTGATCTTTGACTTGATCTGTCAGACTGCCCGTATTTACGGATTGAAATATTGAGAAAGGTTCAAGTTTACCGATTTGAACCTTTTTTATGTTTTTTGATTTAAAATTGGGGCAGGTCAGAATACTTTCTTTAAACGATGACAGGCTTCCTCAACTACACTTAGCGGGGTCGCGAGATTAACACGCTGGAAACCCTGTCCGCCGTTACCGAAAATGGGTCCGTGGCTGAAACCCAGACCGGCTTCAAATATTAACTTATCTTTAATCGTTTTATCGCTGAGGCCGGTTTCCCGGAAATCGATCCATGCAAGATAAGTCCCTTCTGCATGCGTAAGCTTTAGGTGCGGAAGCTCAGAAAGAAGAAATTCCGACAAGAAATCAAAATTTTGCTGAATATACTGCATGAGCTGGTCAACCCACAGCGCCCCATGCTGATAGCCGGCAGTGGAAGCCACATATCCGAATAAATTCCCCCTGAAAATATGTAGCTGGTGCAATGTTTTTTGAAATTTCTCCCGCAGGGCTTTGTTGGAAATAATCACTGAAGAGGTAGCAAGTCCGGCTATGTTGAAAGTTTTGCTTGGCGCGATGCAGGTAACGGTAATGTCGGCGATTTTATCCGACACACTTGCCATGGGAATATGCTCATTTCCGGGAAGAATCAAGTCGTTGTGGATTTCATCCGATATGATAATCACATTGTTTCGTACACAAATATCACCGATGGTTTGTAATTCAGCTCTTGTGAAACAGCGACCTGTTGGGTTGTGCGGATTTGAAAGTAGCAACATTTTGGCATCTTTTGCTTTTTTCTCCAAATCGCCAAAATCAATTTGATAGTGTTGTGAATCAATATGTAAAGAATTTTCTATTTGAATACGGCCATTGGCTTTAATGGCTTCAAAAAACGGAAAATAAACCGGAGGCTGTACAATAACGCCTTCCCCTTTTTCGGTAAAACTCAGGATGGCAAAATTAATGGCAGGGACAATCCCGGGCGTAAAGCTAATCCAATCTTTTTCAATTTGCCATTTGTGCCTTGTTTTCTGCCAGTTGACAATTGAATCATGATATGTTTTCGACATAATGGAATAACCGTAAATAGGATGTGCCGCCCTTTTACGAATCGCATCAACAATAAAATCAGGGGTTTCAAAATCCATATCTGCTACCCACATGGGCAACACATCGGCTTTCCCAAAATATTCCTCACGGAAGTCGTACTTTACGCTATCCGTGTTTTCCCTTGAAATAATTTTATCAAAATTGTATTTTTTCATAGATAAACCTTATTCAGTAGTATAATTATTTTAGAATAACTGCTCCAGCAGCTTGATTTTATTTTTTAACTTTTCCGTCAGGGGAAGTTTAACCTCCGGTAAAGGTCCTGTAAAATCTTCTCCTCTTTTTAAATAATATTTTAAAAAACTTCGTGCCGACATTCCGTATTTCTGCATAAAGCGTTGACGGCCTTTATTTTTACGAACACGCCATGTCGATTTTGAGCCAAAATGATATACCCTGCTTTTGCTGACTCCTTTAAAATATCGCACGCCCGCATTCCATAACTTCATGGATAAATCTGGGTCGGAATACATCCCCGGAGAAAATTCAGGGCTCATTGCACCCACCATGTCCCATAAGTTCAGGGGTACTATCATGGGCGGCCAGGTGCTGCCGCTCCAGTCGTTTTTTTTCAGTTTGCGGAACTCATTGAGCAGCTCCTTTTCCTGAAAGTTTTCAAGGCTGTCACCGAAATTTTTTACAATCACACATGGATTGCCGGTTTCAAAAGGTTCAATCATGGTGCTCGATAACATAAAATTCCCGTGTCCGATGGACTGAACTTCATCCCAAAGTGTTAGATCCCAGTCCGGAAGCACATACATATCATCGTTGATGTATACCACATAGTCCGTTTCGATAAGCGAACGACAAACATTTAACCCATAGCATATGCCCAGGTTTTCTTCGGCAAATACATAATCGATGTCACTTTGCGAGGCTATCCACGGCAGGCTTCCGTCTTTACCTTCATTAATCAAAACAATGATTTGATGCTTGAAATGAGAATGTTTTCTGATGCTGTCAATACAAAGTTTCAGATAGGGCAGGTTATTCCAGCTGGGAATAAGTAAAGAAAATAAAAGTTCCTCCTTTTTCGCACGGTAAATTTTTTGTATGCTTTGATGAATCATGAAACGAAGTGTAATGTCTTTTGCGCATTTTGCTCAAAAATACAAAAAGAATAGTACTACCTCATGTGGGAAGAATCAACTTTTTATTTGAAAAATTTGCAATTTAACTAATAGTAATATATTTTTGCTAAAAGTTAAGTAATTTTACTAATAGTTAAATGAATAAAAATAAAAGCATATCTGCTGCCAGGGTTGAAAGAGAAAAGGAATACAGGAGAGATTCCATATTGGAAGCAGCAAAAAAAATATTTTTTAAGGAAGGCTACGCGAAGGCTACCATGGATTCCATAGCAAAATGTGCCGAAATCACCAAGCCAACGGTTTATCAATACTTTAAAAGTAAAGATGAATTATTTTTTTCACTTATGCTGCCCATCCTTGATGCGGTAAAAGGCCGTTTGGATGATATAAAAACGGAGGTTTCTATACAAAAAATTTCTTCAGTTGAGGAACTATTTGACAAAATATACGGCCATCTTTATGATATTTATTGTGCTGATCCGAGCTCCTTTGAAATCATCATCATTTTTCAGCAACAACTTCGCCTGGTTAAATCTTTAAGTGAAGAAAGAAGGCTGATTATTATTTCAAAGGTAAAATTATTCTATACTGAATTCCGTGAATTGATTAGCGTATCCATTAAGAATCGGCTCATCAAACGAGTAGACGTTTATCATCTTACTGATTTGTTATGGATTAACTTTTCGGGGATTATCCAAATGAAAGCTTACAAACCCAATGCTGACTTACACATAAAGGAGATGTTGGAGTTTTCAAAGCAAGCAATTGTTCATTATTTAAAAATATAATTATGTCGCGAAAAGCAATTATCTATGATGCCATACGAACGCCGCGTGGTAAGGGAAAACGAACGGGTTCATTGTATGAGGTTACACCCGTCCGTTTGTTAAGCTCGGTTTTGCAGGAACTTGAGAAGCGAAATAAACTTGATACCGCCCAGATTGATGATGTTATTATGGGATGTGTTACCCCTATTGGAGAAGAAGGTGGTGATATAGCACGAACAGCAGCACTTTATGCCAACTGGGATGTTGACGTCCCCGGTATGCAGTTGAACCGTTTTTGTGCATCAGGTCTTGAAGCTGTTAATATTGCAGCGGCAAAGGTTGCTTCCGGTTTCGATGATTTAATTGTTGGGGGCGGTGTGGAGGTGATGTCGCGTGTGCCCATGGCTTCTGACGGAGGGGCTTGGTTTTTAGACCCTGATGTAAGTATTCAAACGGGATTTGTGCCACAGGGGATTAGTGCAGATTTATTGGCAACTATGGAAGGTTTTTCCCGTCGTGATTTGGATGAATTGGCCTTAATTTCTCAATCCCGGGCTGCTGAAGCTACACAAAAAGGGTTTTTTAAATCTGAAGTACCTGTTTACGACCAAAACGGTTTGCTTATTTTGGATCA
Organism: uncultured Bacteroidota bacterium; assembly: GCA_913055825.1. Taxonomy (GTDB): domain Bacteria; phylum Bacteroidota; class Bacteroidia; order Bacteroidales; family F082; genus Sulfidibacterium. Next base: position 29,509 of record CAJXKB010000030.1, read on the forward strand.
CGATGAGCATATGCGAATTGGAACAACCTTATCTGATTTGTCGTCATTGAAACCTGCTTTTGAGATGGCCGGTAGTATTGGCTTTGATGAGGTCGCTTTGCGAAAATATCCTATGGTTTCAAAAATTAACCATATTCATACTGCCGGAAACTCTTCGGGTATTGTTGACGGGGCAACTGCTGTTTTAGTCGGATCCGAAGAAATAGGCAAACGCCTGGAATTGAAGCCCCGGGCACGAATTGTCTCAATGGGTCTGGTGGCTACAGAACCTACAATCATGTTGGTAGGCCCCGGACCGGCATCCTTAAAAGCCCTTAAAAAGGCAGGAATGACAGTGAATGATCTTGATTTAATCGAAATTAACGAAGCATTTGCCGGAGTGGTGCTACGCTTTTTAAAGGATCTTCAAATTAATAATCTCGATCATGTAAACGTAAACGGAGGTGCCATGGCCATGGGGCATCCCCTTGGGGCAACAGGTGCCATGTTGCTGGGAACAGCCCTCGACGAACTTGAAAGAAGAGACAAAGAAACCGCATTAATTTCACTTTGTGTTGGCGGAGGAATGGGTATTGCTACAATTATTGAAAGAATTTAAATCTAAAGAAATGAATACCATCGAATATGAAGTTTTAGAAAACGGAATTGTGAACTTGGTTTTAAATGACAAAAGCCAATCTGTAAATAGTATTACTATTCCGTTTATTAATGATCTTCAGGAGGCTGTAAAACAATTAGTTGCCGAGAAGGAATTGAAAGGCGTCATCCTCAGCTCAGCAAAAAAATCCTTTATGAGCAAGATTGATTTTAAAATTTTAACCAACAGGCCTTCAGCTGGTGATTTGTTTGCCTTAACCGAGAAATTCAAGTCTTCATTGCGAAAGCTGGAAACTATTGGAAAACCTGTTGTTTCTGTAATCAGTGGCAGTTGTCTTGGTGGTGGCTTCGAGATGACCCTGGCCACTCATTACCGTATCGCTTTAAACAACAACAAAATTAAGATCGGTTTGCCGTATATTAAGCTGGGAATTTTACCCATAGGAGGTGCGGTTAGCAGGATTTCAAGAGCTATGGGATTACAAAAGGCTTTCGGTTACCTTACCGAAGGAAAGGTGCTCTCCCCGACAAAAGCATTGGAAGCGGGGTTGATTCATGCTGTCGTTGATAATGCTGAGGAGTTAATTCCCACTGCCATTAAATGGATAAATGCTCACCCAAAGACGGCACAAGCTTATGATGTGAAAGGGTTCAAACTTCCGGGCGGAAATATTATGAATCCCAAAATGGCTCAGATCATCACAGCTGCTCCTGCCTTATTGATGAAAAAAACCAGAGGACACTATCCGGCCCCTGCTGCCATTCTCAGTGTGTTGGCCGAAGGCTCTGTTACTGACTTTGATACGGCCCTGAGGATTGAATCACGTTATTTTGTCAAAATTGCCAGGGGAAATGTGGCTCAAAATATGATCAACACGCTTTGGTACCAATTTAATGATCTGAAAAAAGGGAATAGTCGCCCAAAATTGTCGCCTTCAGTACCTGTTAAAAAAGTCGGAATACTTGGTGCCGGAATGATGGGGCACGGCATTGCTTATTCGGTAGCCCTGGCCGGATACCAGGTAGTTTTGAAAGATGTTTCCATGGAAAGGGCTGTAAAAGGTTTGGATAAAATCGAGGCAATCTTAAATAAAAGGCTTGACAGAGGCCAGATTACTGCTGAAAAGAAACAACAGCTTTTAAAACGGATTACCCCGGCTGATAATCCCCGACTTTTACAAGATAGCGATTTGATTATTGAAGCTGTTTTTGAAAACAGGGAATTAAAAGCAAAGGTAACACAGGAAGCAGAACCGTTTTTAACAAAAACAGGCTTTTTTGCATCTAACACGTCCACACTACCCATTTCGGGACTTGCCACTGCGTTTTCACATCAGGATAAATTTATAGGCCTTCATTTCTTTTCACCGGTTCATAAAATGCAACTGGTTGAGATCATTAAAGGTAAAAATACTTCCACAGAGACACTGGCACAAGCGTTTGATTTTGTGTTAAGTATCAAAAAGATACCCATTGTTGTTAACGACAACCGCGGATTTTATACTTCCCGTGTTTTCAGTACTTATGTTGAAGAAGGACTGGCACTTTTGGGTGAAGGTCAAAATCCGCAATGTGTCGAGTCGGCTGGCATTGCTGCCGGTATGCCTGTCGGGCCTCTTGCGCTAACTGATGAAATTACCCTTACTTTAGTGGAGCATATCAACAAACAAACTGAGGCTGATTTAAAAGCCGAAGGTAAAATCAGGCCGTCTCACCCTGCTGATGCTGTTGTGGAAAAGATGATTCATAAATTTAACCGGAAGGGCAGGGCTTCGGGTTCGGGATTTTACGATTATCCTGCCGGAGAGCCTAAACATCTTTGGGGTGAATTGCCAAATATATTCCCATTAACAGGCACAGTGTTAGAACAAAATGAAATGATTGAAAGGCTGATGTTTATTCAGGCTATCGAAACGGTGAAGTGTTTGGAAGAAGGTGTTTTGACCAGTGTTGGAGATGCAAACATCGGAAGCATTTTCGGTTGGGGATTTCCCGCATTTAAAGGCGGTACACTGCAGTTCATCAATGATTACGGACTTACAGAATTTGTTGAAAAGGCAAAACATCTGGAAAACAAATTCGGGAAACGTTTTACCGTGCCCGATTTATTGCTTGAAATGGCTGCAAGAAATCGGATATTCGAATAATACCCTGTTTATAAAATCTAAAAAAATGAAAAGAAACCTGCCTTTTACCGAAGAACATGAGCTATTTCGTCAATCACTTAAAGCGTTTATTGCTCGTGAAATAGCCCCCAATTATGCCCAATGGGAAGAAGACGGAATTGTTTCAAGGGAGATATGGAAAAAGTGTGGTGACCAAGGTTTTCTGTTGCCATGGGCTGATGAAAAATATGGCGGTTTTAACGCCGATTACCTATTCTCTGTCATCGTAATGGAAGAGCTTTCTGCGTCCGGCTTTATCGGTTTGTTCCTGTCGCTGCACAACGATATTGCTGCGCCGTATATAACCCGTTTTGGTTCTGCCGAACAGATCTGGAAATATATTCCGTCGTGTGTTACGGGCGATACAATTTTAGCCATTGCCATGACGGAGCCCGGAGCAGGATCCGACCTGGCAGGAATCAGGACAACTGCGGTAAGAGAAGGAAGCAGCTGGGTGATCAACGGGCAGAAAACTTTCATTTCTAATGGTCTATTATCTGATTTGGTGGTGGTAGCTGCAAGAACAGGTGATAAAGACACACCGGCACATCAGGCGGTCAGCCTGTTTCTGGTGGAGAGCGATACCCCTGGTTTCAGTCGCGGTAAAACACTGAAAAAGATCGGATTAAAAGCACAGGATACGGCAGAGTTGTTTTTTGATAATTGCAAAATTCCTGCCGAAAATTTGTTGGGTGAAGAAGGGAAAGGGTTTTATTATCTGATGGAGAAATTACCCGAAGAACGCCTTTCGGTAGCTATTGGATGCCAGGCAACTGCTGAGGCTGCCTTTCAACTGGCTTTACAATATATCAAGGAACGGAAGGCCTTTGGCAAAACCATTAGTCAGTTCCAACATATCCAATTCGAAATGGCCGATATGGCCAGCTTGTTAAATATGGGTAGAAGTTTTATCGATCACGCCATTTTTGCCCATCTGAACAATGAACCTGTTTTGATGGAGACAAGTATGGCCAAGTACAAAATCTGCGAACTAAATAAAGAAATAACTGATCGGTGTCTGCAACTATTCGGAGGATATGGTTACATGGCCGAATACCCCATTTCCCGATTTTATGTGGATGCAAGGGTACAAACCATTTATGCCGGAACATCCGAAATTATGAAAATGATTATTGCTAAAAAGTTAGGACTTTAAAATGGGGACATTAACGGAATATAAAGTGGTTGAGATGGGTGGTGTCGGCCCCGGGCCTTTTGCAGGCATGCTCCTCGCCGACATGGGTGCCGAAGTAGTTCGTGTTGAGCGTAAAAACGCCGAACTTAGATTGGTTGCCGCAAAGTATGAAATCCTGAACCGGGGCAAGAAATCCACTTTTTTTGATCTAAAAGATGTGTCACAACGACAATTGGTTCGTCAATTAATTGATGAAGCCGACGTGTTGATTGACCCCTACCGACCGGGTGTTATGGAAAAGTTAGGTTTCGCACCTGAAATTGTCATGAAAAGCAACCCAAAGTTAATTTATGGCCGTATTACCGGTTACGGTCAGGAGGGCGATTTGACAAATTTTGCAGGACACGACATTAATTACCTCGCTGTTAGCGGGGCTTTGCATGCCATTGGGACCAAAGAAAAACCCTCCATACCGCTTAATTTGATTGCAGATTACGGCGCGGGAGGTATGCTTTTGATGAATGGAATTCTCGCTGCACTTCTCGAAAGGGAACGGTCGGGCAAAGGCCAGATAGTGGATGCAGCCATGGTTGATGGAGTTGCCCAACTGATGGCAATGTTTTACGGCTATATGCAAACAGATTTCTGGTCGCTTAAAAGGGAAAGCAATTTGATTGACGGAGGTACACCTTATTATAACATCTATGAAACGAAGGATGAAAAATTTATGGCACTTGGTGCCCTTGAACCTCAGTTTTATAAAAAATTAATTGAATTATTGCCAATTGATAACAAAGTATTTGCCGACCAGTGGAAATCAGACAACTGGCCAACCCAAAAAGAACAACTGAAGAAAATATTCAAACTTAAAACCCGGGACGAGTGGTCTGCAATTTTGTTTAAGGAAAACACCTGTGCCGCTCCTGTTTTAAGCATGAAAGAAGCCATTGAGTTTGAGCCAAATAAATCCCGATCTGTTTTTATTGAACAACAGGGGATTATGCAACCTGCACCGGCTCCCAGATTTAGTCGGACACCCTCCAGGGCAGGACAACTACCAGAAGATTATGGTCAACATACAAATGAAATTATTCATCAACTAAAATAATGGAGCTATGATTTTTGCAACACAAGAAAGTATAGTAAAATATACTAAACTGGGTGTTTGGAATGACACAACACTTATTGACTACTTTAAAGCACATGTAAAGGCAAACTCTGACAAAATGAAGGTACGGGAATTGTTTCCGGTATCGGCGAAGTCCCCGATGACAAGCTTCGCGTAAGCCATTTTCCTCAATATGGGAAACCCGGCTCACATTGGCATTCGGCCTGTGCCAATTTAATCGAAACCAAAATTATTGATCCGGCTGGTAATGAGTTGACCGAAATTAATGATACCGGTGAGCTTGTTTACAAAGGCCCTGGAGTTATTGCCCATTATTATAAAAACCCGGAAGCCACAAAAAATAGCTTTACAAAGGATGGTTTTTTCCGCACCGGGGACCGGTTTATTGTGAAAGAAAACGATCTTATTTCATTTTACGATCGCCAAAAGGATATCATTATTCGTGGAGGAAACAACATCAGTGCCCAGGAAATTGAGAATTATATTTTTGCCCATCCAAAAGTAAAAGACGCTGCGGTAGTGGCTATGCCTGATGAACGCCTTGATGAAAAAGTTTGCGCATACATTGTACCTGAGAAAGGAGATAAAATATCTATCAATGATTTGAGTTTATTCCTAAAAGAAAAAGGTGTAGCAAAATATAAATGGCCCGAACGGATTGAATTCATTGAGGCTATACCCCGTAATCCGGTTGGAAAGATTTTAAAAAATGTTTTGCGGGAAGATATTCGAGAAAAAGTGCATGGCTGATTTTGAAAATATTTCAGACCTTTGTGCTCCCTCTCCAATAAGGAAGCGTATAAT